>CAIRXZ010000126.1 GCA_903882645.1 uncultured Acidobacteriia bacterium | reverse complement strand
GTCCAAACCATTGGCGGCCGGTGACGCACGGCGAAAAGTCCGAGAGCCCCGGCCGCCGCAACGAAGTTTTCAACATGCCCATCCCCGTAGGGGTCGGGCATGCCCGACCCTGCGTGGGGCAGCCTCCAAGCCCGAAGTGTGCTTGGTGGGGCAGGCGGTTTCGCCTGCCAAGTCGGGCAACCTCCGCCCGTCCATGTCCTCCAAGCCCTAAGTGTGCCCAGTGGGGCGGACCATCGTTTTTCGTGGTCTGCCTTCTTGCGTTCCCTGCTCGTCCATATCCTCCAGCCCGAAGTGTATCTGCGCCAGTTGTTGACGAACACCACACCTCGCGGAAATGTAAGTCGCTGAAAATGTGCGGCTTTTGGCCCGCCAGATTGCGCCATTCCCCGCTGCTTTCGATGGTCGCCGCCGCCCAAGTTGTTGATATTCCACACACAGCAGTCTGGAAGCACAACTGCTACTTCCATTGTTCCCATGCTGACGTACCTTGGCCCGCCACAATTGCCCTCGGACGATAAACGATGGAAGATCGTCGAAGCCACGGCGCGCCGCCACGGGCGTGAACCGCACGCCCTCATCGAGACGCTGCACACCGTGCAGGAGTGCTTCGGGTACCTCGACGACAACGCCCTGCGCTTCGTCGCCACGACCCTGCGCGTTCCTCTCAGCCGCGTCTACGGCGCCGCCACCTTCTATCACTTCTTTACGCTCAAGCCCAAAGGAAAGCACGCCTGCGTGGTGTGTACCGGGACCGCGTGCTACATCAAGGGCGCTCCCGCTTTGCTCGCCGCCATCGACAAAACCTACGGCGTCAAGCCCGGCGAAACCACGCCCGATAATGAGCTTTCCCTGCTCACGGCGCGCTGCCTCGGATCCTGCGGCCTTGCTCCGGCCGTGGTGATGGATGGCGCGGTCCTGGGCAAGGTTAGCCCTGGGGAGATGCTCGGACGCATCGAGAAAGGCATCCGCCATGACCATTGAGGAACTTCGTAAGATCGCCGAAGCCGAGCGCGAGGCCCAGAAGAAATACCAGCACCACGTGTGCGTCTGCATCGCCGCCGGTTGTCTCTCCTCCGGCGGCGACCTGGTCCGCGACGCCATTCAGAAGGAAGTCGTCGAATCCGGCATGAAGAGCGAGGTGCTGGTGAAGGGCGTGGGCTGCATGGGGCTTTGCAGCGCCGGCCCGCTGGTTTCCGTCGAAAGCGATGGCAAAATGTACGCCGGCGTCACTCCGGAAGAGGCCCCCGATATCGTGGGCAGCCTGGACACCGGCGCCGGCGGGCCCGCCGAATGCCCCACCAACGTGCCCTTCTTCGAGCGCCAGAAGAAGATCGTGCTCGAGAACTCCGGCAAGATCGATCCCGAGCGCATCGAAGATTACATCGCCCACGATGGCTACCGCGCGCTGGTCGGCGTCATCGGCGAGATGAGCCCGCGGCAGGTGGTCGACGAGGTCATCAAGTCCGGCTTGCGCGGGCGCGGCGGCGCGGGCTATCCCACCGGGCTCAAGTGGAGCACCGTCGCCAAGACCGGCGAGCAGGAAAAGTACGTCGTCTGCAACGCCGATGAAGGCGATCCCGGCGCGTTCATGGACCGCGCGGTCCTCGAAAGCGACCCCCACCGCGTGCTCGAAGGCATGGCCATCGCCGCCTATGCCGTGGGCGCGCAGAAGGGCTACATCTACGTCCGCGCCGAATACCCGCTGGCCGTGAGCCACCTGAAAACCGCCATCCGCCAGGCCACCCGGCTGGGGCTTCTCGGCAACGATATCTGCGGCTCGCGCTTCAGCTTCCACATCGACATACGGCTCGGCGCCGGGGCCTTCGTCTGCGGCGAGGAGACCGCGCTCATCGCTTCCATCGAAGGCAAGCGCGGAACGCCCAGGCCCCGCCCCCCGTATCCCGCCGAAAGCGGCCTGTGGGATTGCCCCACCCTCATCAACAACGTCGAGACCTTCGCCAACGTCGCGCCCATCATCCGCAACGGCGCCGCCTGGTTCGCCTCCATCGGAACCGAGAAGAGCAAGGGGACCAAGGTGTTCGCCCTGGCCGGCCGCGTCACCAACACCGGCCTCATCGAAGTGCCCATGGGCATCACCCTGCGCGAAGTCGTCCAGGAAATCGGCGGCGGCATCCCGGACGGCAAGCGCTGCAAGGCCGTCCAGACCGGCGGTCCTTCCGGCGGCTGCATCCCCGAGCGGCACATGGATCTGCCCGTGGATTACGAGTCCCTCAAGGGCGTCGGTTCCATGATGGGCTCCGGCGGCATGATCGTCATGGACGAAACCTCCTGCATGGTCGATGTGGCCAAGTACTTCATGGAATTCTGCATGAGCGAATCCTGCGGCAAGTGCGTTCCCTGCCGCGCGGGGACCCAGCAGATGCACTCCATCCTCCAAAAGATCACCAACGGCGAGGCTTCTCCCGCCGACCTGGCACTGCTCGAAGAACTCTGCGATCTGGTGCGCAACACCAGCCTCTGCGGCCTCGGGCAGGGCGCGCCGACCCCCGTGCTTACCACCCTGGCGAATTTCCGCGATGAGTACGATTCGCATATCGAAGGCCGCGGCTGCCCGGCCGGAGTCTGTCAAGGCGCCAACAGGAACGGGAAGGAGGCGGCCCAATGAGCGCCAAAGCTCCGGTTCGAGTCAAGACCCTGACCATCGACGGCCGCGAGGTCGGCGCCCGCGAGGACCAGACCATTCTCGAGGTGGCGACTGAGAACGGCATCTTCATTCCCACGCTCTGCGACCTCCCCGGACTGTCCACTGTGGGCGCCTGCCGGTTGTGCCTGGTCGAGGTGAAAGGCGCGCGGGGGTTGTTGCCCGCCTGCGTCACCCGCGTCGCCGAAGGCATGGAGGTCGCGGTGAATTCCGAGCGGCTGGACCGCTATCGCCGCGGCATCCTCGAGCTGCTCTTCGCCGAGCGCAACCATGTCTGCTCGGTCTGCGTCGTCAACGGCCATTGCGACCTGCAATCGCTGGCGCTGCGCCTCGGTATGACGCACGTCCACTTCCCCTACCAGTACCCCCGCCTCCCCGTGGACGCTTCCCACGAGCGCTTTGTGGTGGACCACAACCGCTGCATTCTCTGCGCCCGCTGCGTGCGCGTGTGCGACGAAATCGAAGGGGCGCACACCTGGGACATCATGTCGCGCGGCGTGGACTGCCGCGTCATCACGGACCTGGCGCAGCCCTGGGGCAAATCGGAGAGTTGCACCGGGTGCGGCAAGTGCGTGCAGGTGTGTCCCACCGGCGCGCTCTCGGAGAAAGGAAAGTCGGTGGCCGAAATGTCCAAACGCAGACAGTTCCTGCCGTACCTGACGCTGATGCGGGAGGGCCGGAGATGAGCGACAAAGTGGGGCAGGCGCTTCCGCCTGCCAAGCCTGAACCCGAGAAAGTCCGCATGGCCACCGTGTGGCTGGACGGCTGCTCCGGCTGCCACATGTCCCTGCTCGATACCGACGAGCGCCTGATTGAGCTGGCCCAACGCGTGACCGTCGTCTGGGGACCTCTGGTGGATCCCAAGGAGTTTCCCAAGGACGTGGATGTGACGCTGGTGGAAGGCGCCATTTCGAGCGAGGAGGACCTGCATCGGATCAAGATGGTCCGCGCGCGCACCAAGCTGCTCATCTCGCTCGGCGATTGCGCCGTCACCGGCAACGTGCCGGCCATGCGCAACCAGTTCGGCCCCGACGCGGTGCTGCGCCGCGCGTATCTGGAGAACACCGCCCTCGATCCGCAGATCCCGCGCGAAATCGTTCCGCCCCTTCTTTCCGCCGTCAGGCCGGTACACGAAGTGGTGCCCGTGGACGTGTTTATCCCCGGGTGCCCGCCCTCGGCGGACCTCATTTTCTCCGTGCTGAGCGAGCTGGTCGAAGGGAAGGCGGTCAACCCGGCCGCGAAATTCGGATAAGATCATGCCAAGGCAAAAAATCGTAATCGATCCCGTCACCCGCATCGAGGGCCATTCCAAGATCTCGCTGCACCTCGACGAGAAGGGCCGCGTGGAAGAGGCCTATTTCCACGTGACGCAGTTCCGCGGGTTCGAGAAGTTCTGCGAGGGCCGGCCGTTTTACGAAATGCCCTCGTTGATGGCCCGCATCTGCGGAATCTGCCCGGTGAGCCATCTGGTCGCCTCGGCCAAGGCTTGCGACGCGATCCTGGCGGTGCGCATCCCCGAAAACGCCGCGCGGCTGCGGCGCATTTTGAACCTGGCGCAGCTCGTGCAGTCCCACGCGCTCAGCTTCTTCTACCTGTCCTCGCCGGACCTGCTGCTGGGCATGGATAGCGACCCCGCAAAACGCAACATTTTCGGCGTGGCGGAGAAGTTCCCCGCCATCGCCAAGGACGGCGTCCGCCTGCGGCAGTTCGGCCAGCAGATCATCGAATGGCTCGCCGGCAAGCGCATCCATCCGGCATGGGTGGTCCCCGGCGGCGTCACCGAGCCGCTGAGCGCCGCCAACCGCGATCGGATCCTGGAAGCCATCCCGGAGGCTCTCGGCATCGCCCAGCGGACGCTCGACTGGTTCAAGTCCGAGATGGAGCGCTTTCGCGAAGAGATCCGCACCTTCGCCAACGCTCCGACGCTGTTCATGGGCTTGGTTGGCCCCAACGGCAACCTCGAACACTACGACGGCAAGCTGCGTTTCCTCGACGCCGGCGGCCACATCGTGCAGGACGGCGTCGATGGCGCCGACTACGCCAACTACATCGCCGAGATGGCGCATCCCTGGACGTACCTCAAGACCAGCTTCTACAAGCCGCTCGGCTATCCCGAGGGCGTGTACCGCGTCGGCCCGCTCGCCCGGCTCAACATCGTCGACGGCTGCGATACGCCGCGCGCCAGCCAGGAATGGGCCGAGTTCCGCGAGCTGGACCGCGGCGCCGTGCTCAGCTCCTTCCATTACCATTACGCGCGCCTCGTCGAGATCGCGTTCGGCCTGGAGAAGATCGAGCAGTTGCTGAACGCCCCGGACATTCTCGATACCAACGTGCGCGCCATCGCCAACGCCAACAACTCCGAGGGCGTGGGCGTCGCGGAAGCCCCCCGCGGCACGCTGATTCACCACTACAAGGTGGATCGCGACGGCCTGATCACCTGGGCCAACCTGATCATCGCCACCGGCCACAACCACGCCGCCATGAACCGCGGCGTGCTGCAAGTCGCGCGCCATTTCGTGCGCGGCAACAAGCTCACCGAAGGCATGCTGAACCGCGTCGAGGCCGTGATCCGCACCTTCGACCCGTGCCTGAGCTGTTCCACCCACGCCGACGGCCGCCTGGCCCTGGAAGTGCAGTTGCGCAGCCACGACGGCGAATTGCTGGATACGCAGAGGAACTGATTGTGGGGCCAGGCCTTTTGGCCTGCGATGACGCCTTCCGGCGGCATCAGCCGGGCAGAGCCCGGCCGCGGAGTCGAGAACGGAAATGTTGGCTGGAAGCGTCAAGTCGCGGCGGCTGCCCGCCCGGAGTCCGAAGGACGAAAGAGAATAGCCCATGGCGCAAGCCACGGGTCCCCGTCGCGGAAGAACGCAGCCCTGTAGGGGCGCAAGAATCCGCGGTTTCTTACGCCCCGTGCGGGGCTAAACGACTTATGCCTTCGATCCCACGGCTCACGCCGTGGGCTATTCTCTTTCGTCCTTCGGGCTGCATCGGCTTTGTTGAAAAATCATGTCCCGCATCCTCATCATCGGCTACGGCAACCCGTTGCGCGGCGACGACGCCTTCGGCTGGCGGGTGACCGAGCGCCTTCGCGACATCGTCGCCGATCGGGAGATCGAGATCCTCACCGTCCACCAGCTCACCCCGGAGCTGATGGACCCGATCGGCGCCGCCGCGCTCGTGATATTTGTCGATGCCTGCGAGGGCCACGAGCCCGGCGCCCTGATCGAGCGGCGCATTGAACCGCAAGCCGGCGCCGCCACCTTCACCCATTACGCCACCCCCGAAGCCCTGGTGGCCGGCGCCCGCGCTCTCTACGGCCGCGCTGCCGAAGCCGTCATGATATCCGTTGCCGGCGCGGATTTCTCGCTCGGCGCGGAACTTTCGCCGCCAGTGAGCAGCCGCCTCGACGATGCGGTCGGGGCCACGTTGCGTCTGATCGCAACGAGGTGTACACTGCCCTAGAACTGCTTATACTTCAGCAGTCGGAGGCGAGTGTGCGGTTGAAGAGTGCATTTCTGTTCTTTCTGTTGGCGGCGGTCGTGCTCGCGCAGACGGCGCTCACGAACGACGCGGTTATCAAGATGGTGAAAGCCGGTCTGGGCGAGGGCGTCGTACTGAGTACGATTAAGTCGCAGCCGGCGAGCTTTACGACGGGTCCGGACGATCTCATCGCTTTGAAGAGCGCCGGATTGAGCGACAAGGTCATCGCCGCGATGGTCGAACGAATGGCCTCGCCGGCTACGGTCGCTGCGCCCGCGGCGGCGGCCAACGCCCCAGCCGGCGGTCTTGTTCCGGAGGTTGGCGTCTACTACAAGAAGAACGGCGATTGGGTGGATCTTCCGCCGGAGATCGTCAACTACAAGTCGGGTGGCTTTCTGAAGACGCTCGCCACGGATGGCATCGTAAAGGGGGATGTCAACGGAAACGTGGACGGTCCCCACAGCAAGACCGCGGTGAAGACTCCAGTGGAGATCCTGGTGTACGCGCCCGAAGGCGTGGCAATCACCGAGTATCAACTCTTGCGCTTCCGGGAGGGGAAGAACGCCCGCGAATTCCGGACCAAGACAGGCGGCGTAATCCACAGTTCAGGTGGCGCCACCCGCGATCTCGTGCCGTTCGAAAGCAAGAAACTCGCGCCACGGACCTACCAGATTATCCTGCCCAACCTCGGAGCTGGGGAGTATGGCCTTTTGGGGTCGACCGGAGGCGACTCGACCGGGACCATGGGCCGCTTGGGGAAGGTCTACTCATTCCATATCCTCGAGTAGACTCCTACTTCAACCACCGGTCGAAGAACTCCAGCATGGTCGCGTTCATCTGGCGGGTTAGCGGGCCGCTCACGCCGTGCGTTTTCTGGGGGTAGAGGACAAAATCGAAGATCTTGCCGGCCTGTTCGAGCGCGCTGGCGAGCTGAAGCGTGTTCTGGAACAACACGTTGTCGTCCTCGAAGTTGTGCATGATCATGAGGCGGCCCTTCAGGTTGGCGGCTTTCGCGGGTAGCGCGGTGTTCTTGTAGCCGTCCGGGTTGTCCTCCGGCAGACCCATGTATCGCTCGGTGTATATGCTGTCGTAGTTGAGCCAGTTGGTCACCGGCGCGCCGGCCACGCCGCAGCGGAACACGTCCGGGGCGTTCAGCAGCGCGTTCGCCGTCATGAATCCGCCGTAGCTCCAGCCATGGATGCCGACGCGCTCGGGATCCACAAAGCCGAGTGAGATGACATACTTCACGCCCGCCACCTGGTCGGCCAGTTCGGTCACGCCCAGGTTGTGATAGATGCCGGTCTCGAAGGCGTGCCCGCGCCCCATCCCGCCGCGGTTCTCCGACTGCCACACCACGTATCCATGCTGCGCGTAGACCTGGTCGAGATCGGCGCCCGACCACGAATTGTGAATCGGCAGCGCCACGCCCGGCCCTCCGTACACCGTCACCACCATGGGGTACTTCCTGCCCGCTTGAAATACGGCGGGCTTGATGAGGCGGCCGTGAAGCTCGACGCCGTCCGCGGTCTTGAACGACACGATCTCCGCGGGCAGGATCTCGAACTGGTCCGCCTGAGTGCGGTCGGCCTCGCGATACACGCCCAGTTCCACGCCGTCGCCCGAGTGCAGCACCACGCGCGGCGGCGATTCGAGGCTTGAGTACGTGTCGAGATAGTAGGCGCCGGTCGGCCCCATGGCGATGCTATGCGTGCCGGGTTCCTTGGAGAGGCGGCGCTTGTCCCCGCCATTGAGCCTGATGCTGTAGAGGTGGCGCTCCAGGGGGGCGGCCTCGCTCGAGGTGTAGAACACGCGCCCGCTGTCCTCGTCCACGCCGTCGATGGCGGTTACCTCCCAGGATCCCTTGGTCAACTGCCGCACGCGCTTGCCATCGATCGAGTAGAGGTAGATATGACGGTAGCCGTCGCGCTCGCTGGTCCACAGGAACTCCTGGCCAGCGTTCACACATCGGACGTCGCCCGAGAGGTTGATCCAGTAGGGGTCGGACTCCCGGAACACGGCGGACGGCTCGCCGGATTCCACGTTTACGGATAGCATATCGAGCCGGTTCTGGACGCGGCTGAGGCGAATCGCGTAGACGTTCTTGGAATCGGGCATCCAGCCGGCCCGGGCGATCAACCAGGCATTGCGCGAGTCCCCGGTCTCCAGCCACCGGGTTGCGCCGCCGGCTGCCGGGACCACGCCCAGACGCACGTCGGCGTTGTTTTCGCCCGCCTGCGGATAGCGCTGAGGCTCATAGAGCGCGCGCGTGCGCAGCAGGTCTTCATGCGGAAAAAGCGGCTCGCGGCCGACGTCGAACTGGAGGTAGGCGATGGATTTCGAATCCGGCGACCACCAGAACGCCGTGCCGAGTTCCAGCTCTTCGGGATAGACCCAGTCCGGCGCGCCGTTGCGCAGCGTTTCGGTCCCGTTGCGGGTGAGGCGCGTCTCCTGGCCCGAGGCGGCGTCCACCGTGTAGAGGTCCCAGCCCCGGCGGAACGCGACGGTCTTGCCGTCCGGCGAGAGCTTGGGATCGGCTTCGGCGACGGGCGTCCTGGTGAGCTGATCCCACTTGCCGGTATCGATGTGGATCAGGAACAGGTCTCCGTTGGACGGGTAGAGCAACTCCTTCCCGGAGGCCGAGAACTGAAGGCCGCCGGAGCGTTCGCGGCGGTTCTGCCACTCGAACGGCCCGTCGCCGGCCGGTACTCTTGTTGCGGCCGCTTCGATGTCCGCAGTCGAGATCAAGTCCTTGGTGGTCTTGGCGGCGGGGTCGTAGACCGCGAGCTTGCCTGGCTGGCGCAACAGGAAGCTGCGGCCGTCCGGGGCCCACACGGCGGGGGCGTTTGCCGCGGCCCCACGGCCGCCCCCTTGGGGCAGCGTTTCCAGGGTGATGGGTTTCTTCTGGGCTTGGGCAAAGACTGGCGAGAACGCCAGAAACAGAATCGCATACCTGAGCATTGATCCGTGATTGTAATTCATGCCAAAGGGGGATTGCATTTTTTGCCAAATGATCCGATTATATTCATAGGGTGGTTGTAGCCACCACGTGTGAGAGGTGCCTAATGGCAAACGACTACCGTTCGCGACTCACGACTCCCGAAGAAGCGGTGTCGGTGGTGCGGTCCGGCCAGCGCGTGTACGTCCACAACGGCTGCGCCGAGCCTGAGATCCTGGTGAATGCGCTGGTCCGGCGGGCTTCCGAGTTGCGGAATGTAGAAATCCTCCACATGGCGACATTTGGCCGGGCGGCCTACGTCGATCCCCAGTACGAGGGCCATTTCCGCCACCGGAGTCTATTCCTGGCGGGCAACGTCCGGCAGGCGGCGCAGGAGGGGCGGGCCGACTACACGCCCATATTTCTGCATGAAATCGAGGGTCTGATCCGCTCCGGCGATCTTCCCATCGACGTAGCCCTGCTGCAATGCACTCCCCCGGACCGGCACGGCTACGTGAGCCTGGGAACCAGCATCGACATCACACACGCGGTGATCGACCAGGCGCGTCACGTGATCGTGGAGATCAACGACCAGGCGCCGCGAACGTTCGGCGATTCCTTCGTGCACGTGAGCCGCGTTCACGCGTTCACCGAGGCTTCGCACCCGCTGGTGGAATACAAGAGCCACGAGATCACGGACGCGCACCGCGCCATCGCGCGGCGCCTCGCCAACCTGATTCCCGACGGGGCGGTGTTGCAGACCGGCATCGGCGGGCTTCCGGAGGCCATGCTGGGGATGCTGGGCGGCCACAAGAACCTGGGGATTCACAGTGAAATGGTCCCCGACGGCGTGGTGGACCTGATCGAGGCCGGGGTCATCGACAACGCGCGCAAGACGCTGCACCGGGGCAAGGCGGTGGCGGGTTTTGCGCTGGGCAGCAAGCGGCTGTTCGATTTCCTCGACAACAACCCGATGTTCGAGTTCCGGCGCACCGAGTATGTGAACGACCCCTTCGTCATCGCCCAAAACGACCGGATGGTGGCGATCAATTCGGCGATCGAAGTGGACCTCACGGGACAGGTCTGTTCCGATTCCATCGGCCCCACGCCGTTCAGCGGCATCGGCGGGCAGGTGGATTTCATCCGCGGCGCGGCGCGCTCGAAGGGCGGGCTGCCGGTGATAGCCCTGCCATCGACGGCTAAGAACGGCGCCGTCTCGCGCATCGTGCCGACGTTGCGGCCGGGGGCGGCCGCGGTGACCTCGCGCGGCGATGTCCATTGGGTAATCACCGAGCACGGCGCCGCGTACCTGCACGGCAAGTGCCTTCGCGAGCGGGCGGAAGCCATGATCGCGATCGCCGATCCGAGGTTCCGCGACGAGTTGGAGCGGTACGCGATCGAGACCAAGCTGCTGGGAGCGAGGACTAACGCGGTGATGGTGTAGCGTACATCCCATTTACCTTAGTACGGGACGCCCGAATCGAGTCGGGCCAGGGGAATTGGCGGATTGCGGCAATTCGGGCCCGGATGATAGAATTCCGTATAGTGTCCCAACAACGCAAGTCCTGGCCGGCTGTCGTTTCCGCGGCGATCCTGCTGCTGGCAAGCGTAAAAAAGGCCAGCGCCTATGTCGATCCAGGCTCGGGCGCCATGCTATGGCAGTTGGCCGCTGCCAGCGTCATTGGATCGCTGTTCTATTTCCGGCGCGTGACGACGTGGATTCGGCGACACCTCGGAGTACGTTCCGAACGTTCCATGGGCTTCCTGTTTGCCACCTGTTATGCGCTGGTAGTTTCGCCGCTGGTTCTAACGATTTTCCACACGGAGCCGATACCGCGTTTCAACGATGTTCTTCTGGTCGGCGTCGCTTTGACGGCTTATCTCTTCACGTGGGAATCGGCGGTTTACCTTCTTGTCCTTTCGGTCGGTTTCTCGGCCTATGTGTTGCAGGTTTACAGCGTGACCCGCCAAGCCGGTCCGCTGCTGGACGCGTACCGGCTCACTTCCTTCACGCTGGTGGGCGTGCTCCTCATCTGCCTGATCACGCGGTTGAAGGCCAAAGCCGCCGCGCGAGGGAACGGCGCGGCCGCCGGCCCGGGCGAGCCGGCGCTCCCCAAGTAAAGCCGCGCCTGAACCCCGCCGGCAGACGCTTAGCAGCGCCGTCCGAAGCCGGTTCTTCTCCTGAAGATGCTACAATCGGGTTTCAGAAGACTGTGGCAAGACTGCCATGGGGGGCCCCGCACAAACCGCCGAGTTTTCACTCGTTTCCTCCTTCCGCGATCCAAACGGCGTCTTGTTCGCCTGGAACGGCCGTATCTTCCGCATCGTGAACGCCGCCGGAATGGCGGATCTGAAGGCTTTTCTGGCCTCCGGCTGCGCCGCCAAATGGGCCAGCGCCGGCGCCTTGATTCGCACGGCTGCGCCGGGCGACGCGGAGAAGCGCGAACTGCTCCAGGCTCCGGAGATCGCCGGCTTATACGCGAGGATCGGCGGCGAAGTCATCCTTGAACATGAACGAATTCCGTTCCCGAGTTTTCCCTATGAATGGCCGCCTGAAATGCTCCACCGGGCTGCCGCTCTGACGCTGGAGTTGGCGCTCGGCCTGCTTCCGGAATCGCTGGGCCTGAAGGACGCGACTCCGTACAACATCCTCTTCCGCGGTCCTCAGCCGGTCTTCATCGACGTCCTTTCGTTCGAGCGCCGCGATCCGGGCGACCCGGCCTGGCTGGCATACGCCCAGTTCGTGCGCACGTTCCTGCTGCCCTTGCTGGCGAACCGGCATTTGGGCCTGGCGCTGGATCAGGCGCTGCTCGCGCGGCGCGACGGGCTGGAGCCGGAGGAGGTTTACGCCTGGCTGGGGCCTCTGAAGCGGATGCGGCCGCCGTTTTTCTCGCTGGTCTCGATGCCGGTATGGCTGGCCTTGCGCCACCGGCAGGACGATTCGATTTACCGGAAGAGGGCGCTGCCCGACGCGGAACGGGCGAAGTTCATTCTCACGGCTCTGTTGAAGGGCCTTCAGCGGCAGTTGCGGGCGGCGGCCCCGAAGGCCGATGCGCGGTCGGCGTGGAGCGGCTACATGGAGGCGAACAGCTACGCGCCCGAACAGTTCGCCGCCAAAGAGCGTTTTGTGGAGGAGAGCCTTGCCGCGTCCCGCCCGAAGCAGGTTCTCGACGTGGGCTGCAACACCGGGAAGTTCAGTTTCATGGCCGCGCGCGGCGGCGCGCGCGTGGTCGCCATCGACTGCGATCCGGTGGTGGCGGGTAACGTGTGGCGTCAGGCGGCGGCCGAGCGGTTGGACGTCCTGCCGCTGGTCGTAAACCTGGCGCGCCCCACGCCGGGGACCGGCTGGAACAATAGCGAGTATCCCTCGTTTCTGGCTCGCGCCCGGGGCGCTTTCGATACGGTGCTGATGCTGGCCGTGGTCCACCACCTGCTGGTAACCGAGCGCATTCCGCTCGACGGAATCGTGGATCTGGCGGCCGATCTGACAACGGACAAACTCGTGATCGAGTTTGTAGCGCCGGAGGATGCGATGTTCAAGAAAATCGTGCGCGGCCGGGAGGACCTGCACAGCGGACTCACCGCAGCCGTCTTCGAGGACGCCTGCGGCCGCAGATTCGACATCCTGCGGTCGCAGCGCCTGGATGGCGCGGCCCGCTGGTTATACCTGATGCGCCGGAAGGGAGCCGCGATATGAGTCTTGCAGCCGCGATTGAAGCGGGCGAGACCAATCGGAGATCCCGGCGGCCGATGGCGCGGGACGCCATCGCGTGCCTTTCCCTCGCGAACGTATCGTTTCTGCGGGTTTGGACGGAAACGCTCGCATTCCGCAAGTCCGACGCTCTTTTCGCGGAGATGGTCCCGGACCCCAGGGATTACATCGCAACGATGATAGACGTCGTGGTCCTGGCCGGCGTCTTTTTCCTGATCGTCTCCGCTTGCCGCCGGTATCTGAGTTTTCGTGCTTACCGCGTGGCGAGAATTGGATTCCTTGGATTTCTGGTTTTCCCCCTGGCTGCCATTCGGGGCGCCCTGGCGAGGCTGTACCCGATACTCAAGTCTCCGCTGCTCCAGTTCGTTGGCCTCAGAACACTCGTGATCGCCGTTCCTTTGTGCCTGGTGCTTCTCTGGTTTGTCTGGAAATATCAGCCGCTGGTGGCGAAACTGAGCGTCGCCGCGGCCATCGCCACGTTTCCATTCTGCGTGCTCACTTTTGGCGAGGCGGTTTGGAACTCGGTTACCTATTCGCCCCCGCGACTCGAGGACCGTCCGCTGGCTTCCAGATTGCCTGCCGGGAAAGCGAATCCGCGGATTGTATGGATGATCTTCGACGAGTGGGACTACCGGCTGACATTTACCGAGCGCGCGAGGGACCTCTCCATGCCGGCCGTGGACCGATTCCGGTCCGAATCGATTTTTGCGACGCGAGCTCATTCCCCCTCGATGGCGACGGAGTCGTCACTGCCGGCGCTGCTCACGGGGAGAGCGGTGCGTTTATTGAATCCAGCGCCGTTCCAGTACTCGGTGGAAGAGCCGGAGGAGTTCCGTCGAACCCCTTGGGCGACTGTGCCGACCGTCTTTGCCGCGGCCCGCCGGGACGGCGCCAACACGGCTCTCATCGGCTGGTATCTTCCTTACTGCAGCATGCTGAACAGCGTCCTGACCGATTGCGGATCGTGGCCCCTTCCGGTGCAAGCCAACAGCACCGGGGAAACGCTTGGGGAGACGGTGATTGGTCAAATGCGAAGCCTTTTTGAAACGGATTCTTTTTCGATCTTCGGCCAGTCATCCGCATTGCGGCACGCCATCAGAAACTACTCGGCGTATATGGAGCAGGCAAGGAGAGTGGTGCAGGACGAAGGGATCGGATTTGTGTTCCTGCACGTGCCAGTGCCCCACGCGCCGCATTTTTACAACAGGTATTCGGGCCGATTCGACGGCAGAAACAATCCCATTCGGGGCTATCTCAACAGTCTGGCCCTCATGGACCGGACCTTTGGGGAACTCCGTGAACTGATGGAGAAGCGGGGGCTTTGGTCGAATTCGGCTGTACTGATCAGCGCCGATCACCCGTTCCGGGCATCGGCCGCGCTGGACGGCAAGTTCGACCCGCGGGTTCCGTTTCTGCTGAAACTGCCCGGACAGACCACGGCGGCCACATATGGCGATCGCGTAAACACGATCGTCTCCGCCAGGCTGGTGTTGGAGATCCTCGAAGGCAGGATTGCAACAACCGGGGATGCGCTCGCCTGGCTGAAACAGCACGGCCAGGATACCGAGGCGGCGGTCCCGGGTAGTTAGCCGGTTTTCCGCAAACAGATGTAGTAGTTCGACCATTTTAGAATCTCCGTCGTTGCAGCCATTGCGGTTAGGTTCCGAAAATCCAGAAAAACGCTTGTAGTGACAAATCGTATTTGACCTATTGATCAATTCTGACGC
>CAIRXZ010000125.1 GCA_903882645.1 uncultured Acidobacteriia bacterium | reverse complement strand
TGTCCCTCCTTCGTCCCTTGGGACCCCGCCAAGCCCACCCAATGCCCATCCGAAGTTGCCCAGCTCGCCCAAAACCTCGGAATCCCTTTCGATACCGCTGCTTGCCCGCACCCAACTGCCACGGATGCGGAATCGCTGCCACCGCGACCGAGGCCTTGGTATATACCTTGGGATTGCCTTACAATGGAGGTCATGAGGACCCGTAAAGGGGTGGGGAAGAAACCGCCCACGCTATATATCAAGAATCCGGTTGCCCATCGCTTAGCCGAGCAGGTCAGCCAGCGCATGGGCGTAACTCTCAGCGATGCCGTGATTGCCGCTCTGGAACAGGGGCTCCAGAAAACAGGCCGGCCCCTCAATCGAACGAAAGTGGATGTTCTCTGCGCCAGCATCGGCGCGCTTCCGGTCATCGACGCCCGCACCCCGGACGAGATTCTCGGATACGACGCTTTCGGGATTCCGAGTTAATGGTAATCGACACATCGGCGCTGATTGCGATCTCCCTCGGGGAGCCATCCCGGGAACGGCTGCTGGACGCACTGGAAACGGCAGCCGATCGCGTCCTCTCGTCGATGTCGCTCCTGGAAGCCGGCATGGTTCTTCGGGCGCGATTGGGTGAGGGAGCGGTCAGCCTGTTGTACCAACTCGTGGACGAACTGGTGAGCGAAGTTGTCCCATTCGACGAGATTCAGGCGAAACTGGCCATAGCGGCGTTTGGGCGCTTTGGAAAAGGGATGGGGCGCCGTGCGCAGCTCAATTTCGGAGATTGCGCCGTATACGCGCTGGCCGTATCTCGCGGCGAGCCCGTGCTGGCAACCGGCAATGATTTCGCGGCGACGGACCTGCCCTGCTATCCGATGTAGGGACGCGTCTCTCAGTGGGAGTCTGTGTCGGGGGAGATTGGAAAGTACGAAAAGAGGTCACGGGGCTTTTCCCCGTGTCATAAAGAGTGGCTTCTACCTCGTGAGATCCGCCCTCATCCACAACACAGAGCCACAGCCAGTACATTCCGTAAAATAGCCAAGGATGCCCTTCTCGGGCCTTTTGCCTTTGAACACTTGAAAACTCTTGCCCTTACAGTGAGGGCAGACCCTCTGCTGTACTTCGTCGCTCTGGGGGCGCTGATTTGCAGCGAAGCTATAGGCAGAGGTGTCGAATAGCTCCCAACGTTCGAGCCCTTCATTCGGTGACATGAGTAGATCCTAACACGGCGGATCCGCCCGGAAGACAGGCAAGCTTGTCGGGCAGTTTGTTAGGCTGCGGGCCGATTGTCAATCGGCCCGCGTAGCGGTTGGCAACCGCTGCGCAGGATTCCATCCTGTCCCGCCCCTACCGCAACTCTTCCATCACCTCATCCAATACCGCCTTCGGTGGCCTGGTCTTGGATTGTGGCAGCGTCGCCAGCGGCTCATCGGTCATGTTCAGCAGATCGATGAACGTGGGCTTGTTGGTGTCCAGGTAAAGCGCGCCGGTGAGCACTTCGCCCTGGGCGGCGGCTTCTTCCAGCCTGGCTAGCGCCGCCAGGCGGTCGGTCGGGTCGTAGTCGCGCTCGAGCTTGCGGATGCGCAGGTGCGAACCGTCGTGCATCTCCACGTCGCGCACTTCGCCTTCCGGGATGTCGAGGGAAATATCCTGGAAGAACGGCACGAAATCCAGCTCGTGCAAGATTTCGTCGTGGTCCTTCACGTAGCTGTAGCTCTTGGTGGAGCCGTCGTGATCGTTGAAGGTGACGCACGGGGAAATCACGTCCACCACCGCCAGGCCCCGGTGCGCGATGGCGGTCTTGATAATGGCCTGAAGCTGCTTCTTGTCGCCGCTGAAGGAGCGCGCCACGAAGGTGGCCCCCCATTGCAAGGCCAGCGCGCAGCAATCGAACGGCGGCAGATCGTTGGAAACGCCGGTCTTGAGTTTGGAACCCAGGTCGGCGGTGGCCGAAAACTGGCCCTTGGTCAGCCCGTACACGCCGTTGTCCTCGATGATGTAGATCATCGGCATGTTGCGCCGCACCAGGTGCATGAACTGGCCGATCCCGATCGAAGCCGTATCGCCATCGCCCGTGACGCCCAGGCCCATCAGGTTGCGATTGGCCAGAATCGCCCCGGTGGCGAGCGCCGGCATGCGCCCGTGTACTCCGTTGAACCCGTGCGACAGTCCCAGAAAATAGGCGGGGGATTTCGACGAGCACCCGATCCCCGAGAACTTGGCCACGTTCATGGGATCGACGCCCATCTCGTAGAAGCACTCGACGATGCGCTCGGAAATCGAATTGTGGCCGCAGCCGGCGCACAAGGTGCTCTTGGCGCCCTTGTAGTTGACGACCTCCAGCCCCAGGCGGTTGACCTTCTTCGGCGGCGGCGCGGCGATGGCGCTCATTTGCCCTCCTGCTTGACCACTTCCTCGGTGACCGTGCGCGCGTCGAGCGGCAACCCGCCGTAATAGCGCACGCTGCGCAATTTCGCGATCAGGTCCGCGTCGAACTCCAGGCGCATCAGGCCCAGCAACTGCGCGTCGCGGTTCTGCTCGACCACGTAGACGCGGTCGTGGCGGCGGATGAAGTCCTTCAGCGCCTCGGTGAACGGATAAGCTTTCAGCCGCAGGTAGCTGGCGCGGATCTCGTACTCCGCCTCCAACTGGTCGCAGCTTTCGCGCACGGCGTAATCCGACGTCCCCACCGCCACGAACCCGATCCGCGCGCCTTCGCGAAGCTCGGCCGCCGGTTCGGGCACGTGCCGGCGCATCACTTCGAACTTGTGCGCCAGGCGGTCCATGTTGTTCATGTAGTCGTCTTCGCGCTCGGTGTACTGGGCCTTGTCGTTGTGGCCGCTGCCGCGCGTGAAGTAGGCCGCCGCCGGGTGGCGCGTGCCGGGCAGAGTCCGGTAGCCGACTCCGTCGCCGTCCACGTCGCGGTAGCGGGCGAAGCCGCCCAGCCTCTGAAGATCCTCGGCCGTCAGCACCTTGCCGCGGCGGATGGGCTTGTCCGGGTACTGGAACCGGTCGGCCATCCAGTTGTTCATGCCGAGGTCGAGGTCGGTCATGACGAACACCGGAGTCTGGAACTGCTCGGCGAGATCGAAGGCCTCGATCGCCATGCTGAAGCACTCTTCGGGCGAGCACGGGAAGAACATGGGGTGCCTGGTGTCGCCGTGCGAGAGGATCGCGGTGGTCAGCAGGTCGCCCTGCTGGGTCCGCGTGGGAAGGCCGGTCGAGGGGCCGACCCGCTCCACGTTGAAGATCACGGCCGGAACCTCGGCGTAGTAGCCCAGGCCGATGAATTCCGACATGAGCGAGATTCCCGGGCCGGAGGTGGCGGTCATGGACCGCGCTCCCGCCCAGCCGGCGCCCAGCGCCATCCCGATCGAAGCCAGCTCGTCTTCGGCCTGCACGATGGCGTAGGTGGCTTTGCCGGTCTCGGGGTCGATGCGAAAGCGCTTCGCGTAGCCGATCAGAGATTCCACCAGCGTGGACGAGGGCGTGATGGGAGACCACGTCACCACCGTGACCCCCGCGAACATGGCGCCCAGCGCGCAGGCCGAGTTGCCGTCCACGATCACTTTGCCGGC
>CAIRXZ010000124.1 GCA_903882645.1 uncultured Acidobacteriia bacterium | reverse complement strand
GCGCCGGCGGCCTGAACGACAAGCCACGGCCGGGCGCGAGCTTTTTTCCAGCCAGCCTCCTCAGCGCATAGCCGACCCTCCCGCGCCGTCAGCAGGAACAGGAGCATTGGAAGACTGGGCGTGTTTGGCGTCCGGCCGGATCGATTCGATCACCAGGTAGAGTTTGTCGGCGCTGTTGACCTTGCCCGCTACGCAGTAGGCCTTGTCAGGCAGGATGAGCTGGGCTTTGGTGAAGTCGTACAGACGATAAACGCGCTGGGTGTCGCGGTCCTGCATCAGAAACACGGCGCACGTCCGGTATTCCGTCCGCGTGAGCAAGAACAGATGATTGGCGCTGAAGTTGAACATCGGGGGAAGCCGGAGCGGGAACCAATCGGCCCCCGCCCCCATCGGCAGCGCCGTTGAGGGGTTACCCGGCGGACTCCTCCGGCCCGGGATATCGCACAGCGCGGCGCTTGCTTGCAACCGGCCTGGCTACTCGGCCGGCGGATTCGAGTTCTTGCTGGCCTTGCGCAGACTGTCGCCGCCCAGCAGCGTGGGTTCGGTGTAGATTCTGA
This sequence comes from uncultured Acidobacteriia bacterium, assembly GCA_903882645.1. Taxonomy (GTDB): domain Bacteria; phylum Acidobacteriota; class Terriglobia; order Bryobacterales; family Bryobacteraceae; genus BOG-224. The sequence continues at coordinate 2,047 of CAIRXZ010000124.1, read as the reverse complement.
GCTTGCGGATCAGCGAGTGATCGACCTGGGAAGCCAGCAGATGGTTCAGCATATCCATGGCGGTGGTGAACAGCACACGCTGGTTGGCCTGGCAGGCGCGCCAGGCGATGATTTTCGCCAAGAAGGACTTCCCCACGCCGGGATTGCCGATGATGATGGCGCTGGTTCCTTTGGCCAGGAAGTCCAGATCCAGCAGGCGGAGGATGCGGTGCTTCAGCTCCATGCGGCTCTTATGGTGCTTGAAGTTGAAGCTGTCGATGGAGTGCTGGGCGTGCAGCCGCGAGAGGCGAAAGCGGCGCTCGATGGAACGGGTGTTGCGCGACTCCAGTTCCAGGTCCGCCAGGGACTCCAGGGCTTGCGCGAGGCTGAGGTTCTTGGCGGTGGCCTCAGAGATCATCTGATCCAGTTGGCGGCTCACCGTCGTCAGGCTGAGTTGATTCAGTTTCTGGTGCAGCGAGGTCACGGGACTCCTTTCGGGAACGAAGAATGAAAGCGTCGTATTCGGCCAGCGAGAGCGGGTCGGTGGCGAGATCGTTCAACTCGGGGTCTCTGAGGCACAGAGGCGGCTGAACGTTGCGGCGCACTTGCTGCTGGCGCAGGATGTTGGCGATGTAGTCGGCGCCGAAGGCGCGGGCGGTGTGCGCCTTCTCCAGCGCCGCGGCCACCGGATCGGGGCCATATTCGCGGACCAAGGCGAGCAACTCGCGGACTTGCCTGGCCAGAGAGCGATCAGTGTCGGCGAGCCGGCGCAGGTAATCTTCGGTCGTAGGGCCGAGCAGCGCGACCAGCCGTTGCTGGGCGGCGGAGCGCTCGGCGGCGGCCATTTGCGCCAACAACTCTTTCTGGAAACGCTCCGCGCCGAAGGTGCGCCCGCGTTCCCAAGAGCGGGCATAACGGACGATCTCGTGATGCTGGTTGTAGATGGTGACCGAGGAAGAGTCGGCTTTCACGGTGAGCTTACGGCCCACGTAGCGCGGCGGGACACAGTAGCGATTGCCGTCAAAGGAGAGCCGCAGATCTTTGTGCACCAAGCCTTCGGCGGAATCGCGATAGTCCGGCGTCAACGCCGGCAACGGTTTCAAACACTCGGGCCGGAAGCGTTGGTTCGGCGCCTGGCCGGTCTCGCGATGCTGGCGTTGGTTGGCGACCTCGGCCAGCCATTGGCGCGCCTGTGCGTTCACGTCGGCCAGGTCGGTGAAGGATCGCAGCGGCCAGAAGTTCTGGCGCACATATCCGATGGCGCGCTCCACCTTCCCTTTTTCCCAGGCCGCCGCGACGTGACAGGCGCGCGGTACGAAGCCGCATTCGCGGGCGAAGGCGAGAAACCGCGGGTTGAAACGCACCAGGTTGCCTTCATGCTCGGCGACGGCGGTGGCGAGATTATCAAACCAAAGCTCGCGCGCGCAGCCGCCCCATTCTGCAAAAGCGTGGAGGTGGCAGCGCACGAACGTCTCGAAGCTCTGGCTGTGGGTGAACTCCAGGTACATTTTGCGGCTATGGGCTTCCACCAGGCAGAAGGCATAGAGCTTGCGCGTGGCGCCGTTGTAGACGAGCGCGCCGAAGTGGCCCCAGTCGATATCAAAACGTTCGCCGGCGGAAGGCTCCACGCGCACATAGGCGCGCCGGGCCGCGGTGTTCTGGCGCACCGCGCGGAGGTAGTCCTTGATGACGGTGATGCCGCCGTCGTAACCGAGCGGGCGTAAGCGCTGCGCAATGACGGGCGCATTGGCGGTGGAATCTTGTTGCAGCAGGTCGGTGATGGCCGCCTTGAACGGATCGAGCTTGCTGGCGCGCTCGCGGTGGGCCGGCGGCTGCGCCGGCGCCTCCGCGTACTTGGTGACCGTGCGGCGGCCGATGTGCAGATGGCGTGCGATCTTGCGGAGAGGCCACTGCTCGACAAAGTGGAGGCGGTGAATGGCGTTGATCTGGTCCGGCGTAAGCATCGACAGATTCGTTTATACGGGCAAAGCGACGCCGGCGCCAGATGGCTGTTCTTTACAAGATGGCTGGGGCGGTTGGGGAACTCGTTGGAAAACCAAGACTTCGG
>CAIRXZ010000123.1 GCA_903882645.1 uncultured Acidobacteriia bacterium | reverse complement strand
GCTTCGTACTCGCCCGCCACCTGCTCGGCCTCCGCCCGAGTCCGGCGGCGCCGCACTTCCACAACCTGCACCTGATCGTCCATCCCTCCACTGCATCACCAACGGCGGCGCTTGGACAGATGGGTTAGTCTAACGCTTACTGAGAACTCGTTGTCCAGGAGGCTGATCACCACGCGATTCTGATGCGTAGCTTCGGAGCAGGCCAGGCCGGCCATCGGCAAATTGTGCTGCTGTCGATAACAGCCCTTCCCACCAGAAATCCGATCTAACGGACCCCAAACGGCGTTCGAGGACTCCGGCACCGCGGAAAAACACGGCACAACGCCATGCCTACCAATGCCACCCAACCGGGAGCGGCACTGTCAGGCCGCGATACGAGGACGAACTTCTTCCTGAATCCGGGCAGCCGCCGCGTCCTCGGCGGTGGCGAGGTCATATTTCGCCTGCAGGTTCATCCACATCTGAGCGGATGTTCCGAAATAGCGGGCCAATCGTAGAGATGTGTCGCCCGTAATACCCCGCTGCCTCTTGACGATTCCCCCGATTCGGTTTGCGGGCACTCGCAGGGCGAGGGCCAGCGCGTTGACAGTCAATCCCGCTTCGGTCAGCAGTTCCTTGAGAACCTCGCCAGGATGAAGCGGCTGAAGCCGTTTTGATTTCTGAATCGCCATCTCAGTCCCTTCTAGTGATAGTCGACGATCTCCACGTCGTGGGCATCCCCGTCCCGCCAGGTGAAACAGATCCGATATTGGCCATTGATTCGAATGCTGTACTGCCCCTTCCTGTCACCCTTGAGGGCCTCCAACCGAAATCCCGGCAGATCGAGGTCTCCGAGCGATGTCACGGCGTCGAGCACTTCCAGTCGGACGCGAGCAGACTTCTCGATCGCCTGGAGGCGCCTGCTGAATTTCCGCTCCAAGAGCCGCTGCGTATCTTTGTCCCGGCAGGAACGGATCATACGATTCTCATATTACGACATTCGTACTATGCCGGCAAGCAGCCGATCAACGACAGATTCGGCGTCGCCGTCCCCAAACGGCGTTCTGGGAAACGTCTTGCTCCGGCCGCATCCCCGTTTATTCTTCCGCGAGCTATTCGATTGGAGACCCGAAGGGCGCCATGCCTCGCGCCAATACCGTTTTCGGAGACTCGCCGGAACCGCAGATGGTAAATGACCCGAAATCTTTGTACCAATCCCCATCGGGCGCCGACGGGCCGGCATTCACCCAATCCTGCAACCGGCAAAGATCTTGCAGAGAAATCCGACGCTCCGCTACGCGCGCAAGAATGTGCTGCCAGACCGGGCGTGGGAGATTAGAGAATCGAATCTTCGGCAATGGCGTCCTTCCCGAAGATTGCCCGGATCAGCTCTCGCCCTGCTTCAACTTTGCGCCCGGGATCGCCCTCCGACATGAACTGCCGATATGTCGCATTGAGGCGCCCGCGCGCCGCCGCTTCAGCGTCCACCCCGCGTTGTGCGAGCATGACCAGCGCCCGGCTCATGGTGAGATGCTTCTTTCTGGCTACTCGCTCGACCTCAATCGCCAGGTGCGCGGGAATCGTGACGCTTTGGCGGACGGACGGCGCCGTTCGCGTGCGCGTCTCTGGCCTGTTTCTCACACTCTCATCATATCATCTGCACCACTGTGGTGCAGGCAGCGCCAAATCGCGATCGGATTGCCGGGCGCCCGGAAGCTGGTCCGCAAACGGCGTTCGAGGAAGCGAGGCGAGATTGGCGCCCGTGGGTCGGCGAGCATCCTATGATGAGATCATCGAGCTCGCCGGCTTGTCGGCCGCGGCGGCGGCGCTCTGTGTCTCGCGGCCCGCGGTGTCCAACATGCTCAACGGGAGGGCGGACCTTTCCGAGCGGATGGCGTTGCGCCTTGAGGAAGCCTTTGGCGCGAGAATGGACGGGGTCATGCGGGTGCAGTCGGCATGCGATATCGCTCAGGCCCGAAAGCGCCAGAAGGAAGGGGGCGCGTGCAGCGGCGAGCACCGCTCCCTTACGGTCGCGGCTCTGACCCGGGACGTCTCGGCTGCCAGGTGAGGTCGGGCATGCCCCGGGAGTCACACCAGGAGTCGGGAGCAAACTTGCGCCGATGCAAAAGAAGGGCGATAGAAAGATTCGGGTGCAGCGGGTTCAACTGTCGGGCGAGCTTAGGGCGCGAGGAAACAAAGACGGGAAGGCAGGCCGGGCTATCGCCCGGTTGATGGCGCCAGAAGGCGCCATCGCGGGCCAAAAGGCCCGCCCCACGGGGGTGAGGCGGATTCCACTGGCCGCCAAGGCTGTTGGGTGAAGAAGGCAGGCCGGGAGGCCTGCCCCACCAATCGCTATCGGGCGATGCGGGCGCCGGCGCCTTTCATGACTTGTTTGACTTCGGCGAAGGTGGCCATGGTGGTGTCGCCGGGGGTGGTCATGGCGAGGGCGCCGTGGGCGGCGCCGCATTCCACGGCCCATTGCGGGGATTGGCCGGAGAGGAAGCCGTAGATCAGGCCGGAATCGAAAGAGTCGCCGCCGCCCACGCGGTCGTAGATTTCGAGGCCGGGGCGGTGGGTGGCTTCATAGAACTGGCCGTCGCAGTAGCAGATGGCGCCCCAGTCGTTGGTCGAGGCGGTCCTGGCCTTGCGCAGGGTGGTGGCGACGACCTGAAACGGGAACTCCTTCACCACCTGCGCGATCATCTTCTTGAAGGCGGCGGTTTCGAAATCGGTAAGGTTTTCGTCGACGCCGGGGATGTCGAATCCGAGGGCCGCGGAGAAATCCTCCTCGTTGCCGACCATCACGTCCACCAGCGAGGCGACGCGGCGGTTCACTTCCTGCGCCTTGGCCTTCCCGCCGTTGGCTTTCCACAGCGAGGCTCGGTAGTTCAAGTCGTAAGATACGACCACGCCATGGCGCCTGGCGGCGGCCATGGCTTCGAGGGCGACGTCGGGGGTGGTCGGGGAGAGCGCGCAGAAAATGCCGCCGGTATGAAACCAGCGCGCGCCGGATTTGCCGAAAACGGCGTCCCAATCGATCTCGCCGGGCTTCAGTTGCGACGCGGCGGTGTGGCCGCGGTCCGAGCAGCCGGCGGCGGCGCGGACGCCGAAGCCGCGTTCGGTGAAGTTGAGGCCGTTGCGCACGCTGCGGCCCACGCCATCGTCGGGGACCCATTTCACCAGCGACTGATCGACGCCGCCCTGGTAGATCAGATCCTGAATCAGCCGGCCGACCGCGTTATCGGCGAAGGCGGAGACCACGGCGGTATCGAGACCGAAGCAGCGTTTGAGGCCGCGGGCGACGTTATACTCGCCGCCACCTTCCCAGACGTCGAACCTGCGGGTGGTGGCGATGCGGCGGTCGCCCGGGTCGAGGCGCAGCATGACTTCGCCGAGCGCCAGCAAGTCCCAACGGCAACCTTCCTTGGGTTTCACGATTAAAGGCATTCAAGACCTCCAGGAAAGGTCTATGGTAAACCAAGTATTCAGGCCGACGATTCACGAATCGTGGGAAGGTAAAGCATGAGCGACCGAGCGAGCCGGCCAGTGGCTCTCGTCACCGGCGGCAGCCGCGGAATCGGGCGGGCGATCGCGGTGGAACTGGCGCGCACGCACCAGGTTGTCGCGACGTACCGGAGCCGGCGGGATTGCGCCGAGTCGCTCGAGCGGGAGACGGGCGCGACGATCTTCCGGTGCGACATCTCATCGCGCGGCGACCGCGCGGCGTTGCTCGATTTCACGCGGGAACGGCTGGGGCGGCTCGATCTGCTGGTCAACAACGCCGGCATGGCGCCCCTCGAGCGCCGCGACATCCTGGAGGCGGGCGAGGAGAGTTTCGATGCGCTGATCGGGGCCAATCTGAAGGGCCCTTATTTTCTGACGCAGCTCGCGGCGCGCTGGATGCTGGAGCGGGGCGGAGGGCGGATTGTCTTCATCACGTCGGTGTCGGCTTACGCGGCTTCGGTCAGCCGGGGAGAGTACTGCGTGTCGAAAGCCGGGCTGAGCATGGCCGCCGCGCTCTACGCCGCGCGCCTGGCGCCGCACGGCGTCCAGGTATTCGAGGTCCGGCCGGGAATCATTCGCACGGACATGATCGCCAAGGTTGCGCAGGCGTACGAAGAGCGCATCGCGGCCGGATTGCTGCCGCAAGGCCGCATGGGCGAGCCGGAGGACGTAGCGCGCGTGGTGCGGGCCATTGCGGACGGACAGCTCGACTACTGCGCCGGGCAGGTCCTGGACGTGGACGGCGGTTTTCATCTGCGCACCCTATGAAGGCGATGCCATGAAGCACTTCCACTATCGGACGCTCGACGACATCCGGCGCGCGGCGGCGGAGGCTGGCGCAAGCCACGTCGGCTTTCTGGAATCGCCCGCGGAGATCCGGACTCTGCTCGCGCAACCGGTTCGCGTGGGCGGCGCGATGGTTGGCAACTCGGTCGCCATCCATCCCATGGAGGGCTGCGACGGCGACGCCGGCGGGACGCCTTCCGAACTGACCTGGCGGCGCTATGAACGCTTCGCGCGCGGGGGCGCCAAGCTGATCTGGTTCGAGGCGACGGCGGTGCGCCGCGAAGGCCGGGCCAATCCGCGGCAACTGTGGATCCACCCCGGCAACGTCGGGGAGTTCGCGCGTCTGCTCGAAATGACCAGGCGGACGCATCGGGAGACATGGGGCGGCGACGGCGATTTGCTCATCCCCATTCAACTCACGCACTCGGGCCGATACTCGTGGCCGGACCGGATCGTCGCCAGCCACAATCCGCTGGCCGACCGCACGACCGGAACGCCGCCCGGGCAGCCGGTTATCACGGACGATGAGTTGGAACGCCTGGAAGACCAGTTCGTAGCGGCGGCGGGACTGGCGCTCGATGCGGGATTCACAACAGTGGACGTCAAAGCCACGCACGGGTACCTGGCGAGCGAGCTGCTTGGGGCGAAGACGCGGACGGGGCGTTACGGCGGCGCGCTTGAGAACCGGGCGCGCTTCCCGCGCAACGTGGTTGGCAAGATCCGCGCGGCGTTCGGCGGGAAGCTGCTCATCGCCATGCGCCTGGGCTGTTACGAGGGCGTCCCGTACGTGCGCGACCCGGCTACTGGTATTGGCCGGCCCATGGAGTTCCCGGTCCCCTATCCGTACGGTTTCGGCGTGAACCCGCACGACCCGCTGCGGGAGGACCTTGCGGAGGTCAAGGAGGCCATCGGCTGGTTCCGCGAGGATGGCGTGGAGCTGCTCAGCGTGTCGCTCGGCGTCCCCTACTTCAACCCGCACCTCGGGCGTCCCTTCGAGACGCCGGACGAGGGCAATTACGAACAGCCGGAACATCCGTTGTTGGGGGTGGAACGGCATTTTCGGGTAGTGGGCGAGTTACAGGCCGCGTTCCCCGGCCTGCCGATGCTGGGGGCCGGCTATAGCTGGCTTCAGAAGTTCGCGCCGCATGCCGGGGCCTATAACCTGAAGGCCGGCGCGGCGCGCTTTTTCGGCATGGGCCGCAATGCGCTGGCCTATCCCGATTTCCCGAAGGACGCGCTCGAAACCGGCGCTCTCCAGGAGAAGCGCGTGTGTAAGACGCTGACCTATTGCAGCTACCTGATGCGGCAGAAGAACCACCCGCTGGGGCAGTTCCCCACGGGCTGTCCGCCGTTCGACAAAGAAGGCTACGGTTACGTGGTGAAGGCCGCGCGCGAAGTGAAAAGGAGCGGGACGACGGAGATCCGCGTGCCATGATTTCGAGCCGCTCAGACTCCGACCGATCCCGGTTCCTGGAAGCGCTGGACTTCGCGGGCAGGCAGGTGCGGGCGCTGGTTCGCCGCGACCCCGATTTCTATCCGATGTACACGCGCGAGGGGCGCTGGAGACACGAGCTTCCTGCCTGGACGCACTGGTGCGACGGCTTTCCGCCCGGCATCATGTGGATTCTGTGCGCGCGCGGCGACGACTCCTGGCGGCCGCTGGCCGAGCGGTATTCCAGGCGCCTGGAGCCGCGGCAATTCGACCGCGAAGTACACGACCTGGGCTTCCTGTTCGTCTCCACGTACGGGCGATGGCACGCCCTGACCGGCGATCCGGCGCTCGAGTCCGTGCTGATTCAGGCGGGGCGCACCATGGCGCTGCGGTTCCGCGAGAAGGGCGGGTATCTGCGCTCGTTCGTCTCCGAGGATTCGCTGTTCATCGACATTATGATGAACGTCGGGATCGTCTTCCGCGCCGCAAAGGAAACCGGCGACGCGAGCCTGTTCGACATCGCCATGCGGCACTGTCTGACCACCCGGCGCGCGCTGGTGCGGGGCGACGGATCGACCGCGCACGAGGGCTTGTTCGACCGGGAAACCGGCGAGTTTCTGCGCCAGACCACGCACCAGGGCTTTCGCGGCGATTCCTGCTGGTCGCGCGGGCTGGCCTGGGCGCTTTACGGCTTCGGCACGGCCTACATGCACGCGGGCGACCCGCGGTTCCTGCGGACGGCCCAGGACTGCGCGGACTTCTACATCGCCAACTGCCCGGCCGGCGGGGTTCCGCCGTGGGATTTCGACGCGCCGGCCGAGAGCCGCCATCTGGTGGACACGTCGGCCGCGGCGATCGCCGCCTCCGGCCTCCTGCAACTGGCGGGCCTCGTTCCCGACCCGCTGAAGGGGGCGTTTTACCGCGCCACGGCGCGCCAGATCCTGGCCACGCTTTGCGAGCGGCATCTGGCCGCCGGGGACCCCCACTGGGAAGGCATCCTGAAAGGCGGCGTGTACCATCTGCACAAGGGGCTGGGAGTGAACGAGTCGGTCATGTGGGGCGAGTATTTCTTCGTCGAGGCGCTGGACCGGGCGCTGCGGGAGCGGTAGACGGACGCGCCAGCCGAACGCTGTGTTTCCGGCATTCGCTGGTACCCTATAGAATATGAGGCCGCGGCGCATCCTGGTGGTGGACGACGAGCCGGGCATCCGCCAGTCGTTGGGCGGGGTGCTGGAAGACGAGGGCTACGCGGTGGCGGCGGTCGAGAGCGGCGAGGCTTGCCTGGAGGCGCTGGCCGGCGGCGAGTTCGAGCTGGCGCTGCTGGACATCTGGCTGCCCGGCATGGACGGCCTGGAAGCGCTGACGCGCGTCCAGGAAATCCCGGCCGCCGAGCGTCCCGTGGTGGTGATGATCTCGGGCCACGGCAACATAGAAACCGCCGTTAAGGCCACCAAGCTGGGGGCCTTCGACTTTCTGGAAAAGCCGCTTTCCGTAGAGAAGGTCCTGGTGGTGGTGAAAAACGCGCTGGCGCACCGCCAACTCGCTCTAGAGAACAGCCGTCTGAAGGCGGACAGCGGTTCACGCTACCGCATCATCGGGGAAAGCGTTCCGATGAAGGCGCTGCGCCAGCAGCTCGGGCTGATGGCCGCGACCAACGGGCGCGTGCTCATCTATGGCGAAAGCGGCACGGGCAAGGAGCTGGTGGCGCGCGCCATCCACGCCATGAGTCCGCGCGCGGCCGAGCCGTTCGTCGAGGTCAACTGCGCGGCCATCCCCGAGGATTTCATCGAAAGCGAGCTGTTCGGCCACGTCAAGGGCAGCTTCGCCGGGGCCCAGGAAGCCAAGGCCGGCAAGTTCCAGAAGGCCGACGGCGGCACCCTATTTCTCGACGAAGTGGGCGACATGAGCCTGCGCACGCAATCCAAGGTGATGCGCGCGCTCGACGAGCAGCGTTTCGAGCCGGTAGGCGCGGCCGCGTTCGTGCAGGTGGACGTGCGCGTGGTGGCGGCCACGAACAAGGACCTGGACGGGGAGATCGAACACGGCAACTTCCGCGAAGACCTGTTCTACAGGCTCAACGTGATTCCCTTCTTCGTCCCTCCCCTGCGCGACCGGCGCGAGGACATCCCGCTGCTGGCGGATCATTTTCTGCGCGAGTTCACCACCGCCTACGGCCGCAAGCCGAAGGAGCTGACGCCGGAAGCCTACGCCGCGCTGTGCGAATACCGCTGGCCGGGCAACGTGCGCGAGTTGAAGAATCTGATCGAGCGGATCGTCATCATGAACCCGCAGACGCGCGTGGATGCCCGGCACATCCGGCTCGACGCGGCCCGCCGCCAGCAGGACCGTTCGCCCGACCGCCCCGGCAGCCTGCAGGAGGTCCGGGAGGCCGCCGAGCGCGAGTACATCCTCAAGAAACTCGATGAAACCGGCGGAAACGTGACGCGGGCGGCCGAGCTGCTGGGGTTGGAGCGCAGCAACCTGTATCGAAAAATGAAGACGCTGGGAATGGGACTCAAGGAGTAGCGGCCGCGGGCCTGGGCGATTCGGGCCGCGCCATCGGCGCGCGCCCCCGGCTTCCCGAGGTTCGCCGGCGGGGGCGACCTCATTTCACCCCGCCCATGGCGTTTCGCAGTCCGGCGGGCCGCTTGGCGCCCGGCGCGGCTGGGGCATGGACATGCGGTTGGACCGATCCGGCCAGCCTGGCGATCCAATTCGCGGCCCGATCCGCCGTTGCCGGCGGCGCGTCCGGACAACCGGAGCTCCTGGCGCTCCGGTAGGCGCCGGCACAGCGCGGGCAATGCGCGACGTGCGAAAGAATCGACTTGTCCGGCCGCAGGACCGCGGCCCGCAGCAGGAACTCCGGAGGACACCCGTTCGCCGAGTCCCGACCCTCCGGAGGGTCGCTCAGGACGGCACGTTCGTTATGCTCCACGGCAAAACCTCGCTGGACCGCAATGGGCCACTGATATCGTGAACCCCGAACGGACGCGCGAGTTGCGTTCGGCCGCCGCTTGCGCGGAGCGGCCGGCGCGGGATTCGCCGGGCGCCGTACGCGCGGATACAGTCCGAGTGCGACTGTCCGCACGTTCCTCGATCCGCGAGGCCCGAAAGGGCGGGTGGCTACGCGGACGCGGCAGGCGCCGGAGGGGCGCCGCCCGAGGCGGGCTGCGAGGGTTGCGCGGTCTTGGCGGCGGGTTGCTTTACGGCAGCCTTCTTGACCGGGGCCGCCGGCCGCTTAGCCTGCGCCAGACCCTTCGGGCCGCCCGCCGGCATCGCCTTGGCCTTCGGCGCGGCGCGTTTTCGCACGACACGCTTCGGCGCCGGCTTGGGCGGCGCCGTTTTCCGGACGGCCGCGGGTTTCGCCGCTTGAGCCGCGGCCGCCTTCGCCGCCTTGGCGGCCTTTCGCACCGCAGCCCAGCGTCTCCTCTGCGCGGCGGCCATGCGTCTGCGGGACTTGGCGCTTACCGCGCGCTTATCCGGCGCGGGCGCGGCCACGGGCGCGGAAGGCGCGGCGGGCTTGCCGCCCAACCTCCGTTTCAGGTCCGCTACGCGAGCATCGATCTCCTTGAGTTTCTCCTGGTAGCCGACCAGAGCCGCGGCCAGGATATCCGCATCAGCTATTTGTGTCATACAGAATAAGTATACGACGAGCGCGGCGGCGCGAGTGAATCACTCTTGTCTCATGCAAGATGAGCCTGAACCGAGGCCCGGATTCTCACACAAGATGAGCCTGAAGGGGAAAGATCGGGATGCTGGGTATTGATCATCAGCATGGACGATTCGGAAGCCACCAGCCTGGAGCAGATCCGG
>CAIRXZ010000122.1 GCA_903882645.1 uncultured Acidobacteriia bacterium | reverse complement strand
GGCACTCTCGGTTTTAAGCTCCATCCTGGGTGGCGGCCAGAGCGGACGGCTGTATCAGAAGCTGGTGAAGGAAAAGGAGGTGGCCAGCTCGGCGGGATGCGGGCTGGATAACCGGTCGGGGCCCTCCAAGTTCGAATTCTACATCATGGTGCGCGCCGGCAAGACGCCGGAGGAGGTGGAAGCGCTGCTCGCGGAAGAAATCGCCAAAGCGGCCGCGGAGCCGGTTACGGAGAAAGAACTCGCGCGGGCTCGCGCCGGAATCCGGCGCGGCGCCGTGAGCACTCGCGGCTCCGCACTTTCGATGGCCATTTCCCTGGCCGACGACGCCGCGTTGTTCAACGATCCCGGCCGGATCAACACCGAGTCCGCGAAGAGGATGGCAGTGACGGCGGGCGATATGCAGAAGGCCGCCAAGACGTATTTCCGGGCGGCCAACCGCGTCGTCGTGGTGACCGTTCCGGCCGCGCCGGGCGGGCCGGGACCAGGGAGAGGAAACTAAGGAGGCTGCCATGAGGAAATCACTGGTTCTTTCGATCGCATTGGCCGCGTTGGCCGCAGCGCAGGCGCCGCAGGGCCAGGCGCCGCAGTCGCTCGCCGGGGTCGTCCGGCTCAACAAGGCTCCCATCTCGAACGAAGTGCTCCAGGTCAAGATGCCGCGGCCAATGGAACGGCAGCTCTCCAACGGTTTGAAGTTGCTGGTAGTGGAATCGCACCGCGTTCCTACCATCTACCTGCGTCTCATGACGCCCGCCGGCACGCTGCGAGTCCCGGAAGGGATGGCCGGCCTGGCCGACGCCACCGCGGACATGATGCAACTGGGGACGAAGACGCGCTCATCGAAGGAGATCGCCGAGAGATTGGCCGAACTGGGCGCGTCCGTCGGTTTTGCGTCGTACCAGGAGAACACGATCGTTTATCTGACCGCATTAACCGAGAACTTCGACGCGGCCCTCGATGTACTGGCGGACATCATCCTCAACCCGACCTTCCCGCAGGATGAACTGGACAAGTGGAAAACCCGGCAGCGCGCGGAGATCGAGCAGTTCAAGACTTCTCCCGGCGCGCTCGGCGAGGAACAGTTGATGAAGACGCTGTTCCCGAGCGATGTCCGCCGGTTCATTCGGCCCACCGCGGAATCGCTCGACAAGATCACTCGCGAGAAGTTGATCGAGTTTCACCAGGCGTATTACCGGCCCGCGGGTCAATGGGTTGGCGTGACAGGCGATGTCACGCCGTCCAGCGCCGCCGCCAGGCTGGAGAAGGCCTTCGGAACATGGAAGGGCGGTCCTGTACCGCGAATCTCGGCGCCGACCCTGCCGCGAATAGAGAAGAAGCAGATCTATCTGGTTCCGCGCCCCAACTCGGTGCAGACCTACCTGGTAATCGCCAATCACGCGATGGAGCGGACGCACCCCGATTACTTCGCCACCAACGTTCTGAACCGGGTGCTCGGCAACGGCCCGTCGTCACGCCTGTTCCGGACCATCCGCGAAGAAAAAGGCTACACGTACGGAATCAGTTCCACGTTTGTCAACAGTCCCAGCCTGAACTATTTCATGGCCGCCACATCGGTCAGAACGGAAGTCACGGAACCGGCCCTGGCGGCGATTCTCGATGAGTTCCGCAAGATCCGCGAGACGCCCGTTCCGGCCGGCGAACTGGCCGACGCCAAAAGCGCCGTCATCGGAAACTTCGCGCTGGC
>CAIRXZ010000121.1 GCA_903882645.1 uncultured Acidobacteriia bacterium | reverse complement strand
TGCGCTACGCCGACGACGCCGTACTGGGATTCCAGCACCGGGAGGACGCGGAACGATTCCTGGAGCAACTGCGGGAGCGGCTGCGAGAATTCGGACTGGAGTTACACCCGGACAAGACGCGCCTGATTGAGTTTGGGCGATTCGCCGCCGAGCGCCGGGGAAGGCGGGGAGAAGGGAAGCCGGAGACCTTCAACTTTCTGAGGTCCCTAGGAATCCCGTGCCCGCCTTGGCCGTATCACGCCCTAGACGCGGACTGGCGGGTGCGAGTCTCCGGCTGGGGTTGAGAACGACAAGTGGTTGTCGGTAAAGTCACCCAAGGCTCAGGCCCCGCCCCGCGCCGTCACCCCCGGATGGCCCGCTCGAAACCCGCGAGCGAGCGCTCAATCGCGCTCATCGGAAGCGTGATGGACAGGCGCATGTAGCCGCCGCGGCCGAAGCCCGTGCCGGGCACGGCCAGAATCCCCTCCCGCAGCAACAGGCCCGTAAATGCGATGTCGTCCGGGATGGGCGTTTTCGGAAACACGTAGTAGGAGCCTTGCGGGCGCGGCGCTTCATACCCCATCGCGTTCAGGGCATCGCAGAGCCGGTCGCGCTTGGCCTGGTACTCGCGGATATCGACGGTCGCGTCCGGGACCTGGGCGACTACCCGCTGCCAGATCGCCGGGGCGTTGATGTAACCCAGAATCCGGTTCGCGAACGTGCAGGCGCCGCGCAGTTGCGCGGCTTCCGCCAGGCGCGGAGGAATCGCCAGGTACCCGATGCGCTCTCCCGCGATCGCCATGGCCTTCGACCAGCTAAACGCCAGCACCGCGCGCCCGACGATGCTCAGGGTCTCCGGGGGCTCCACGCCGTCGTACGTCAAGGTCCGGTAAGGCTCGTCGGAAATCACGAGCACCGGATCGCGCACGATGGCATCGAGCGCGCGCAATACGTCCGCGTGGTAAACCGCGCCGGTGGGGTTGTTGGGCGAATTGAGGAGAATCGCCCGCGTGCGCGGCCCGATCGCGGCGGCGATGCGCGCGATGTCCGGCTGGAACCGCTCGTCGGTTTCCACTTCGACCACCCGGCCGCCGTGGTTCTCGATGTAGAAGCGGTACTCCGGGAAGTACGGCTTCAGCACGATGGCTTCGTCGCCCGGATCGAGGATCGATTTCAAAAGCGTGTTGATGGCGCCGGCGGCCCCCACCGTCATGATGACGTCTTCGCCCGTGAGCGGCGTCCCCACGCGCTCGCTCAGCCGCCGCGCGATCGCCGCGCGCACGTCGGGCAAGCCCGCGTTCGGCATGTATCCGTGACTCAAGGGCCGGTCTTCCACCACCACCCGCCGCAGGGCGTCGATCACCGCCTCGGGAGGCTCCACGTCCGGGTTCCCCAGGGTGTAGTCGAAGACGTTTTCGGGGCCGCGCTCCCGGCGAAGCTGGATGCCGATCTCGAACATCCGGCGAATCCAGGAAGAACGCTCCATTTGCTCGGCGATGGCTCGCGATACGCTCATGGTTTCTTTGGCTGAATGAAGATTCTAACCTGCGGTGGCCGGCGCGTACAACACCTCTTTTACGTGGTGCTATTCCGAGAACCGGACATATCGATACACATTCCCGCGCCGCCAGTTGCCGTGGCGGCTGCCCGTCGCTAGAATCGGGGAGCGATGTCTTCTGAAAGCGGCAAGACCATTCTGGTGGTGGACGACGAGCCGGAGATCCGGAAACTCGTCGGGGCGATGGTCGGATCGTTCGGGTACAACGTCCTGACGGCGGACAGCGGCGAGCACGCGCTGACTTTGTACAAGCATCACGGGCCGTTCGAATTGCTCATTACCGACGTGGTTGCGCCGGGCATGAGCGGTCCCATGCTGGCGGACCGGCTTTCCGCTTTACAGCCCGGCCTGAAAGTGCTTTTCATTTCCGGCTACGACAACACCCACCTGGTGCAGAAGTACGTGGTCGAGAAGGGCCACGCCTTGCTCCCGAAGCCGTTCACCGTGGCCGATCTGAGAACCAAAATGGGCGGACTGCTGGCCCGGCCCAACGTGAGCGCTTGAGGCATCGAGGACGGACGTAATAGCGCGTTGGCCACCATTCGCTTGGCGAGCGACCGCTCGCTTCTCATCTCGTTCGGCGAGGCAGTCCCGGCCTTGGCGTGCCGCCAGGCCGCGCGGCTCACCCGCAGTTTGGAGGGCGTGCGCGGCATCCTGAACCTCCATCCCGCCTACGCCTCCGTTCTGGTGGAGTTCGACCCCCGGGTGCGCAGTCACGCTGAAATCGAGGCGCTGGTGCGCGCGGAGTGTGGCGTAGGGGCTGGGCATGCCCGACCCTTGGCAGGCGAAACCGCCTGCCCCACCAAAGAGCGCCTGGTCGAGATTCCCGTCCGCTACGGCGGCGAGTGCGGACCCGACCTCGAGGACGTGGCCCGGCACGCCGGATTGCCCCCGGAACGCGTGGTCGAGTTGCACGCCTCCGCCAGCTACCTGGTTTGCTTCCTGGGCTTCTCGCCTGGGTTTCCGTATCTTGACGGCCTCCCGCCCGAGTTGGCGACGCCGCGCCTGCCCTCGCCGCGCAAACGGGTCCCGGCGGGCAGCGTGGCCATCGGCGGCAGCCAGGCCGGCGTCTATCCCATGGATTCGCCCGGTGGATGGCGCATCATCGGGCGCACGCCGCTCGCTCTGTTCGACGCGCAAGCGTCGCCCCCCGCGCTGCTGGCCATGGGCGACCGCGTGCGCTTCGTTCCCATCCCGGAGGAGGCGCGGTGAACCGCATCCGCGCTCTTTCCACCGGGTTCCAAACCACCGTGCAGGATCTCGGGCGTCCGGGTTACGCCCACCTCGGCGTCTCCGCCTGCGGGGCCGCCGACGCCCTGGCCTTGCGCGCGGGCAATTTGCTGGTGGGCAACGCCGAGAACGCGCCGGCCCTGGAGATGACGCTGGTGGGCGGCGATTTCGAGTTCGAAGCGGACGCGACCATCGCGCTGACCGGCTCGGATTTCGGCGCGGGGCTTCCGTTGTGGCGCGCGGTGGAAATCAAGGCCGGCGCGGTGGTGCGCTGCGGACCTACGCGCGCCGGGGCGCGCTGCTGCCTGGCCGTGCGCGGCGGCGTCGGTGTCCCCAAGACGCTGGGCAGCGCGTCAACCCACGTCCTCACCGGCCTGGGCGGCCGCCCGCTGCGCGCCGGCGATGTGCTGCCGGTCGGCGAAGCCGCCATTCGCAAACCCCGCCTGGAAGCCGTCCGGCCGCCCGAATCCATCCGCAACCCCGTGCTGCGGGTCACCTCCGGCCCGCAGGCCGAGTGGTTCTCCGGAGAGTTGTACCAGGCCGCCTACGTGGTCCGCGAGGAATCGAACCGCATGGGCTTGCGGCTGCGCGGGCCGGCGATTCCGAGTCCTCCCGGCCACATGCTGACCGAAGGCGCGCCATTGGGCGCGGTTCAAATCCCTCCCGACGGTCAGCCCATCATCCTGTTTGTCGAGCACCAGACCACCGGAGGATATCCCAAGCCCGCCAACGTCGTCTCGGCGGATTTCTGGCGCCTCGGCCAACTGCGCCCCCGCGACGAAGTGAGTTTCGAGTTAGTAAGTCTGGAGCGGGCTTTGATCCTGCTGCGCGAACAGGAGGAGTGGCTGTATACTCTGGTGTGAAGGGATGAGTCCTGTGATGGAACCCTCGCTCATAACCGATCCTGCGCTCGTTGGCGTCCTCGACCAGCTAATCGGCCGCGAACCAATCTTCCACCGCCCGGAACTGGGAACCGGCAGATCCGATTTCGAGAATATGACTCTGACTGACTTTTGGGAAGTCGGCGCTTCCGGCCGGCGTTACAGCAGGGAATTCGTGTTGGACGAGTTGGAGAAACGCCACCGGCAGCCACACGCCGACGTGTGGGAGACATCGGGCTTTCACTGCCGGAGATTGGCTCAGGATGTTTACCTGCTGACCTACACGCTTCTCCAAAACAAGGAGCGCAAGACGCGCAGATCGACGATCTGGCAGCACACGCCCGCAGGCTGGAAGATCGTATATCACCAGGGAACTATAGTTCAGGACGCTTGAAGGGGTGAGCGCTTCCTCATCAGGAACAAGCCGAAGACGGCAGCCGTCAGCCACGTCCAGGCAGTCAGAACCACTCCCAACGGAGAGTTCCAGATGGCGACTTGTTGGGCCAACACGATCAATCCGGCTAGTCCGTGCGAAATGGCCATGTTCGGTTGGAGAGGCGCCGGCGCCAGCCGCAACGGCCGCCTACTCGTACTTGAGGGCTTGCACCGGTTGGATGCGCGATGCGCGCCAGCCCGGGACCAGAGCCGCGGCCAATGCCACCAGCGCCAGCACGCCCGCGGCGCCCGCGAATACCGCGGGGTCGGCGGGCTTCACGCCGAACAATTGCGACGCCACCAGGCGGCTCAACCCGAAGGCCGCGGCGAGGCCGATCGCGATCCCCAGCGCGGCCATGCTTCCGGCTTCTAGCAGAATCATGCGCAGCACGCGCGCGGGCTGCGCGCCCAGCGCCATGCGGATGCCGATTTCGGCGGTTCGCCGCGCCACGGCGTAAGCCACCACGCCATAGATCCCGATGGCGGCGAGCAGCGTGGCCGCCACGCCGAACGCGCCCGACAGCATGGCGATCAGGCGCTCGACGTAAATCGATTCGGCGATCCAGACGTCCATCGGCTTCAAGGCGCCCATCGGAACGTCGGGGTCGGCCGTCCTGACCGCCTGCCGCACGCCGGAAGCCAGGCGGTCCGGATCGCCGGCGGTCCGCACATAGAACTGCAAGCGCTCGGGCTGGCCCCACTGCGCGAAAGGAAAGTACCAAGTCTCTGAGGCCGGCTTGCGCACCTCGACCCGGCTATCGGCGGCCACGCCCACGATCTCCAGGTTCAACACGGGATGGTTGCTCTCGCCGATCGCCATGCGGCGGCCCACGGGATCCTTCCGGTCGAAGTATTTCTTGGCAAACGCCTCGTTGACGACCACCACTTTGGGCGCGCCGGCCTCGTCGCGATCGGTGAATTCACGGCCGGCGCGGAGCGGAATGCCCATGGCCCGGAAGAAGCCGGGGCTGATGGCGACGATCGACCCGCCAACGTCCTCGTCGGGCCCCGGATGATAGCCTTCCACGGTAATATTGCCGCCGCGGCCGCTGTTGGAAAACGGTCCGCTGGCGGCGGCGGCTACGCCCGTCACGCCCGGGATGGCTTCCAGCCGCTGCTGCAAGTCGCGGTAGAACGCAACCGCGCGGGATACTTCGGGGCGGCTGGTTGCGGCATTCACGCCGAACATCAGCAGACGCTGGGCGCGGAAGCCGAGGTTGACGCGGGTGAGGTTGAGGAGGCTGCCGGTGAACAAGCCCGCGCCCACCACCAGCAGCAGCGAAAGCGCCACTTGGGCCACCACCAGGCCACTTCGAAAGCGAGCGGAGCCTCCGGCCGCGGCAACATTCGACGCCTGGTTTTTCAATGCCGCCGCCACGTCGGGGCGCGTCGCCTTGAGCGCCGGCGTCAATGCGAATAGCAATCCGCTTGCCAGCGAAAGCCCCAGGGCGAAACCCAGCAGCGGCAAACTGAGCCGGGTGGTGAGCCAGGGACCGCCGAAATCTTCGGGCAGCAAGCGCAGCAGACCGGCCGCGCCCCACTTGGCTGCCAGGACGCCCAGCGCGCCGCCGGCCAGCGCCACTACCAGGCCTTCCAGTAAGAGTTGCTTCACCAGGGAACCGCGGCCCGCGCCGAGGGCCAGCCGGATGGCGATTTCGCGCTGCCGGCCGGCGCCCCGCGCGAGCATGAGGTTGGCGACGTTGGCGCAAGCGGTCAGCAGCATCAGCCCGACCATCGCCATGAGCACTTCGAGCGGCTTGCCGAATTGCTCCCCGAGGGCGTTAATACCCTGGGCCGCGGGCTTGAGTTGCGCGCGGTGCTGGAGAAACTCATTTCGATCTTTGTCGCTGCGCATGTTGCCGACGCGCGTCAGTTCGGCCTCGAGGATCGAGTGGTAGACCACGTCGGTGGCGGCTTGCGCCCGCTGCGCGGTGAAGCCGGGCCGGATGCGGGCGAAGATATTGAGCCAGTGGAAACGGCGATCCTCGAGCGCGTCCCACGTGGGCTGTACCAGTTTCTGCAGGGCGATAGGGACGTACAGATCCGGGGTTTGTCCGGAATGCAATCCGTTGAAGCGCTCCTCGGCGACGCCGACCACCACGACGGGATGGCCGTTGAGCGCGATGGTCTGGTTCAGAATCGCCCGGCTGCCGGCCAGATGGCTCGACCAGTAGCTGTGGCTGAGCACGGCCACGGGATTGGCGCCCGGCGCGCCGTCATCCTCCGGAGTCAGCACGCGGCCGAGGGCCGCCCCGACTCCCAGCGTCCGAAAGAAGTTTCCCGAGACCATTTCCGCGCTGGCCTGTTCGGCGCCGCCCTGGCTGGCCAAGGTAACGCCGGCGCCCATGCGCGCCACCACGCCGGCAAACGCCGGGTCGCGGTCGCGCAGGTCGCGATACATCGGGTAGGAGAAAACGGATTCTCGGCTATCGCTCGTGCTGGTTCCGGGAGCGTTGTATCCGGTATGAAGCACCACCAGGCTTTCCGGATCGCGGACGGGAAGCGAGCGTAGCGCCACCTGGTCGAGCAGCGAGAAAATGGCCGTATTCGCCCCGATGCCGAGGGCCAGCGAGAGCACCGCAACAGAGGCAAACGTCGGGTTGCGCCGCACGGCGCGGAACGAAAGAACAAGGGCCTTCCACATATCCTGTTAGACGCTCGAAGGCGAAAAAGGCCTAGCGAATCAATTCTAGCTTTCCTCACCCCTTCAGCCTGCTGGCCCGCTTCTGCGCCAGCCTGCTCCACGGAGCCGTGACGCGGCGGCGGTACCGCGGCGCGCTGCGGGCGGCTTCCACGGCCCGCCCGTACATCTCGCGCGCGGCCGCCGCGTCCCCCAGCGCTTCGAGCGTCTGCCCGTAGTAGCAGAGGCCTTCCGGATCGTAGGGGCGGCGGTCCGTATAGATCTCCAGCTCGCGGCGCGCATCCGCCAGGCGGCCGGCGGCCAGGTACGCGCCGCCCAGGTCGCGGCGGATCTCGCTCAAGTTGTGCTTTTCGTCCTGCCGCAGCACCGTCTCGAACTCCGCCAGCGCGTCCTCGATGCGCCCTTGTTCGCGCGCGATCTTTCCCAACTGGAAATGCGCGTCGGTGGCTTCCGGGTCGATCGCCACCGCGTTGCGGAAACGCCGCGCGGCCTCCGTGTACTGGCGCCGTTGTTGGTGAATCAGACCAAGCTGGTATTGCGCGTCGCCATCGTGAGGATTGATGGCCGCCGCCTCCAACATTCGGTGAAAGCCCTGGCGGCTCCGCAATCCGGCCCCCAGGTTGCTCAACTCCCCGCCCAGGAAGTACCACGCGTAGAGCAGGAAGAAAGGCGACGCGAGCCATCCCAGCAGGTAATGGATCGGCCCCCAAAGAAATGCCGCCGCCACCAGCGGAACCCACGACAACCCGACGATGCCCGCGGCCGCTCCGCTTCCCACCCCGAACAGCGTGCGTACCGCGAAGAACATCAGCGCGGCGAAGCCCAGAGCCGCCGGCGCGGCGAGCCACGGCAGCGCTTCCGCGGGAACCAGCCACGCCACCACGGCCAGGGGCGCGGCCGCCGCGGTCCAGGCCATCGCCGTGCACGTGAGCAGCGGCGAATAGTCGCGCTGGAAGACGGCGCCCAGGCTGCCCAACCGCCCGAACAAGGCTCCAAGAAGCAGAACTCCGGGGACGTAAGCCAGCGCCAGCGCCACCACCGGCAAAAAGAAACCGAGCCGGGGCGCCGCCGCGGTCGGAAGCAGCCACGAAGCGGCCAGCGCCGCGATCAGCGCGAATAGAGCGCTGCCACGGTCCAGGACCGCGCCCATGGCCGCGGCGGGCCGCCGCCACAGGCCCACCAGCAGTTTGAGTCCCTCAACCAGCACAATGCGGAGGATACCAGCATCCGCCGGCCGCCGGCAATCGAGTTCTTAGTGGGGCTCGCCTCCCGGCCTGCCTTCTTCGTGCCCGGCAATCAAGATATAGTAATCGTGAAGGATGAAAGCGCGGAGCCGCGCCGCTATGCGAATCCCGCTGTGTTTTCTCTTCGCCGCCGCGCTGCTGCCCGCCCAGCAACAGCGGGCGCGAGGCGTGGTCGCGGTTGCGCCGGCGGAGAAGACCAAACTCGCCGCGCTGCTGCCCGATCCCGAAGCGTTCGGCGGCCGGCAGTCGAAGGCGGCGGCTTTCTATTCCGCGGACCTCTATAAGTATCTCGATGGCGGCGCCGAGGCGTATCGCCAGCGCGGCTTCGTGGCCCTGCTACACCAGGAGTACAAAGCCACGGACATGGATATCGCAGCCGACATCTACGATATGGGCGATCCCGCGCGTGCGTGGGCTATGTATTCGGCCGAGCGTCCGGGCGATTGCCGCCCCGTTCCGATTGGCCGCGAAGGCTACCGCGATGAAGGCGCTCTGAACTTCCAGCAGGCCAACTACTACGTGAAGCTGCTCGCCTTCGGCGACGCCGCGCAGACCGCCGCGCTCCTCGATACCGTTGCCCGCGATATCTCGGCCAAAATCGGCGCGGTCCCGCCAGGACGCAAGCATGAATGAGACACTGAAAGATCCGCCGGAGGGTGGGGCAGGCGCTTTCGCCTGCCAACCGGTTTTCTCACGCCCTCTGAACCGCCGCCGCTTCCTGGCTTCCGCCGCCCTTGCTCCCGGCGCGCTGGCCGCCGCCGTTCCCCCCTCGCTCGCCATCGCGCACTACAAGGCTCCGCCCAGCGCTCCCGAGGGCATCGCGGAGGAAGCCCGGCGGCTGACCCGCGCGGCGGTCGGAGCCCTCGGCGGGATGGGCCGCTTCGTCTCCAAGGGCAACGTGGTCTGGGTGAAGCCGAATATCGCCTTTGACCGCCGGCCGGAACAGGCCGCCTGCACCAACCCCGACGTGGTCGCGGCCATCGTCGAGATGTGTTTCCAGGCGGGCGCTGCAAAGGTGTTGGTCAGCGACAACCCCATCCACGTTCCGGAGCGGACGTTCCCGCGCAGCGGCATCCAGCAGGCCGCGGAAAAGGCTGGCGCACGGTGCCCCTTCATGGACGAGCGGAGGTTCCGCGCGATGTCCCTCACCGGCGCCAAGGTCCTGACCAAATGGAAGCTTTACTCCGAGCTGGTCGAGGCAGATTGCCTCATCAACGTACCCATCGCCAAGCAGCACTCCCTCGCCAAGGCCGTGCTCGGCATGAAGAACCTGATGGGCGCCGCCGGCGGCGACCGCGGCCGCTTTCATCAGGACATCGCCAACACGGTGACCGACCTCGCCGCCTTCCTCAAGCCCCGGCTCGTAGTGCTCGACGCGGTTCGCATCCTGGCCGCCAACGGGCCTACCGGAGGCAACCTCTCCGACGTGAAGCGCAAGGACCTGGTGGTCGCGGGCGTCGACCAGGTGGCGGTAGATTCCGTGGGCGCCACGATCCTGGGCTACAGGCCCGCGGATATCGGCTACCTGGTGGAAGGGCAGTCCCGCGGGCTTGGCACGACGGACTTCCAGTCCCTCTCGCCCGTGCGGTTGGAGGTTTGAGTGGCGCGGGGCACGCGCGCTTCATGGCTGGTTTGGCTGCGGCGAGCCTCCCAGACCGCGTTCCTCCTGCTCTTCCTATACCTGTTCCTGCAAACCGCCGATCATCCCATCGATCGTCCGGGCCGCGGCGTGAAACTCTTCTTTCAGCTCGACCCGCTGGCGCTGCCGCTCGCCTGGCTGGCTTCGCACGCCGTCGCTGCGGGCATGCTTCTTTCGCTCGCAACGCTCGCCATCACACTGGTCTTCGGGCGCTGGTTCTGCGGATGGGTCTGCCCCTTCGGCTCCTTGCACCACCTGATCGCCAGCCTGCGCCCCGGCCCGGCCAAGGACAAACTCGATACCGGCGGTTACGCGCCCTGGCAAAAAGCCAAGTATTATGTCCTGGCGGTTTTTCTGGGGGCCGCGCTGCTGGGCGCGAACGTGGCAGGCTGGCTGGACCCGTTCTCGTTCTTCTTCCGTTCGCTCGCGACCTCGGTCTTCCCCGCCCTGAACGACGCCGTCGCGCGCTTCTTCGGCTGGCTCTACGATGCCAATCCGGGAATCGGCCCGCTGCGCGTCACGGCGGCCAGCGAGCCGGTGTATGAGTTCCTGCGCCGGCATTTCCTGGCCCTTCGTCAGCCGCACTACTCCGGGAATCTGCTGATCGGGTTCCTGTTCGCGGGCGCGGTGGCGCTCAACTTTTTCAGGGCGCGCTTCTGGTGCCGTTACATCTGCCCGGCCGGCGCGCTGCTGGGGCTGGTGGGGAAGAACCCGCTCGTCCGCCTGAGCCGCAAACCGGACGCCTGCAACGATTGCCGCCTGTGCCTGGCCGATTGCCAGGGCGGCGCCAATCCCAATGCCGATGGATGGAAGCCGGCCGAGTGCTTCTACTGCTTCAACTGCCAGTCGGATTGCCCGTCCCAGGCGATTACACTCGGCCTGGCGCGTGATCCCCTTGTAGGGGCCGGGCATGCCCGGCCCGGAGCGCTGCAAATAAATCGGACGATTGCGGTACTGACTGGTCCCACCTGGCTGCGCAGTTTCGTCAAACCCCCAAAACCGGAGCGTCTCGACCTCGGCCGCCGCCGGATGCTGGCCTCCGGCGCCGCGGGAATCGGCTCGTTCTTCTTGTTCCGCACCGGCGCGCTTGGCGCCGGCCGTTCCTACAACCCCGAGCTGGTGCGCCCGCCCGGCGCGCTCGCCGAGGATGATTTCCTGGCCAGGTGCATCCGCTGCGGCGAGTGCATGAAGGTCTGCCCCACCAACGCCATCCACCCCACCGCGCTCGAAGCGGGCCTCGAAGGCCTCTGGACCCCGGTGATGAAAATGACCATCGGCTACTGCGAGTACGAATGCACGCTGTGCTCGCAGGTTTGCCCAACCGGCGCCATCCGGCCTCTGAAGGTAGCGGAAAAGCAGCGCATCAAGATCGGCCTCGCGTACTTCGACCGGAACCGCTGCCTGCCTTACGCCTACGCCCGCTCCTGCATCGTCTGCGAGGAGCAGTGCCCGACCCCGAAAAAGGCCATCTGGTTCGAGGAAGTCCAGGCGCTCGCGCCCTCCGGCGAAAGAGTAACGGTCAAACAGCCGCACATCGACCCCGCCCTCTGCATCGGCTGCGGCATCTGCTCCACCAAGTGCGTCTTCAAGGACCGCCCGGCCGTCCTTGTATCGAGCGCCGGCGAAACCCGCAACCCCGCCAACGGCGTGTTGCTGAATGCCACCGCCTAACCGCTTCATTAAGAAATGATTAAGGCCCGGAAAAGGTGATTCTTGGTAGTATACTTCGTTTCGCTATGACACAACGTGAGATGATGCGAAAACTGGCACGATCCTTCGGACCCGACTGGGATCGAATTTGTCGTGAATACGCTTCGGCAGAAGCTCGCGGCGCAATCTCGCGCCGGAGCAATAGGTACAACCTGACTGAGGAACAATACGCCCGCGCACTCCTGAGGGACGGGCAGCGAAGAGGCTGGCTGCAATAAGGCTGGAACGACGCCCGGTCGATTGAGCAGCCGCGGGCGACGAGCGGGACCACAGCGTGGTTTGGCTCGTCGCAACGCGGCCTCAAGGATGAACGCAAGTGGCCCTATTCAAATGCCCAGACTGCGGCAGGGATGTATCAGACGCTGCGGCTTCGTGCCCAAACTGCGGCCGGAAGGTGTCTCCACGTGCTTGCCCGCGCTGCGGGCGGGAGATTCCCATCGGGAAAGCAGAATGTCGACATTGCTCAACGGGAGGCTGGGGTTCCACGATCCTGTTGTTCATATCCGGCTGGTTTCTGTACACGTACGGTGGAAGTGGGCTCGATAGTTTCGGTGGCGTTGCCATGGCGTTGGCCGTCGCTTGGGCTGTGATGAAACTGGTTTCTGGCCGATAGCGTCGGAAGCAGCGCACCTCGGGCGAGCCCCCCGCCGGGGGCGCGGAGACCGACAGCTCGGACACGTGAGATGATCCAAGTGAGCGAGGGAAAAGCGATGAAGACTACCGACTTCAGAGGCGAACTCACGCCGAACGGCCAGATTGCCGTTCCGCCTGAGATCCCATCGCAGGTTCCGCCCAGGGAAACGGTTCAGGTCGTTCTACAGTGGGGCGTTTCCGTAGACGATGCCGCTTGGCGCGCGGCGGGCCGGCGGCGATTCGAGACGGCATACGCCGCCGATGACTCGGTATACGAACTGCTGATCCATGACACTTCGACCCGGTGAAGTCGTCCTGATTCGGATCGACTTCCACCAGATGCCGGGCCGGAAACTGCGTCCGGCTGTGGTCCTCCTCGACTCGGCAGACGATGATTTCGTTGCTGCTCCAATAGCCTCCCGCCTCCGGGTGTCCGACTTCGACAGATGACGGCCGGAGCGACGGCGGCGGATTCTACTTCAACCGTGGGTCGAACTGGAACTGCTCGGGGGGCTGGAACTCGATGTGGCGGAAATCCGGATGGAGGGGGTTGAGGATGTAGTTGTTCTCTTCGGGAATGATGGTGGATGGTGCGCAAAGTACGGCCGTGTCGCGCAACGCAACGCTCCCCATAATTTGGGTAAGCGCCTCGACTGTCCTCCACCCCTCGACGAGCAGACTTTGTTGAATATTCCGGACCCGCACCCTTCTCGGGATTCGTACCGGCGTGATCACAAAGCCTTTAGGGAGGACTGCGTAGTAGACCAGTACTTCAAGAACAGCCAATGATCGAGAGCTTGCGGTGTAGATGGCCTCTGTACCGCGTTGATTCCAGCGACCGCCATACAACAAGGCGCCGGCACCCTCGTTAGCGGGGTGGTCACTGTGGTGGAGCCGGTAGCAGACGATCACCAGACGCCGTATTCCAGCCGGCCAAGGATCATCCGCACTTCTTCTTGGCCTTGCGAACTCGCCAAACGGGAAATCGGCGTCGCGTAGCCGAGGGCTCGCACCGGGGTGCCGAGCCAGCGCATGGCCGCTTCTTTGCTGCCGATCACCTCGATCGCGCGTTCCAGGACCGAGTCAATGGGGTCCACTTCGAGAGTTGAATCGTTAGCCATACCTGCTTGCCATTATAATCCCGCTTCCTCGGTGTGCGTGAGCGCACGTGTATCAAAACGTAGCGCCGCAGTTTTGGTGTACATCCGGCGCGTCTTCGCCGTCTGTTCTTCAACCTGCCTTACAGCACCGCTGCGCCGTCGCGCCTTCCCGCAAATTGGTACATTATCGGTTCTCGATATGAACCGCCCCTTGAAGTTCGTCCTCGCCGCGGCAGGGCTTTGGTCGGCCGCGGTTGCCGCGGACCGCGCGGCGAATTGGCGGATCTCGCCGCTCGTGCGGCCGTCCGGCGCGAGCCCGGTGATCGAGCCGAATCGGGATTCGGTCTTCCAGGACCCGGTCGATGGGAAGCCGGTCCATTGGGAAGCTCTGCACACGTTCAATCCGGCGGCTGTCGTGCGCAACGGAAGGATTGACGTGCTCTACCGCGCGGAGGATGACACCGGCGAAATGCGCATCGGCATGCACACGTCGCGACTGGGTCTGGCCGAAAGCGACGACGGCATCCACTTCACTCGCCGGCCGGAGCCGGTTCTCTACCCCGATAACGATGCCGAGAAGGAACGGGAATGGCCTGGCGGCTGCGAAGACCCGCGCGTCGTGGAAAGCCCGGACGGCACGTACGTCCTGACGTACACGCAGTGGAACCGGAAGAAGACCGACGCGGC
>CAIRXZ010000120.1 GCA_903882645.1 uncultured Acidobacteriia bacterium | reverse complement strand
TGCTGGGACCACGTGTCGCCGCTACGCGTGAAAACGTACGCCGCTCCCTTGTCGTTCAGTTTTTGGCCCGCTCCCAACAAGGCGGTATTGCCATCGCCCGAGAGCGCCGCGGATTCGCCAAACGCGTCCCACGCCACACCGTCGCTGGCCGTGAATTCCTGCCGCTGCGACCACGCGTTACCGGCGCGCGTGAAGACATACGCCGCTCCCTGCTCATAATTGGCGGAGACTGTCTTGTATAGCGCTCCGACCAAGGCGGTATTCCCGGCGCTCGCCAGCGCCACGGAATAGCCGAAGCCATCGTTTTTCGCTCCGTCGTTGGCTGTCAGCTCGCTCTGCTGGGACCACGTGCTATCGCTGCGCGTAAAGACGTACGCCGCTCCCTGCCAGGAGTTACCCGAGATCGCCTTCCATTTCGCTCCGAGTAAGGCGGTATTCCCGTCGCTCGATAGCGCCGCGGAAGTACCGAAATAATCCCCTGACGCGCCGCCGTTGGCCGTCAGTTCCGCTTGCTGGGACCACGTGATGCCGCTGCGCGTGAACACATACGCCGCTCCCTGATAGGTGTTGCCGGATACCGTCTTGAAGTACGCTCCGATTAACGCGGTATTCCCCTCGCTCGATAGCGCCGCCGAACTGCCGAAATAATCCCCTTCCGCCCCGTCGCTGGCCGTCAGTTCCGCCTGCTGGGACCACGTGGCGCCGCTGCGCGTGAACACGTACGCCGCTCCCTGCGCGGTCTTGCTCGACACCGTCTTGGAATACGATGTCACCAGGGCGGTATTCCCATCGCCCGCCAGCGCCGCCGCCAGACCGAACCCGTCGCCGTTGGCAGCGTCGGAAGCCGTCAACTTCGCCTGTTGGGTAAACGTGGGGTCGATGGTGAGCGGATACACCGCGCCGGCGTCGTCCACCTCGATTTCCACCCCGTCCGGGACCGCTAGCAGACGCGAAAGTTGCTCCACTCCGCGCGCGTCTATCGCTTTTACGCCTCCGTAATCCAGCTTTGCCGAATCCCGGGTAAACGTAACGCTCCCGCCACCGCCCGCCACCCGCCAGCCATGGTTCGCCGTCAGCCTGATATGCAATCCCCCGCTGCCGCCCCGCCCATCGACAACAAATCCTTGCTCCAGTCCCTGCCGCCCATTTTCGAACCATTCCCGCAGTCCCGAGGCATACCGCCTTTCCAGTCTTTGGCCGCGGGCATCGCTCTTCACCACGCCGCCCGGCGACGCCAGGCTCGACCTCCAACCGTAGCCGGAGACCCGCAGTTCCAATTCGGCGCTGCCAATCCGCAGCATGGTTTGGGCACCCTGAAATTCGGCCGCAAGTCTGTTGGCGCGATTCTCCGCGCGGAATACCGGACCGTGACCTTCGATCCGGTAGAGCACCGGGTCCATGGCCTCGAGCAGACTTTGGGGAACCGTCTGGGCCGCGCAAACGGCCGCGGCAACAAGCGAAAAGATTATCGTTTTCATGTCAGTTCTCGTTTCGTCCACGCGAGGGCGTCACACCCTGTGCGTATCCGGCGGCGGCGCCCGCCCCTACCGCCGCTTGAAGGTGCGTCGTCCAAGCAAACCCAACGCCGCCAGGCCAAGGGCGAAGAAACCAGCCGTGGCAGGTTCGGGCACAGCATCCCCGGAGGTAAAGGTCCAGTTCAGAATATCGTTAGTGCCATAGGCGGCGCCGGTTCCCGCGCTGAAACCGACGAACGCCTGCGAGCCCACGGTACCGAACAGGT
>CAIRXZ010000119.1 GCA_903882645.1 uncultured Acidobacteriia bacterium | reverse complement strand
CTGACCGCGAACGGGTTCTTTTCCGGGTCTTCCGTCAGCCACAGGCCAAGGCTCGGGTGAAACAGGCGCAGCCCGTCATTGGATGTTGTCAGGAACTGCGAGAGGAAGGCGATCAAGAGCAAGCTGCCGGAGGTGCAACTGCTGGCCGGCAACGTGGCCACCTATGAAGGCGCCAGGGAACTGATCGCGCTGGGGGTGGACGGGATCAAGGTGGGGATGGGTCCGGGCTCGATTTGCACCACGCGCGTGGTATCGGGCGCGGGCGTGCCGCAAATCACGGCCATCGCGGAGTGCGCGCGGGCGGCGCGCGAGGCGGGCGTGCCGCTGATCGCCGACGGCGGCATCAAGTTTTCGGGCGACGTGACGAAGGCGATCGGGGCGGGGGCGGACGCGGTGATGATCGGGAGCCTGCTGGCCGGCACGGACGAAAGCCCCGGCGAGACGGTGCTCTACCAGGGGCGGACGTTCAAGACTTACCGCGGCATGGGTTCGATGGGGGCGATGCCGCAGGGCAGCTCCGACCGTTACGCGCAGGACCCGAACTCGAAGCTGGTGCCGGAAGGGATTGAGGGGCGGGTGGCCGCCAAAGGTCCGCTGGAAGAACTGGTGTATCAGCTTGTGGGCGGGCTTCGCGCGGGCATGGGGTACTGCGGCGTGCGCACCATCGCGGAGCTTCAGGAGAAATCGCGTTTCCTGCGGATCTCCCCGGCCGGCCTGCGCGAGGGGCATGTGCATGACGTGATTATCACCAAGGAAGCGCCGAATTATAGGGTGGAGTAGGGGGGAGCGGAGAAGAGGCAGACCACGAAAGGCGATGGTCCGCCCCAGGAAGCCGCACAGCCGCGGACGCTATCCCCCGCCCACGAACCGCACGATTTCCAGCCGGGACCCGGAGGCCAGCGCCGTGTCTTCCCACTCGGCCCGCTTGACAATGCGGCGGTCGAGTTCCACGGCGACGCGCGCGGGGTCGATTTCGAGCTCCCGCAGAAGGCCCAGGATCGTCTGGCCCTCGGGGGCGGCGTGCGGCTCTCCATTGACGACGATCCGGATGGTCATGCCCGGTTGACACCCCTATTTTCCAACCATTATAGTCAAGTTTGAGTCTCGGTCCGCTGGGAAACCATGCCTAAGTCGTATGCCGACGTGTACTTCCCCGTCGTGGTTCAGGCTGTGCTGGCCATGGCCATGGCGGCGGGATTGCTCGCCGTATCCCGCCTGCTGGGCAAACGCGTCCGCGACCGGATCAAGGACACGCCGTACGAATCCGGCATAACCCCTATCGGAGACGCCCGCGAGCGCTTCAGCGTCAAGTTCTACCTGGTGGGGATGCTCTTCATCCTGTTCGACATCGAAGCCATCTTCCTGTATCCGTGGGTGGTGATTTTTCGCGAGCCTGGAATGGCCAAGCTGGCGTTCGTCGAGATGCTGGTGTTTGTGATCCTGATCCTCTCCGGGTTCTTCTACATCTGGAGAAAGGGCGCGCTGGACTGGTCCGGAGCGGACCGCCCGCGGCGAAAGCCGTAACCGAAATGCTACCCGGCGACTTGCACGATCGCGGCGTGGCCGCGGCGGTGGACGCGTTTGACGGCGCCGCCGTCACGGGCGGCAAGTACGACCGGGGCGAGCTGACTTTGGAGATCGCTCCAGCCCGGATCGCCGGGGTCTGTGGCTTCCTCAAGCGCGACCGGAAGTTTGCCCGCCTCAGCTCGGTAACGGCGGTGGACCGCCACCCGGCCGAGCCGCGCTTCGAAGTGGTCTATCACCTGCATTCCATCGAAGGCAACGAACGGGTCCGGTTGAAATGCCGACTGGGCGGCGGGAATCCCGAAATCGACTCCGTTACATCGGTCTGGCGCTCGGCGAACTGGTACGAGCGCGAGGTTTTCGACCTGTTCGGCATTCGCTTCGCGGGGCATCCGGATTTGCGGCGCATCATGTTGCCGGACGGATGGGAGGGCCACCCGCTCCGCAAGGACTATCCGACCACGGGGCAAAGGGTGTAGGCCATGGGCGACACGGGCGTTCCAGGAGTCACGGTTCTCGAGGACGACCAGGCGCAGTCCGGCCCGCGCAGGATGCTGTTGAACATGGGGCCGCAGCACCCCTCCACGCACGGAGTGCTGCGGCTGGCGGTGGAGCTGGATGGCGAGATCATCGTCAAATGCCAGCCGGACATCGGCTACCTGCACACCGGAATCGAGAAGGAATTCGAGGTCAAGACCTATCAGCAGGCGGTGACGCTGACCGACCGGGTGGATTATCTGGCGCCGCTCTCCAATAACCTGGGCTATTGCCTGGCGGTGGAGAAGCTGCTGGGATTGGAGATCCCGCCCCAGGCCCAATGGATGCGCGTGATGCTCACGGAGCTGACGCGCCTCAACAGCCACCTGGTGTGGCTGGGCACGCACGCGCTCGATATCGGGGCCATGAGCGTGTTCCTCTACTGCTTCCGCGAGCGCGAGGACATCCTGCGAATCTTCGAGATGTTCTCCGGCCAGCGGATGATGACCAGCTACTTCCGCATCGGCGGGCTGGCGCTGGAGCCGCCGCGCGGGTGGCATCGGCGGGTCGGGACGTTCATCGGCGGTTTCCCGAGCAAGGTGGAGGAGTACGAGGACCTGCTCACCAACAACCGCATCTGGACCGGCCGCACGAAGGGCGTGAGTGTTCTGTCGCTCGAGGACATGCTCGACCTGGGCGTCACCGGGCCGATGCTGCGCGCCGCCGGGCTGAAGACGGATGCCCGCAAAGACGAGCCGTACACCGGCTACGAGAAGTTCGATTTTGAGGTTCCCACGCGGACGGAGAGCGACGTTTACGCGCGCTACCTGGTGCGCGTGGAGGAGATGCGGCAGAGCGCGCGGATCGTCCGGCAGGCCATGGATGGCATGCCGGCGGGGCCCTGGAAAGCGGCGGACCAGCACGTGGTGTTGCCCGACCGCGAGAAGATGAAGACCCAGATGGAGGCTCTGATCTACCATTTCAAGATCGTGACCGAGGGTTTCCGCGTACCCGAGGGCGAGGTTTACCAGGTGGTCGAATCGCCGCGCGGCGAACTGGGGTTCTACGTGGTGAGCGATGGGACGGCGAAGCCGTACCGCGTACACATGCGCACGCCCAGCTTCGGGAACCTGCAAGCCACCTCTAAAATGGTGGAAGGAACGCTGATCGCCGACGCGATCGCCTCCATCGGGAGCATGGATTTTGTGTTGGGGGACGTGGATAGGTGAAGGAAGCTGTCAGCTTTCAGCGTTCAGCTTTCAGCTCTGGCTTCGCCTTCGGCGAAGCTCCGGGAGGTTTTAGCTGACCGCTGAAAGCTGATCGCCGATTGCTGGTTTTTCATGACTTTCTCTCCACAACTCGAAGCGCGGTTCTCCAAGCTCCTGAACAGCTATCCGCCGGGGCGGCAGCGGGCGGCGCTCATCCCCATGCTGATGTACGCACAGGACGAAATCGGGTCGGTCACCGACGAGCTGGTCGATGAAGTCGCCGGGCGCCTGGGCATTACCGCTTTGCAGGTTCACGAAGCGCTTTCCTACTACTCGATGCTGCACCGCAAGCCGATGGGGAAGTACCACGTGCAAATCTGCACCAACATCAGTTGCCTGCTCAACGACGGCGACAAGCTCTGGGAGCACGCCTGCAAGAAGCTCGGCATCGGGCACAAGGAGACCACCGCGGACGGGCGGATCTCGATCGAGGAAGTGGAGTGCATCGGGGCGTGCTCCTGGGCCCCCGCGATCCAGGTGAACTACGACTTCCATCACTTCGTGACGCCCGAACGGCTGGACGAAATCCTCGACGGCTTGAAGGATAAGCCATAGCGCATGCTGTATAACGAACCCAGTCCGCTCGAGACCAGGGTGCTGTCGCGGCGCTTCGGCCTGCCCGACTCGGCGTCGCTCGGGACCTACCTCGCCACCGAGGGCTACCAGGCGTTCCTGAAAGCCGCCCGCATGAAGCCGGACGAGATCATCGAGGAGGTCAAGGCCTCCAACCTTCGGGGACGCGGCGGCGCGGGGTTCCCCGCCGGGATGAAGTGGAGCTTCGTGCCGCGCAGCTCGCCCAAGCCGAAGTACATCGTGGTGAACGCCGACGAAAGCGAGCCGGGCACCTGCAAAGACCGCGTGCTGATCGAGAACGACCCGCACCAGTTGATTGAAGGCGTGCTGATCGCCGGCCTGGCGGTGGACGCGCACGCCGGCTACATCTACGTCCGCGGCGAGTATCGCTACCTGATCGAGATCCTGGAGAAGGCCATCGCCGAGGCGTACGCCGGAGGCCGGCTCGGAAAGAACATCCAGGGCACGGGCTTCGATTTCGACCTCTACACGCACACCGGCGCAGGGGCTTACGAATGCGGCGAGGAATCCGCGCTGCTGGAATCGCTCGAGGGCAAGCGTGGAATCCCGCGCATCCGGCCGCCGTTTCCGGCGGTGGTGGGCGCCTTCCAGCGCCCCACCGTGCTCAACAACGTGGAGACCTACTGCGCCGTACCCGCCATCATTCTCCGCGGCGGCGCGGCGTTTGCGGCGCTGGGCGTCCCCAGAGCCGGCGGAACCAAAATGACCTGTCTCACGGGCAACCTCAACAAGCCGGGCGTCTACGAGCTGCGGATGGGATTCCCGGTGATGAAGATGATCGAGGAGGTGGGAGGCGGCATCCGCGGAGGCAGGAAGCTGAAGGCCATGATTCCGGGCGGCTCTTCGTGCCCCGTGCTGACGGCGGCGGAGTGCGAGGGCGCCACCATGGACTACGATTCCATGAGCGCGCGAAAAACCATGCTCGGCTCGGGCGGCGTCATCGTCATGGACGACCAGACCTGCATGGTGAAGGCGGCGGCGCGCATCATACGGTTCTACGCGCACGAAAGCTGCGGCTGGTGCATCCCTTGCCGCGAGGGCGCCACCTGGCTGCGGAAGATCCTGGTCCGGTTCCACGCGGGCGGCGGGACGCGCGCCGATATCGGCCTCATTGGCGACATCGCCAGGAACATGCTGGGGCGCACATTCTGCCCGCTGGGAGACGCGGCGGCCATGCCCACCATCTCGATCGTCGAGAAGTTCCAGGAGGAGTTCGAGGATCATCTCGATGGGAGACCGTGCCCTTATGAGCACGCGGAACACATGGTGATGGCATGAGGCGCTCAGTGGGGCGGACCTCCTGGTCTGCCTTCTTTGGTTGCGCCGATGGGACAGCAAGAAGGCAGACCAGGAGGTCCGCCCCACCCAGACAGGGATCTGAATGGCTGATCTGCTGAAGTTCACAATCGACGGCAAGCAGCTTCACGCCAAGCCGGGGACGCTGGTGATCGAGGCCGCCAGAACGGCCGGCATCGAGATTCCGGCATTCTGCTACTACCCTGGCCTCACCTTGCAGGCGGCCTGCCGCATGTGCCTGGTGGAAGTGGAGAAGATGCCCAAGCTGATGACGGCTTGCACGCTGCCGGTTTCCGAAGGCATGGTGGTGCGCACCGACACGCCGCAGGTCCACTCCGCGCGCAAGTACATGCTCGAGTTCCTGCTCACCAACCATCCGCTCGATTGCCCGGTCTGCGACAAGGGCGGCGAGTGCGAATTGCAGGACATGACCTTCCGCTACGGAGCGGGCGAGAGCCGGTTCACGGACGAGAAGGTCCACACTCCGGAGAAGCAGTTCTCGCCGGTGGTATTCTACGACGCGCCCCGCTGCATCCTGTGTTACCGCTGCGTGCGCATCTGCAACGAGGGCCTGGGCGTGGGCGCGCTGGGCGTGATCAACCGCGGGGTGGTTTCCGAGATCGCTCCGAACAAAGGCGACCACCTGGAGTGCGACGAATGCGGCGCCTGCATCGACATCTGCCCGGTGGGAGCGCTCACCAGCGGCATCTACCGCTACCAGACGCGCCCCTGGGAAATGAACCACGTGGGCACGATTTGCACGCACTGCTCCGACGGATGCCGGACCACGCTCGGGACGCGCAACGGCCGCATCGTGCGCGGGAACAACCGCGACAGCTCGGGCATCAACGGCGAGTTTCTTTGCATCAAGGGGCGGTACGCGTTCGATTTCTACGATCACCCCGAGCGGCTGCTCGCCCCGCTCGCGCGCGTGGACGGCAAGCTGACGGAGGTCTCCTGGGCGCGGGCGCTCGAAACGGTGGCCGGGAAATTCCAGCAGACGCTCGCCGGCGGCGGCAGCTTCGGCGTCGTCGGGTCCAACCACACCACCAACGAAGAGGACTACTATCTCCAGAAGTTCGCGCGCCAGGTACTCCGTACCGATCACATCGACCACCACCGCACGGGCGACCTGGCGACCCTGCTGGACGCCCTGAGCGGCCAGGCGGACAAGCTGGCCACCGTCGCCGATCTCGACCAGCGCAAGGCCATCCTGATCCTCGGCGCCGACCTTGCCCTCGAGCATCCCCTGCTTTCCTTCCAGGTGCGCGCCAACTATCGCCACCACGCGGCGCGCATCTACGCGCTGACGCCCCGGCCAGTGCGCGAAGACAAGTATGCAGTGAAGAGCCTCCGGGCCGGCCGGCCGGAGGAGTACTTCGCGGCGCTCGAAAGCCTTCGCGACGCGCTGCGGTCCGAGCCGGAGATGGTGGCCGTGTTCGACGATTCCGTGCAAGGCGAAGACATCGGGAAGCTCGTGGAGTTCGCCGAGTCGCTGGGCATCCCGGTGAAATACATTTGCCTGCTCGACTATTCCAACTCGCGCGGCGCGCTGGACATGGGCCTCGCGCCCGAACTGCTGCCGGGTTACGCTCCCGCCGCCCGGCCGGGGATGCGTCTGCGCGAAATGCTGGAGGCGGAGCTGGATGTTCTGTGGGTGGTGGGATCGAATCCGCTGAAAGCCGCGGGGCGCAAGGCGGGCTTCCTGGTGGTCCAGGACATGTTCCCGACCGAGACGGCGAGCCAGGCCGATGTGGTGTTGCCGGCGGCGCCGGCCTACGAGAAGGATGGGACCGTCACCAACGTGACCGGCGAGGTCCAGCGCCTGAAGCGCGCCATCGAGGTGATGGGCGCCAAACCGGATCTGGAAATCATGGGGTTCCTCGCGCGTGAAATGGGCGTGGCGGCGGTGCTCGGCCCGTGGGTCCCCGACGCTGTCTTTGAAGAGATCCGCGCCCGGGTCCGCGGTTACGGCGTCCCCGCGGCCGTTATCGCCGCCGGCGGAGCCGCGCAGACCACGCCCGTGAATGGGCGCATTCCAGCGGAAATCCCGCGCGCCGGAGAGGCCCGCCGCGCGCATTCCGCCCACAATGGGTTGTTCGCGTCCGGAACTCTCGGGCGCTATTCTAGGGTACTGACATCGGTTCTGGAAGGTCGCTTGGGCCGCTAATGGACTCGTTCATCGTCATCAGCGTGGTCAAGGCCGTGGTGGTTTTTGGGGCGCTTCTGACAGCGCTCGCTTACCTGCAATGGGTCGAGCGAAAGGTCATCGCTCACATTCAGGTGCGCCCCGGGCCGTACCGGGTGGGCCCGCACGGGTTGTTGCAGCCCGTGGCGGACATAGTCAAACTCATCACCAAGGAAGACCTGTCCCCTCCGTTCGTGAACAAAACGTTGTACCTGGCGGCCCCATTCCTGGCCATGACGCTGGCGCTGATGTCCATTTGCGTCATTCCCTTCGGGCCGGCCATTCGCGTGGGCGGCGTGCAAACCTGGATGCAGCTCACCGACCTCAATATCGGCGTGTTGTTCGTGCTGGCGGTCTCGTCGATCGGCGTTTACGGGATCGCGCTGGCCGGGTGGTCGTCGAACAACAAGTACGCGCTGCTGGGATCGCTGCGCAGCTCGGCCCAGATGATCAGCTATGAGCTGCCGCTTTCGCTCGCCATCGCCTCGCCGCTGCTGTTGTCCAACACCCTCAGCCTGCGCCTCCTGGTGGATAGCCAGGCAGGCGGCGCGTGGCGCTGGAACGCGCTGCGCGGACCGTTCCCGCAGATTTTCGCCTTCGTCATTTTTCTGATCGCGGCGTTCGCGGAATGCAACCGCGTGCCGTTCGACCTGCCGGAGGCCGAAAACGAGCTGGTGGCGGGCTTCCACACCGAATACAGCAGCATGAAGTTCGCGTCGTTCTTCATGTCGGAATACGCCAACATGATCACGGTCAGTTGCATGGCCACCCTGCTGTTTCTGGGCGGATGGGACGCGCCGTGGCCGGCGAGGTACGGCTCCAGCCTCGTCCCGACCGTGCTGCTCGCGGGAGCCGGTCTGATGGCGCTCTACCACGGCATCCACCCCTGGCGGCGGCGCGACCGGTATTCCCTTCCCGCCGCCGGCGCCGTCTTTCTCCTGGCTGCGGCGGTCTTTCTGCTGCCCGCGGTACAGAGTTGGCTCATGCCGCTGTTCTGGTTCGGCGCCAA
Source organism: uncultured Acidobacteriia bacterium (assembly GCA_903882645.1). Lineage (GTDB taxonomy): Bacteria > Acidobacteriota > Terriglobia > Bryobacterales > Bryobacteraceae > BOG-224. The sequence continues at coordinate 10,642 of CAIRXZ010000119.1, read as the reverse complement.
GGTGGGATCGATTCTGTTCGCATTTATGTGGGTCCGCGGCACGCTGCCGCGGCTCCGTTACGACCAGCTCATGGGATTCGCCTGGAAGTATCTTTTCCCGGCCGCGATGTTGAATCTGCTGCTGACCGGCTTTCTGGTCGCTTGGGGTTCGTGACATGGACGTCGTCATCTTTTTGATCTTCGCGATTATCGCCGTGGCGTGCGCCATCAACGTGGTGGTGCAGACGCACCCTATCTCGAGCGCGATCTCGCTGGTGGGCGTGATGGGATCGCTGGCGGTTATCTATCTTCTGCTGGGCGCCGAGTTCATCGCGGCGGCGCAGGTGATCGTGTACGCCGGCGCCATCATGGTTCTGTTCGTATTCGTCATCATGCTGTTGAACGCCGGCGCCGAGGCCACCAAAGGCCGCGCGCCGATGGCCCACTTGCTGGGCCCGCCGCTGCTGGCCGCGTTTCTCGGGATTCTGGCCTTCGTGGTGCGGCGGCTCTTCCCACGCGAATACACGGCGCATTTCGGAGGCTTCACCCACGGGACCGCGAAGGACGTCGGAAGGGCGCTGTTCACCACCTATCTACTGCCCTTCGAGGCGGCTTCGGTCCTGATTCTGATCGCGATCATCGGAGCCGTCGTCCTGGCGCGCAAGGAGATGGACTAACATGGGCTCGGTTCCGATTTCGTGGTTCCTGACGCTGAGCGCCGTACTGTTCGCCCTCGGCGTGGCCGGCTTTCTGTTCCGGCGCAGCATCATCACCGTGTTCATGTCGATCGAGCTGATGCTCAACGCCGTGAACCTGAGTTTCGTGACGTTTTCCTACCAGCTCAAGAAGGTCGACGGCCACCTCTTCAGCTTCTTCGTGATGGTGGTGGCCGCCGCCGAAGCGGCCGTCGGGCTGGCGATCATCCTGACCGTCTTCAGGAATCGCAAGACCCTGAACATCGACGACGTGAGTTCGATGAAGGACTGAAAAGAACAATGTTCACCGCAGAGGCGCAGAGACGCGGAGAAGAACGAGATGGGCATGGCGGCGTATTCGAGATACGATTCGTCCCGGGGTTCGCGCGCGGAGGGGGCAGAGGAATGTGCTCAACCCGGGCACGGAAGTCCGGGGTTAGCACGTTTCTCTGCCCCCTCCGCGACCGAAGCCGGGGGATGAGCCAAGGGCGCCAGACACGCCGCGTCTTTCTTTCGGTTTTCTCTGCGTCTCGGCGTCTCTGCGGTGAATAAAGGGCACTAATGCAACTCTGGCTCATTCCCGCGCTTCCGCTGGTTGGCTTCCTGGTCAACGGCCTCTTCGGCCGCCGTTTCTCCAAAAGCCTCATCAACGCGATCGCCATCGGCAGCGTGGCTCTGTCCTTCGCTTGGGCGCTCAGAGCGGTTCTCGGGCTCGATCTCACGCATCCCTACACGGAGCGCTACTTCACCTGGATACAAAGCGGCGCACTTACTATCAACTGCGATTTCACGGTGGACCGGCTCACCGCGGTCATGCTGATGGTGGTGACGGGCATCGGCGCGCTCATCCACATCTACTCTATCGGCTACATGGCGCACGAGGGAGGCTACTACCGCTTCTTCGCCTTTCTGAACCTCTTCATGTTCTTCATGCTGACGCTGGTGCTGGCGGCGAACTTCCTGGTGTTGTTCGTCGGCTGGGAAGGCGTAGGGCTGTGCAGTTACCTGCTGATCGGGTTCTATTTCGACAAGAAGTTCGCCACCAACGCCGGCAACAAGGCGTTCATCGTGAACCGCATCGGCGATTTCGGCTTCTCGCTGGCGATGTTCTACATCTTCAAAAACTTCGGGTCGCTCGATTTCGGCGCGGTGTTCGGACAGGCGGCGGGCAAGCCGGAATCGATGCTGACGGTCATCGGCCTGCTGCTCATGCTGGGCGCGTGCGGCAAGTCCGCGCAGCTTCCGCTGTACGTCTGGCTCCCGGACGCCATGGCCGGGCCGACTCCCGTTTCGGCGCTGATCCACGCCGCCACCATGGTCACCGCCGGCGTCTACATGACCGCGCGGAGCTGGTCCATCTACATCCACGCGCCGGCGGCCATGGACGCCATCGCCATCATCGGCATCGCAACGGCTTTCTTCGCGGCCACCATCGGGCTGGCGCAGAACGATATCAAGAAGGTTTTCGCGTACTCCACCGTTTCGCAGCTCGGCTACATGTTCGTGGGCGTCGGCTGCGGCGCGTTTTCGGCGGGCATCTACCACCTGATGACCCACGCGTTTTTCAAGGCGCTCCTGTTCCTCGGGTCCGGCAGCGTGATCCATGCCCTCTCCGGCGAGCAGGACCTGCGCAACATGGGCGGGCTGAGAAAGAAGATCCGATGGACGTTCCTGACCATGATGTGCGCCGCCATAGCCATCGCCGGCATCCCGCCCTTCGCCGGTTTCTTCAGCAAGGACGCCATCCTGCTGGCCGCGCACCATCGCGCGCCGTGGCTCTACTGGGTCGGGACCATCACCGCCGGCATGACCGCGTTCTACGTCTTTCGCGCTATCTTCCTGGCCTTCTTCGGCGAGTACCGCGGCCATGAACATCCCCATGAATCGCCGCGCGTGATGCTGGTTCCGCTCGCGATCCTGGCTGTGCTTTCGGCCGGCGGCGGCTACCTGTTCAAGGTTCCCGAGTACCTCGGCGCGGTGTTTCCGCGTATGGAAATCCCTGAAGACCCCGCTCTGATGACCATTTCGACCTTGGCCGGCTTGGCGGGCATCTTCCTCGCGTGGCTCATGTACGTGGCCCGGCCGGGCATGGCGGATTCGCTGGCGGGCGCCGTGAACGGCCTGTACACGCTGGTGTACAACAAGTATTTCGTGGATGAGATCTACGGCGCGGCGGTCGTGGACCCGGTGGTGAACGGCTCGCGCGCGGTGCTCTGGCAACGCGTGGATGCAGGCATCATCGATGGCGCCGCCAACGGGGTGGGCGACCGGGCGCAGGAAATCGGCGGCGCGCTCCGCCTGCTGCAATCGGGCAATATCCGAAGCTACGCCGCCTGGGTGCTGTTCGGCTCGGTGGTGGTGATTGTAGCCATGGCTGTCGCGGGAGGCGTTCGATGAACCTGCTGGCCGTCGTCCTCCTGATGCCGCTGGCCGCCTTCCTGCTTCTCCTGGCGGTTCCGCGTTCCTCACCGCAGGCGAGCCGGATCGGCGCGCTCTGGCTTTCCCTCGCCACGTTTCTGGCATCCGTTGGCCTGCTTTGGTGGTTCGACCGCGGCGCGGCGGGCGATCAGTTCACCCTGGACATTCCGTGGATCTCCACGCCCGACATCCATTTCCACATCGCGGCCAATGGCGTGAGTATCTGGCTGACGCTGCTTTCGACGTTCCTCACGCCCATCTGCGTGCTCGTCTCCTGGCGCCACATACAGCACAGCGTGAAGGAGTTCTACGCATTCCTTCTGCTGCTCGAATTCGGCCTCGTCGGGGTGTTCCTCGCGCAGGACCTGTTCCTGTTTTACGTGTTCTGGGAAGTCTCGCTGGTCCCCATGTACTTCCTGATCGGCATCTGGGGCCACGAGCGCCGCATCTACGCGGCGGTGAAGTTTTTCCTGTTCACCATGGCGGGTTCCGTGCTGATGCTGGCGGCGATCATCTATCTTTACAACCGCGCGGGGACCTTCAGCTACCCCGCCATCGTGGATATGCTGGCAAGCGGCCGGCTGACCTTCGCTCCCGGCGAGGAGATGCTGCTGTTCCTGGCCTTTTTCGTGGCCTTCGCGATCAAAGTGCCGCTGTTCCCGCTGCACACCTGGCTGCCCGACGCGCACGTGGAAGCGCCAACGGCGGGTTCCATCATGCTGGCCTCCGTCATGCTGAAGATGGGCACGTACGGCATTCTGCGTTACTGCGTTCCGCTGTTCCCCGCTTCGGCGCGCGCCTGCGCGCCCTGGATTGTGGTTCTGGCCATCATCGGAATTATCTACGGCGCGCTGGTGGCCATGGTCCAGCCCAATATGAAGAAGCTGGTGGCGTACTCCTCGGTGAGCCACCTTGGTTTCGTCGTGCTGGGGATCTTCTCGTTTACGCAGTTTGGCATGGACGGGGCGGTTTACCAGATGCTCGCCCACGGGATTTCGACGGGCGCGCTGTTCGCCATCGTCGGCCTGCTGTACGAGCGGCGCCACTCGCTGGAAATTAAAGACTATGGCGGCGTGGCGACCGCCGCCCCCTGGCTTTCGACGGCGTTCCTCATCACCACGCTCGCCAGTATCGGGCTGCCCCTGCTGAACAACTTCGTCGGCGAATTCCTGGTGCTGCAAGGCGCGGCCATGGCCAACTTCAAATGGGCCGTGTGGGCGGCCATCGGCGTGATCCTCTCAGCCTGTTACATGCTTTGGCTGTACCAGCGCGTGTTCTACGGCGAGGCCGGCCCGGAGGTTCGCTCGCGCGTGCCGGACCTGAACCTCCGCGAGTGGGCGGCCGTGGTTCCGCTGATCGTCATGATGGTGTGGATGGGCGTCTACTCGCGGTCCTTCCTGCCGCCCGTCGGCAAGACCACCGCGCTGGTCCTGGAACAGAGCCAGGTCAATGTGCCGTTCCGGGTGAGCATACCTGGCAATTTGGCGAGTTTTGACGCGGAGACGCGGAGACGCGGAGAAGAGATGGAGTTCACCGCCGAGACGCCGAGACGCGGAGAGAACCGATATGGGGATGGCGACGTATTCGCGCCATGTTCGACCCCCGGGTTCGCGCGCAGAGGGAGCAGAGAAACGTGCTCTGCCCGAGCGCAGGATTTCGGGGAACGCACGTTCCTCTGCTCCCTCTGCGCGCAAACCTCGGGACGAGCGAATGCGAGAACAACAAGCCGGACCTTTTTAGAAGGCTTTTCTCTGCGTCTCGGCGTCTCGGCGGTGAGATCCTTAGTTTCCTCCGCGTCTCCGCGTCTCCGCGTCAATGCGAGCTCCCGGGAGGTCATCCATGCCCGTTGACCTCATGCCCGCCTCGGCCGATCTGATCCGGCTCTTGCCGGAGATCGTGCTCACCCTCATGGGAACGCTCCTGATGGTGCTCGCCGCGATTCTTCGCAAGCGGTCCTCGAACGCCTACGGGAACCTCAGCATTGCCGCCCTGCTGGCCGCGCTGGGAGCGGCCGTTTATGCCTATACGCGGCAAGGCCCGGCTTTCGGCAACATGCTCGTGGTGGACGGTCTTGCCACGTTCTTCCGCGCGCTGGTGATCGTGGTGGGCATCCTCACCGTCCTGGCTTCCTACCGTTTCCTGCGCCGCCAGGGCGCCGAGACCGGCGAGTATCACGCGCTGCTGTTGTTCTCCATCGCCGGCCAGTGCCTCATGGCGGCGGCCAACGACCTGATCGTCGTTTTTATCGGCCTCGAAATCTCTTCCCTGGCCAGCTACGTGATGGTCGGCTATCTGCGCGACGACAAACGCGCCAACGAAGCCGCGCTTAAGTATTTCCTGCTGGGTTCTTTCGCCACCGCGTTCTTCCTCTACGGCGTGGCGCTGGTCTACGGCATCACGGGCACGATCAACCTCTCGGGGGTTCGCGCCGCCCTGACCGCGCCGGAAAGCTGCCTGCAAGCCGGCGCCGGATCGGTGTTGTGCGTCCAGAACTGGCTCGCGCCGTGGCCCATATTCCTGGGGGTCGCGGCGGCGTTGCTCTTCGTCGGCCTCGGGTTCAAGGTGTCGGCCGCGCCGTTCCAGATCTGGGCGCCGGACGTGTACCAGGGCGCGCCCTCGCCGGTCACCGCGTTCCTCTCCACCGGCCCCAAAGCCGCCGCGTTCGCCGTGTTCCTGCGCATCTTCATGTCCGCGTTCGAACCGGGCGGCGCCGCCTGGGAGCCGCTGGTGTGGTTCTCGGCCCTGGCCTCGATGACCATCGGCAATTTCGCGGCACTGCGGCAATCCAACGTCAAGCGCATGCTCGCCTACAGCTCCATCGCGCACGCCGGATATGTGTTGGTGGCGCTGACCGCGCGCTCAGCCGATGGCGCCGCGGCGGTTATGTTCTATCTCGGCGCATACGCCTTCATGAACATCGGCGCCTTCGCCGTGGTGGGCCATCTCGCCGGCAAGGGCGAGCGTTATCAGGACATCGAGGATTTCGGCGGACTTGGCCAGAAGCAGCCGCTGACAGCCGCGATGCTCACCATCTTCCTGCTCTCGCTGATCGGCGTGCCACTGACGGGTGGGTTCTTCGGGAAGTTCTACATTTTCAAAGCGGCGCTGGAATCGCACTTAGTCTGGCTCACAGTCCTGGGCCTGCTCAACAGCGCCGTGGCGGCTTACTACTACCTGCGAGTCCTGGTGATGATGTACTTCCGGGAACCCAGCCAGGCCGCCATCGAGGCGGAGCCGCTAAGGCCCGGACTGCGCGCGGCGTTACTCGTGTCGGCGGTCGCCACCTTGTTTCTAGGGATCTTCCCGAACTGGGTCCTGGACTTCTCCAATAAGTCCGCGGCGATGATGAAGTAAGTGGCTTAACGCAAGCGCGGAGCCGCAAAGGCTCTGGAGGATGAATTTCGCAAGCTGCTCGGTGCAGGGAATTCGTCTGTGCCAAATAGCGCGACATAAACGCCATTTACCTTCGACAATCCGCGAGCCTGGCGGGTCTATCCCGTCGGCCGCTCCATTCTGGCCACGCCCAACCGGGCTCCGAGCGCCCCCAGAACCGCGGCCAAGGTCTGGACACTCGGGTTGCCTTTCTCCGAGAGCGCCCGGTACAGGCTCTCGCGATTCAGGCCGGAACGCGCGGCGATCTTTGCGATGTCTCCCTGCGCCTGCGTAACGTTGCGCAATGCAACCAGGAAGACCTTCGGGTCCTGCTCGCCAAGGGCTGCGTCAAGATATGCGACCGTCCGCTCCTCGTCTTTCAGCATGTCCATCAGAAGATCGTCATATGGCGCGCTTCTGGGCATCGCGCCTCAGGCGGCGGGCTTGATTTCGACCAGCCCTGCGAAACTCGACGGCGGGGGGATGGACATGCCTTCTTCGCGCATGCCATCGAGATGAAACTCGATGGCTTCCTGGATGAGTTGTTCCACTTCGTCGCGCGAATCGCCGACAGAGATAACGCCGGGGAGGTCGGGAACATATGCCCCCCAAGAGGTTGGCCCTTTTTCGTAAATAACCGTGTACCTCACCGAAACTCCTTTCCTTCCAGGCCGGCGCTTCGCAGAACGCCCCTCAGCGTCCCCACCGGCACATCCTTCCCGAGTTGGCCGGGAACAGTCACGATCATCCCCTTTCCAGGATGCCGGAACTGACGGTGGCTCCCTCTGGTCCGCTTGAGGCGCCACCCGGCGGATTCGAGCAGTTCGATCAAATCCCTGACCTTCACCATTCACATGATACCGCTGTGGGTCAGTCGGGCGGACGTTCGGGTAGTGTGTCGATTGCAGCAGGTCCGGCATTTGACTACCCGCCCATGCCGCCCTACACTGAAAGCGGAATCGCATTTCGAGCGTAATCCCTGTCATGACCATCACCGTCAAGAACAAAACGCCGCTCGTGGTCCCTCCGGCCGTACGCCGGCAGGCCGGTCTTAAGAGCGGCCAAGAGATCGAGTTCAAAGTTTCCGGGGGCGTCATCAGCATCCGTCCGAAGCTCCCAACAGCGGACGACGAATACACGCCCGAGCAGCGCCGCATCGTCGATGCCCAGCTTGCGGAAGGCCTGGCCGACGTCAAAACCGGCCGGGTCCATGGTCCTTTCTCCACCCACCGGGAGTTCATCGCTTCGCTCCACAAGGAAGCCGGGAAGTTAAACCGCCGGAAAGCCAAGCGCACGGCGTGATGGAGCTTCTCCGCACGACGCGCTTCGAACGGAACTACGCCAAGGCGCCCCAACAGGTCCAACGCTCCTTCGACAAGCAGTCGCTGCTGTAGCTCCAGAATCTCCATCACCCATCGCTTCGCGCCAAGAAGTACGACGAGAGCCAGGGCCTCTGGCAAGCGCGCGTCAACAAGGATTGGCGCTTTTATTCCCTCATCCGGAATGACGGATACCTGATCGTCAACATCATCCCGCATCCGAAATGATGGGTAAGGAGGCGGGACGGGGCAATACGTCCGGGGAAATCCGGACACGTACCCTTCATGAGACACCGCAGACTCAGCGCCTGAGCGAAAGCTCGAACTGGACGCCTTCCGTCTTTTGTAGCGCGGTGAGGATGCTGGAGAGATTCGCAGCGGACGGGCTACCCTTTGGCCCCAGCATGCGCATCAGGCTCTTGGCGGGAATCCGCGTGCGCCTTTCGAGGTCCGGAAAACCGACCGTTGCGTTGACATAATCCCGGAGGACGGCCTTACCTATCGCAAAGTCTCCGTTGATGACGCACTCGACCGCCTCGCGCAAAAGCGCGTGGCGGAATCTCGGATCGCGCTGCGCCCGCGCCCGGATCGTCTCTTTGAAGTCGTGAGTCAGAGGCATTATTGAATCTCCCGCTTCTTTCTTCGCTTGTACGCGGCCCAGCATTCATGCGCCGCCGCCACGTCGTGTTGTTGCCGTTTCTTCGTGCCGCCACCGATCAGAATCACAAGGCTGTCGCCATCCTTGCCGAAGTAGATGCGGAAACCTGGGCCGAAGTCGATCTTGCATTCAAAGACGCCGGAACCGACGCCCCTGACCTGAGAGAAGTTTCCCTGCTCCATACGCGCAAGCGCGGTCGTCACCTTGGCGGCGGCCGCGGCATCGAGTCCGTCGAGCCATTGGGCGAATCGTTTGTTTCCGCTTTCGTCGATGTAGCCGCGGATCTCGATCATCCAAAGAGCATGGTAACTATTTTGTTACCACCCGTCAAGCCCATCAGAGGGGGTGAACTGACGATTCAACCCACCGCCGGCGAAGACCGGCGGCGCTACCAAGGCCTACTGCCGCTCAGCCTGCAAGGAAAAGAAGCCGCTCACGTTTTCCCAGAGCAACTGCGGGAAGCTCTTGTCGAGGTAGGAGCGAATCGAGACGTAACACTCGTCGCACGTGTTTGTGCGGGTGAACTCCTCGATCATGCGGCCGCGATCTTCGAGCGCGTAACGATGGAACTGCATGGAGCACGGCTGCAAGGCGCCATCGGCCGTCACCACCAGAAACCGCAAGCCGGCTTTGCATCCCGCCAGACCGCCGTTCTTGAAATAGAGGCGCGTGGCTTCCATGGTGCTCGGCGAGTTGACGATCCAGTTGGTCGCATCCCGGCGCGCCTCCACCCGGTCGAGCCGCTCGTTCAGTTCGGCGAGCTGCTCCGGGGCGCCGGGGAAAAGATCCCGACAGCCGGTGCGCCGCGCCGAATAGGCGCTGTAGCAGAGGTTCACGCCCCACTCGCGCGCTTTGTCCGCGATGGTCTCGATCTCGCCCACGTTGTCGCTCGTGATGCAACTGTTGAGCACGATGTCGTCGTGCCCCAGTTTCGCGAGGCGCGGGACCAGGCCCTCCAGGTGGCTGTACAGGCCCGGGTAGGCGCGGAACTCGTCGTGCCGCGCGTCGGGGAAGTCCAGGCTCACGGAGAACTGGTCGATCCCGGCGTCGCGCAGCGCCAGGTACTTGGCCTCGGTCATCAGCGACCAGTTCGATACCAGGATGGTATACGGCAGCTTGGACTCGCCTTTGATGCTGCGAACGATCTCCACCACGTCGGCGCGCATCATCGGCTCGCCGCCGGACACTTGCACCACGCACGGGTTAAGCGCCTCCATGTAGCGGCGGTAATCGGCAGGCTGCAAGTTGCGGGATTCGTCGCGCGGCCCTCCATGATCGCAATGCCTGCACGCGCACGTACACGCGTCCGTCACTTCGAAAGACACCACGATGGGACGCTGGGCCAGCCAGTTGGCCGAGCCGCGGCCGATGATTTTCAGCGATTCTACGAGGGGAACCTTACGCAAGCGGTAATGCCTCTGACATCGGCGATGGTAACACGCCGCGCGCTATCCTCGAAGCATGCAGGATGCGCGCCGGATCGATTCCGACGACCGCGCTTTGATTCAAATCGTGGACGCGGCGCTGGCTGAGGGCGTGCGCAAGAGCGGGCCGCGGCTGGCGTGCCGGCCGGGGTGTAGCGAGTGTTGCATGGGCCCGTTTCCGATCACCCAACTCGACGCGCGGCGGCTGCGCCGGGGCTTGGAGGAACTGGCAGTGACCGACCCCGCCCGCGCCGGCCGCGTTCGCATTCGCGCGCAACAGGCGGTGGCGCGCGGGCCCGGCGAATCGTCGGACGACGAACCGTGCCCGGCGCTCGACCCCGCCACCGGCTGGTGCGACCTCTACGCGGCGCGCCCCATCACGTGCCGGACCTTCGGCCCGCCGATGCGCTCGGACGGCGGACCCGTGGGGCTGTGCGAGCTGTGCTTCGTGGGCGCGAGCGACGAGGAGATCGCCGCCTGCGCCACCGAGACCGGCGCCGAGCCGCTGGAATCTTCGCTGCTGTCCGATCTTGAAGCCGCGGGCTTTGCCGGCGACACGACCGTGGCATCGGCGCTGGCCTCCGCCGCCGGCGAGTAAGCCGACGGGAACTTGCGAGATTCACCAACGTATCGGGAAACCGCTCCGTTACCGTCGCGGCTCCGACCGAAGCATATTCTCATCGAAGGATGAGCCTGAAGCCGGGAGCGAAGCGATCCGGCGCTGAGTCTCCTTTCTGATAGGCTTTTGAACTCTGAGGCCGACCAACGGGAGGCCTG
>CAIRXZ010000118.1 GCA_903882645.1 uncultured Acidobacteriia bacterium | reverse complement strand
GCCGGCGCCCGCCGCGCCGGCGGCGGCGCCGGCGGCCGGCGCGACGGATCCGGCGAAGCTGGCGGAGCCCGCGGCGCGGGCGGCCGCCAAGGTCCCGGGGGCCCTCCCGGTCGACGAGAAGACTTACGTGATTGGCGCCGAGGACGTGCTGATTGTCGCGGTTTACGAGCATCCGGGGATCGGCTGCCAGTGCCTGGTGCGGCCCGACGGCAAGATCACGCTGACCTTCATCGGCGACGTCACGGCCACGGGGCGCACCCCGCTAGAGCTCGGCAAGGACATATCCGAGCGCTTGAACGAGTTCATCGTTGATCCGCAAGTCAGCGTGAGCCTTGGGGCGGTGCACAGCAAGAAATACTTTCTGCTGGGCCAGGGAGTGAAGTCGCCGGGACAGCACGACCTGATCGTGCCCACAACGGTCATGGAGGCCCTGGTCGGGACGGGAGGGTTCCAGGACTTCGCCAACACCAAGAACATCGTCATCATGCGGGGCGACAAGCGGCTGAAGTTCAACTACAACGAAGTGCTCAAGGGCAAGAACCTGCAGCAGAATATTTACGTCGAATCGGGCGATATGATCGTAGTCAAGTGACGGGCGGCCCGGCGGCGGCCGGATGGGCGTAGCGCGGGAGTTATTATGGGCGCGGTTCAAAGTTACGTAAGCGTTTCCCGGCGTCCGCCGGACGTCGAAGATTACATCGACATGCTGCGGCGGCACCGCTCCTGGATCATCGGCCCGACGTACCTGGGGCTGGTGGCCGCGGTGGTGGTGGCGTTTGTGTGGCCGGACACGTTCGAATCGACGGCGGTGATGCGCATCACGCCGCAGTTGGTTTCCGAGCAGATCATGCCGGCGACGCTCAACCTGGAAATGAGCCAGAGGCTGGACGCGTTGCGCACGAAGATCCTGAGCCGCACCTTTCTCACCACGCTGATTTCCAGCGACAAGCTCAAGCTATACCCAAACCTGGTGCGCAACTACACGATGGAAGACGCCATCGCGAAAATGCAGAAGGACGTGAGGATCGATCCGTACGGCTCGTCGGGAACCGCCGAGCGGCGGTACGCGACGGCGTTCCTCATCAGGTTCTCCTATCCCGACAAGTACAAAGCCCAGATGGTGGTGCAGAACCTGGTCACGGAGTTCGTGAACCAGAATATCAGCGTGCAGAACGATTCGGCGAGGCAGACCCAGGATTTCGTCGCCTCCGAATTGAAAGACGCCAAAGACAAACTGGACGCGATTCAGACGAACATTTTCAAGTTCCAGCAACAGTATGCGGGCAGCCTGCCGGAGAACGCCGCCGGCAACATCCAACTGAAGAGCGCGCTCGACATGAGGTTGAGCCAGGAAACCGACCATCTGAACGGTTTGCAGTTGACCAAGAACAACCTGTTGCAGGAACTGCAGGGCCGGAACGACATGCTGCCTATCCTTTCCCAAGGCATGGACGAATCGACGCCGGCCCAAACGATCAAGAACCAGAGCCTGATCAACCTCGACGCCGCGCTCAGAAACGAAGAGGCGGTCCTGGCGGGGATGCGCCGGAAACTCCGCGACAACATGCCCGAGGTGAGGGACCAGAAGGCCAAGGTGGAGACGCTGAGGCAGCAGAGAGACCAGGAGCAGGAGAAGCTGGAGGAACAGCAACAGGCCGCTCCGCCGTCCAACCCGATGAAGGGCCGGTCCCTGAGCCAGCAGGCGAGCCTGACGAATTATCAGAACACGATCAACGCGCTGAAGATGCAGATCAACAACACGGATGTGCTGATTGAGAACGCCTCGAGATCGCGGGTGAACCTGGAGAAGCAGATTCAGGCGGTATCGGCGCGGATCGAAGCCGGCGCGGCGGTGTCGATGGAGTATAACCGGCTGGAGCAGGACGCCCTGCTTGCCAAGGCGACTTACGACGACCTCACCAAGCGGGAGACCCTGTCGGCGACCGCGAAGGACTTGCAGGAGCGTCACGTGGGGGAGCAACTGGAGGTGCTGGACCCGGCTTCGCTGCCTCCGAACCCTACCGACCCGAACCGGTTCGTGATCACGGGCGTTGGAGTGGTTATGGGGCTGATGGTGGGTCTGGTGCTGGCCGGGGCCAAGGAAGCGAGAGACACCTCGCTGAAGAACCTGAAGGACGTTCGCGCCTACACGAACCTGCCGGTGTTAAGCAGCATTCCGCTGCTCGAGAACGCTCTTCTGGTGCGGAGGAAGAGGCGTCTGTTCTGGCTGGCCTGGTCCGCCGCGGTCATCGTGGGAAGCACGGCGATGTTCCTTGCCATGACATACTACTTCGCTCCGCACACGCAATAGCGGCGGGGGGATCGCGCCACTGGAGATGAAATGAGCCGAGTACACGATGCGCTGCGCCGGGCGGAAACCGGCGGCATGCCGGCGGAACCGCCGCCCGCCGCCGCGAAGGAGGTCCGGGCGCCCGAGGCCCGGCCCGCGGCGATCGCGGTGCAGCCGGCGCGCGCCACTCCCGAGCACGGACCGCTGGTGGAAGCCTCGGTAGTGGCCTACCAGCCCGCGCCGGAATCGCACCTCCTGGATCTCAACAATTCGCACGAGACGCCGGCGGAGGAGTTCCGGACGCTGCGCACGCGCCTGAATCACCTTCAGACGCTTCAGCCGCTGCACACCGTCATCGTCACCAGCGCCTCGCCCGCCGAGGGCAAGACGTTCGTGGCCGTCAACCTGGCCCTGGCGCAAGCGCAGCTCGCGGAAAGCGCCGTGCTGCTGGGCGATTTCGATCTTCGCCGGCCGGTTGTGCATAACCTGTTCCAGGTGGACCGGGCGCCCGGCCTGTCGGATTACCTTTCCGGAAAGTGCCGGTTCTCCGAAGCGCTACGCCGCGTGGAGGGAGCGAACCTGTACATCATGCCGGCGGGCTCGGCGGTGAAGAACCCGCTGGAGCTGCTCAACACGCGCCAGTGCCGGGCGCTGTTCGAGGAACTGCCGCGGCACTTCAACTGGGCGGTTTTCGACACGCCGCCGCTGCTGTTTTCGGCGGATGCGAACCTGCTTTCGACCCTGGCGGACGGCACCGTGCTGGTGGTGAAAATCGGCTCGACGACCTTCGACAACGTCTCCCGCGCGATGCAGTCGCTGTGCGAGAACAACGTGCTGGGGATCGTGGCCAACGGCGCCCGCGCCTCCGAATTGTACAGCAAGTACACGTATTACTATTCGAAATCGGAGTGACCAGGGAAGCTTTCAGCCGTCAGCTATCAGCCTTCAGCCTTTCGCCTGCGCTCCGCGCGGGCCACGCGGCGCGGGCACTCCTGCCTGCCGCGTCCCGACTCATCGGGACGCATGCCGGGTGCGCTCCGAAGCGCGTCCCGAGGAGTCGGGACGCGGCAGACTGAGAGTCTGCGCCACGCCGATGGCCGGCAGCTTCTTATCTCAGGGCTTTGAGCCGACTGCCGGCAGGTCGGTGTGCAGCTCGGGCGACTCGATCCGGACGCAGGCGCCCTGGCCGGGGCGGCTGTCGATCCACATCCGGTAGTCGCCGCCGAACAGCACCCGAAGGCGCTCGTTGACGTTGCCGACGCCGATGCCGTGTTCGAGCAGGGTCGCGAGGCGCGACTCCGGAATGCCCACGCCATCGTCCTCGACCCAAAGCTGCAGCCTGGCGCCGGCGCGGCGCGCGCGAACGCGGATCGTCCCGCCTTCGACCTTGCCGCTCAAGCCGTGCTTGATGGAGTTCTCCACCAGGGGCTGCAGGATCATGCTGGGGACGAGCATGTCGAGCGTATCCTCGGCCACGTCCTTTTCGAAGCGCAGCTTATCTCCGAAGCGGACCATCTCGATCGCAAGATAGTCCTCGATGAAGCCGATCTCGTCGCGCAGCGGGCTGAAGTTCTCGTGCTTGCGCAGCAGCCTGCGCAGCACTCTCGAAAGCTTCCCCACCATGACCCGCGCCCCGTCCGGATTCGTGCGAATCAGCGACGATACGGAGTTGAGCGTGTTGAACAGAAAATGCGGGTTGATCTGGCTGGTGAGGGCCGCCAAGCGAGCTTCCGCCAGCAGGCGCTCCTGCTCCTCCAGCTTCTTCTCGTAGCGCGTGGAATTCCAGATCTTCAGGGGGATGGCCACCGCGAACAGCGTGGCGGCGTACAAGGCCAGTTGGGCAAGCCAGTGCGGCAGAGGCCACTCGCGCGGATTGCCTCCCAGAGAGAATACCTGGTCGGGAAAGACCCCGCTCAACCCCCGCCGGAGGAACTCGGCGAACAGGATGGAGGCGAAGAGCACCAGGTGAAAAGCCGTGCGGCGGTACTTGCGGCTTTCCTTGAAGAACCGGTAGATGTTGAGGTCGAAGAAGGGCGAGAACCGCCAGACGTCTTCCGGGTCGGGCGCGCAGTCGCGCAGCAATCCGCCGAACACGCCGATCCCGGCCAGCAGCGGCATGGTAAGCCGCTCATGCGCGAACACGGCGGGCAGGGAAATGACGATTCCGGAGGTGAGTCCGGTGACGTAGCCGCCCAGCACTCCGGCGAGCAGGCTGCCCTCCAGGCCAAGGTCCGCGCCCTGGTAGGTGCGGCTGACCACGCGCGTGGCCACGCTTGCGCCGAAGACGACGGAAAGCCACAGCGCCAGGGACAACCGCTGGCGCAAATCCCGGTTTTCGCGCAGCAGCAGGGCCTTGAACGCGCCCGAGCGCGCCAGAACCGAGGCTATGGACGCCATCGCGGCCAGCTTGACCAGCAGCGAAACCAGGTAGGTGTCCCACGCGGCTGGCATCAAGCCATTATAATAGAAGCATTAAGGTTCCCAATAGCCAAGCATGAGCGAATCCGCCGCGCCAAGGCTCACGAAGGTGGCCGAAGCCGATTTTCCAACGCAGTTCGGCCGTTTCCGGATCTACGGGTTTGAGGGCGGCGCCGCCGGCCGCGACGAAGAAGCCGTGGCCCTGGCCATGGGCCGCCTGGCGGGCGATTCCCCGCCGCTGGTTCGCATCCATTCCCAGTGCCTGACGGGCGACGTGTTTCACAGCCTGCGCTGCGACTGCCGCGCGCAACTCGAGATCGCGCTTCGCAGTATCGCCCTGGAAGGCCGCGGCCTGCTGATTTACGAGCGCCAGGAGGGGAGGGGCATCGGCCTCCTCAACAAACTGCGCGCCTACGAGCTGCAGGACCACGGCGCCGATACGGTGGAGGCCAACGAGCGCCTGGGCTTCGATCCCGACCTGCGCAGCTACCTGCTTCCCGCCGCCATTCTGCGCTACTTCGGCTTGCGGTCGGTGCGGCTGATGTCGAACAACCCCGGGAAGGTCCAGGCCCTGGAGAGCGCCGGCGTCGAAGTGGCCGAGCGGGTCCCCTGCCTGGCCGAGGTGCTCGATACGCGCGAAGCGTATCTGCGCACCAAGAGAGAGAAGATGGGGCACCTCTTGGAGGATTTCTAAGCGACGTAGGAAAGCCACCCGTGGCGGTCCGGCTTCGAACCTTGAACGATCGCGAAGAATTCCTTTTGCATCTGCTCCGTCACCGGGCCGCGGCGGCCTTTGCCGACGGTAATGCGATCCACGGAGCGGATGGGCGTGATCTCGGCCGCGGTGCCCGAAAAAAACACTTCGTCGGCGATGTACAGCAGCTCGCGCGGGACGATGGTCTCGGCCAGCGGGATTCCCAGGTCGGCCGCCAGCCTGACGACGCTGTCGCGCGTGATGCCCGGAAGCACCGAAGCGCCCAGCGGCGGCGTGAGGATCCGGCCATCGCGAACCACGAAGATGTTCTCGCCGGAGCCTTCGCTGACGTAGCCCGCGGCATCGAGAGCGATGCCCTCGCTGTAGCCGTTGGCCAGGGCCTCCATCTTGATGAGTTGCGAATTCATGTAGTTGGCGCCGGCTTTGGCGAGCGCCGGCAGCGTGTTGGGCGCTATGCGGGTCCAACTGGAGACGCACACATCCACGCCCTGCGCGAGCGCCTCGTCGCCAAGATACTTGCCCCATTCCCAGCACGCGATGTACACGTCGAGGGGGTTCTTGAGACCGTTGACGCCCATCTCCCCGTAGCCGCGCAACACGATGGGGCGCAGGTAACACGCGTCCATGCGGTTCACGCGCACCAGTTCCAGCATGGCCCCGGCGAGTTCTTCGGCGGTGAAGCCGAGGTCTTCCATGCGGTAAACCCTGGCGGAATCGAGCATGCGCCTTACGTGGTCGCGAAGGCGGAAGATGGCCGGTCCGGCGGGCGTGGAGTAACACCGGATGCCTTCAAACACGGAGGTTCCATAGTTCACCACGTGCGACAGAACGTGAATGGTGGCGTCGTGCCAGGGGATGAAATGCCCGTTGCGCCAGATCTTGTCGGTGGGCGTCATGATGGGTTCATTATAACGTGCGGGATAATAGAGGGGCATGCGGCGGCTACTCCTGCTCGGTCTACTCCCGTGGCTACTGGCGGCGGAAGACCATTGGGTGAAGTTCGCCTCGGGGCCGTTCGAGTTGCTCACCGACGCGGGCGCGCAGGCCGGGCGCGAGACCCTGGTGCGGTTCGAGGAGTTCCGTCACGCCGTCGGACAGATCGTGGGCGAGGCGGAACTGACCACGCCGCAGCCGGTGCGCATTCTTCTCTTCAAGAACCCGAAGGGCTGGACGCTCGACGAGCCTCTGGTGGAAGGCCGGAACTGCTGGGCCATCGCGCTGGCGGAGAAGCAACCGGTTTCCCCGAACGTGTATCGCGCGCTGACCCGCCTGTTTGTCGAGACCAACACCGAGCGGCTGCCGCCCGCCTTCGAGCGCGGGCTGATCGAGTTCTTCTCGACCTTCGAGGGCGCCGGCATACACATCGCGGTGGGAGCGCCGCCGGCGTCGGGCGGCGCGGCGCGCGACCTCGATTGGGCGCGCGTACACATGCTGATTGTCGATCCGGAGTATTACGGCAAGTTGCGGGTGTTGCTGTTCAACCTGCGGAAGGGCGTCGCGGAAGACGTCGCCTACCGGAACGCGTTCGGCCGGACGCCGGCCGAAATCGAGGCGCGCGCCAAGGCCCACCTCGCCGCCGGGAACTTCCAAACCACTTCGCTCTCCAGCCGTCCTTTGAGCGAACGGGACCTTCCCGAGAGGCCGGTTTCCGACGCGGACGCGCGGCTGGCGCGCGCGGATCTGCTGACGGGTACAGCCTCCGCCGCCGAATATGAGGCGCTGCTCGGCAAAGGAGCCAAGACGGCCGAGGCGCTGGAAGGCCTGGGCCTGCTGGCCCTGCGGGCGGGCCGCAACGACGAGGCGCTGCGCCGCTTCGGCGGCGCGGTGGACGCGGGCAGCGTCAGCGCGCGCTGCTACATCGAGTACGCGAAGCTGGAGCCAGACAACGAGAAGGCCGAAAAGGCGCTGCTCCAAGCCGCCGGAATCAACCCCAAGCTCGACGAGCCGTTCGCGCTGCTGGCCCAGCGCGACACCGACCCTCAGAAGCGCACGGCGCACTGGAAGGCGGCGGCCGAGCGCAATCCGCGAAACGCATCGTACTGGAAAGCGCTGGCCGATTGCTACCTAGCCGATCACAACTATGCGGAGGCCGCCAAGGCGTGGACGGCTGGCGAACAGGCGTCCACCGACCCGGCCGAGCGCCAGCGCATGCGCGAGGCCCGCATGGCCATCGAGCGGCAGCGCCTCGATTATGAAGAGGCCGAGAAGAAGCGCCGGGCGGAGGAAGACGCGCGCGAGATCGAGGGTTTGAAGGCCAAGGCGCGCGCCGACTTGCACGCGCTCGAAGCCAAGGCCAACGGCGAAACGCCGGTCCCCAATCCGAATGCGGTTCCCTGGTGGGACGGCCCCAATCCCTCCGGCAAGGTCAGCGGCATCCTCCAGCGGGTGGAGTGCCTCGGCTCGCAAGCGCGCCTGACCGTGGCGGGGGACGACCACAAAACGCTCAAGCTCCTTATCGCCAATCCCGGACAAGTGGCGGTCAACGGAGGCGGCGAGATCGCGCTGGGCTGCGGCGCGCGGAAGGCGCGGCGCGTGGTCGTCGAGTACTTCCCCAAGGTCAACGCCCGCCTGGCGACCGTGGGCGAAGTGGCCTCGATCGAGTTCCAGTGACGCGCCCGCCCGCGGCCGCGCGATCCCGCTGGCTCGTGCTGGCCGTCTTCGTGCTCTCGACGGCGGTCAACTACCTGGACCGCCAAACGCTCGCCACCGTCGCGCCGCTGTTGCGCGCCGAGTTTCATCTTTCCAACGCGGGATACGGGCTGATCCTGACCGCGTTTTCCGTCGCCTACGCCGCCAGCGCGCCGTGCGCGGGCCTGCTCATCGACCGCATCGGCCTGAGCCGCGCGATGAGCCTGGCGGTGGGACTCTGGTCGGGCGCGGGAATCGCCACGGGCTTGACGCGCGGCCTGGCGGGATTGGCGGGCTGCCGCGCGGCGTTGGGGATAGCCGAGGCGGGCGGCATTCCGGGCGCCGGAAAGGCCATCTACCAGTTCCTGAAGCCGGCCGAGCGGGCCGTCGGAAACGCCATGAACCAGGCGGGCGTGAGCCTGGGCCTGATGCTCGCGCCGCCGCTCGCGACGTGGCTGGCGCTGCGCCACGGCTGGCGCGCGGCGTTCGTCGTAACCGGAGCGCTCGGCCTGGTGTGGATCCCCGTGTGGAACTGGACGGCGCGCCGCGCGGCGGCCGTGCCTTTGCCCGAACCCGAGGCGGCCTCGGGCGGCGAATTGCTGCGCGACGGCCGGCTGTGGGCTTTCGTGGCGGGCAACGCGCTGAGCATGACCGGGTATTCGCTGTGGACGAACTGGACCACGCTGTACCTGGTGGACGCGCAACGCCTGACGCTCGATCGGGCCAAGTGGTACGCCGCGATTCCGCCGCTCGCCGCGCTGGCGGGCGGCCTCGCGGGGGGCTGGCTGTCGATGCGGTGGATCGGCCGCGGCATGGCGGCGCCGGCCGCGCGCTGCCGCGCCTGCGGGGCGGCGGCGGCGCTCGCGCTGGCCTCGGCCGCCATCCCATTGGCCCCGTCGGCGGGCTGGGCTTGCGCGGGCATCGCGCTCGGCATGTTCGCGGTCTCGGCGTTCAGCGTGAACATGTACACGCTGCCGCTCGATGTCTTCGGCGGGGCGCACGCGGCGTTCGCGGTCTCGATTCTGGTGGCGTCATACGGCGTGGCGCAAGCGGCGGTTTCGCCGGCGTTCGGGAAGGCGATCGATCTCTACGGATACGGGCCCGTCGCGGTGGCGGCGGCGCTGGCCCCGCTGGCGGCGTGGCTGGCGATCCGCCGCGCCTGCCGCGAGCCCGCCCGTGACGCCGCTTTAGACGTCTGATCGGACCAAGACCTGAACAGAGGTGACACGTTTTTGGATATACCGCCGAGACGCAGAGACACCGAGTTTGGAAGGGAATCCGTCTCTGCGTCCTCGGCTTGCTCTGCGCTCGAACCTGGGAAGAGGGGAAACGGGATGTGTTCGAGGTGGGTTGTTCCGGAAACCCGGGCGAAGCGCGGAGGGAGCCGAGGGCGCGGAGTTCCAGATCTGGTTTCACTCTGCGTCTCCGCGTCTCGGCGGTGAAACGTCTTGCCGGTTTGAGGTCGAAGACCTCGTTAGAATAAGAACGGGACAAATCGCCGCGTGCGTTTCATGTACGCCGCGTAGGCCGCGCCGAAGCTCGCGAGATTCTCCCTTTCCTCGGCGAGTGAGGTGGCGATGAGAAAACCGCTCGCGCTCAGCGCCAGCGCGATGCCGGGGATCGTTAACGGGTTCTTCAGATAAGCGCACCACACAAGCGCCAGCAACGACGCGTACATCGGGTGCCGGATAAAGCGATACACGCCTGCCGTGACCAGCGTGGTTGTGTTCTCAAAACCGAGGTTGGCGCTCCGGGCGGCGGTGGGCGCCGGTTTGCCAATCGCGAGAAGCAGCCGGAACCCTTCAATCGCCAGTCCCAACGAGGCGGCGCCGAGAAACCACGAAACCAGTTGCCGGGCCGAGAGCGGGTCGCGAAACCACACCGGAACGTTCAGCAGGATCAGGGCCGCCAGGAGTTCAAACGCGAAGAAGCGATAGAAGCCGTGAGAGCGCCAATCGCGCAGAGACCGCCACGTCAACAGAATGAAGGCGGCCGACGCGCCGAGGAAAACAGCGACTCGCATCGATGTGTTCACCAGATTCGTTCCTGTCGGAGCCGCGACCGTGAGGGAGCGGTTGCCCGCAGCAGCGTAACAGCACTCAGCCGGAGGCCTCGGGACCCCGACTGAACGAAGGATACCAGTTTCGCTCCCGCACCGCGGTAGTGCTTTTGCACCCCCGCCACGGTTCACTCGTATCGCAAGGCGATGATCGGGTCCACGCGGGTGGCGCGGCGCGCGGGGATGTAGCAGGCCAGAGCCGCGACTGCGGAAAGGACGGCCGCCACGGCGGCGAACGTCGCGGCATCGGTGGCCTTTACGCCGTAGAGCAAGCTGCTCATGAGACGCGTAAGGCCGAACGATGCGCCAAGACCGATGGTCACGCCGAAAGCCGCAAGCGCCAGACCGTGGCCCATGACCAGCCGCAGCAACTGCCCCGTACCCGCGCCGAGAGCGATGCGGATGCCCATTTCATTGGTGCGCTGCTGCACCGTGTAGGACATAACGCCGTAAATGCCGATGGCCGCGAGCAGCAGCGCGATCCCGCCGAAGATGCCCAGCAGGATCATGTTGAAACTCTGGCCCGCTATGGATTTGGCGAGGATGCGGTCCATGCTCATCACCCGGGCGGCCGGCAAGTCGGGATCGACCTGGAGCGCTTCCCGCTGCGCCGCGCGGGCCAGGGCGGCCGGATCGCCAACGGCGCGGATCGCCCAGGACGAAGGCAGAACACTGTTCCCCAGGGCCACCATGCCGTTCGGCTCCTGGCCGACAGGGAGATACATCACCGGCGGCGCCTCCCGGTCGAGGCCCTCTTCGTGCACGTCGGCGACGATTCCGACCACTTCGCGGGGACGGTCCTCCATCTCCGGCGCCATTCCTGTGCCGATGGTCACCACCGCGCCCACGGGATCTTCCTTGGGCCAGAACTTCTTGGCCATCGTCTCATTGACGATGAGCGTCCAGGCGCCGGCGCCGCTGTCGCGCTCGTCGAACAGGCGTCCGCGGCGGAGCGGAATGCCGAGCGTCCGGAAGTAGTGCGCGCCGACGGGGCGATACTGCGCGTCTCCATTGTACGTATCGCCCCCGCTCGGAGGTTTCCCGGCGATGTTGAACGGCATATCGGGGCCCATTTGCAGCGGCAGCGAGAGGGCGTAGGTGGCGGCCTGCACGCCCGGAAGCGCCTCGAAGCGGCGCGTAAGCTCGGTGGCAAGCCGCTCGACGCCGGCCGCCGTTTCAAACTTCTTGCCGGCCAGGGAACTGCTCATGGTGAGCACGGAAGCCGTTTGAAACCCGGGCTGCACGTTGCGGAGGGTCAGAAACGTCCGGATCATAAGGGCGGCGCCAACCAGGAGCACCAGAGAAAGAGCGATCTCGGCGACGACGAGGGCGCCGCGGGTACGTTGCCGGAGGGATCCGGCGGTGGTACGCGAGCCGCCTTCGCGCAGCACGGCGTTCACATCGGGGCGGGAAACCTGCACGGCCGGCACGATCCCGAACAGGATGCCGGTGAGAACGGACACGGCAAGAGCGAACGCGAGGATCCGTCCGTCCATCAGGGCGAGGGGGTTGAGGCTCCCGGCCGCCGGGAGGCGTGGCAGTTCGGCCGGGGCGAGCGCCAGGAGGCCCCGGAGGCCCACGGCGCCGAGAAACAGGCCAACCACGCCCCCGGCGATGGCGAGGAGGAGACTTTCCGTCAGCAACTGCCGCAGAATGGCGCCACGCCCGGCGCCAATGGCGAGGCGGATGGCGATCTCCTTGCCGCGTCCGGCGGCGCGCACCAGCAGAAGATTGGCGACGTTGGCGCAGGCGATCAGCAGGACGAAGGCAACCGCTCCGAGCAGGATGAACAGGGGCGTGCGCAGACCGCCGGTCATCATCGCGCCCATGGGCTGGGCGGCAAAGGTTTCGTCGGGAGAGATGACGCCGGGGTAGAGTTGGCGGAAGCGATCGGCGACCACGCGGAGTTGGGCGTTGGCCTGCTTGATGCCGACGCCGGGCTTGAGGCGCGCGCCGAGGAAGAGGAAATGGCCCTGGTTGACGCTGTTGAGATTGGCCTGCTCGGCGAGGAAGAGGTCGGTTTCGGGCTCGCCGGCGAAGCCGGGGCCCATGACGCCGATGACGGTGAAGGGCTCGGAGTTGAGCCTGATGACGCGGCCGACGATGCCCGAATCGCCGCCAAAGCGCCGCTTCCAGAGGCCGTTCGAGAGGACTACCGCGCGCGGCCCGCCGGGGCGATCTTCCTCGGGCGAAAAGGTGCGGCCCATCGCCGGCGCCACGCCGAACATGCGGAAGTACGCCTCCGAGACGTGGATGCCCCGGACCTGCTCGGGGGCCCCGGAGCCGCTGAGGTTCATGCCCGGCCCCATGAAGTCGTATACCGCGACCGCGGCGAGACACTCGGCCTGGCGGATGGAGACGAACTTGGGGATGGACAGGGCGTTGCTGGAGCCGGTCTTGTATTTCCGGACGATGTTGACCAGGCGATCGGCGTTGTTATAGGGCAGCGGACGCAAGAGTACGCGGTCCACCACCGTGAAGATGGCTGTATTGGCGCCGATGCCCAGCGCGAGGGCGAAAACCGCGATCAGCGTGAAGGCGGGGTTCTTCAGAAGCGTTCGGATGGCGTAGCGGATGTCCTGGCCCATGCCAATCCATACGAAGCGAGCACGGCGGAGTTCCAGGAAAAGGGAGGCGCGAACCGAATCCGCAATCTCCCCACTTCCAAGTCGCGCACCCGAGCCCCGGCAGCAGGTCATTCCGTATGACATATACTGGTTTTTCCCGAGCTTTCTGTCTATGACGCCGTTCGGGATTGGTAGTTGCGATGATCTCTATTAAGGACCGCCTCGCCGAGTTGGAACGCTGCCATCGCTGGCGGGCCATCACGCTCGAATGCTACCGCGCCGCCATCGCGGATGCCGCCCAATATGCCGTAGCGCTCGACGATGAGACCACCGAACGCCACCGCAAGTTCCTGGCCGATCTCGCCGGGGAGGTAACGGACGCGACGCGGCCGGACGAATTGCTGGAGCGCCGCGCCACCTTGAGGGCTCTGCTGAGGGACTACTCCGAAAAGGCGGCGCGGTACATGGGTGAAATGCGGGAGGGGCGCGCCGGGGCGGAGCGCGCGCTCCAGGAGATCCTGGCTTCGCTCATGCAGGCGGACGACGATCACGATGGGCGGATTCGCCTGGCGCTGGGACACCTGCGCACAGTCTCCCAATCTCCCGAAGGCAGGTTTCTTCGCGAGGTATTGCGCGCAGCCACGGATGTCATCGAGCGGAGCATGGACCAGATCCGAAAAGAGCACCAACTCGCTATCACTCGATTTCAGACCGAAATTCGCGGGCTGCTTGAGCGGCTTGACCCGTCGCGCGCGGCGGCGCGAGCCGAGAGCTTGACCAATCTCTTCGACCGCGCCGAGATCGAGGAGCGAATCTCCGCGGCCTCCCACGGAGAGTTTCTCCTGGTGCTCCTCCGGGCGCGTGGCGTGCGGCTGGCGGGAGTTCAACTGGGCAACGACGTCGCCGGGCAACTTGTCACGGCATTCGTAGTGCGCCTGCGGAACACACTGCCGATCAATGCCGAGATCGGCCGGTGGGGCGAAGAGGAGTTCATCGCCCTGGTTTCCACGGCGGCGGCCGCGGTCTCGAGTTCCTCCATCTGCAAGCGAATCATGGAGAACCTTCCCGGCCCTTATGGCTGCGTGCTGAACGGGAAAGTGGTTCGTCCCTCCATCGAGATTAGCGTGTGCGGCGTGAACAGCGCGCTTCAGGACCCGGAAGAGCGGATTCAGGACCGGATTGAAGGCTTCTTCGCCCGTATTTGACCGCACTGGCCGAGGCTGGTCCGCCGCTCTTGGCAATGCCACGATCCACGATTACTTCGGGGCGCCGCCCTCCGCCAGCGCCGCCTTGCCCGCAGCCAGAACGCGCAGAATGGCGTCCGTGTCGAAGACGCTTCCGCCCCACGGGCCGCCGCTCGCATCCTGTAGCGCGGCCCAGAGGCGCGTGTCGCCGGGAAGAGCGGGATCGGCGGCCAGATCGGCGCGGGGCCGGCGCGCGGCCAGGATTCGAGCGCCGGCTTCCGGTCCGGCGTTCGCGCCGTTCTCGCCGACGAAATTCACCGAACCCTCCAGATTGGCGCGGTCGACCACGATTTCGATCAGGTCGCCGTCTCTTAGCTTGCCGATGGGGCCGCCCGCCAGCGCCTCGGGCGAGACGTGCCCGATGCACGCGCCCGTGGAGATGCCGCTGAAACGCGCGTCGGTGAGCAGAGCCACGTGCTTGCCGAACGATAGGTATTTCAAGGCGGCCGTGAGCTGGTACGTTTCTTCCATGCCCGCCCCCATGGGACCGCGGCAGGCCAGTACCAGAACGTCTCCCGGCCGGATGCGGTCGCTCTTGATGTAGGCGATGGCATCGGGTTCCCGGACGAAGACTCGCGCCGGTCCGGTCATGCGATAGACCCCGTCCGGGCCGATCACCGCCGGGTCGATCGCCGTACTTTTGACGATCGATCCCTCCGGCGCCAGGTTGCCGTGCGGGAAGCAAACCGTAGAGGTGATCCCTCGCCGCGCGGCCGCGTCCGGCGGGAAAATCACGTCGTCCGGGTCCACGCCGTCGCGTTCCCGCAGCAGCGTTCGCAGACGCGCGCGCCGGGTGGAGCGCTCCCATTCGTCGAGTTGCTCGCCCAGGGTGATGCCGGCAGCCGTAAGGGCGCGCGTCTCGAGCAGGCCGGCGCGGCGCAAGTGCAGCATCGCTTCCGGAACGCCGCCCGCCAGAAAAACCTGGATGGTGGGGTGGTTCCGCGGACCGTTGGGCAGCACGTCCACCAGCCGCGGGGTCCGCTGGTTGATGCGCGCCCAATCTTCCGCGGTGGGGCGGGGAAGCCCGGCGGCATGCGCAATGGCCGGCAGATGCAGAACCAGGTTGGTGGACCCTCCGAAGGCCGCGTGCGTGACCATGGCGTTGCGCAGCGCCGCCTCGGTGAGGATCTCGCGCATCCCGATGCCGCGTGTTTCGAGAGCCATCAATGCGCGGGCCGAGCGGCGCGCCATGTCGAGCCAGATGGCATGGCCGGAGGGCGCCAGCGCCGAATGCCCCAGCGCCATTCCCAAGGCCTCCCCCACTACTTGCGAGGTGGCCGCAGTGCCCAGAAACTGGCAGCCGCCGCCGGGCGATGCGCACGCGCGGCAGCCCAGGCTGGCGGCTTGCTCGAGCGTCAGTTCGCCGTGGACGAACCGCGCGCCGATGCTCTGTATGGCCGCCGCGTCCTCGCCATCCGCCGGCGGCAGGGTCACGCCCCCCGGAACCAGCACGGAGGGCAGATCGCCGCTGGCCGCAAGCGCCATCATCATCGCCGGCAGGCCCTTGTCGCATGTGGCGATGCCGAGCACGCCGCGCCGCGTGGGAAGCGAGCGGATCAGGCGGCGAAACACCGTGGCCGCGTCGTTGCGGTAGGGAAGACTGTCGAACATGGCGGGCGTTCCCTGCGAGCGGCCGTCGCAGGGATCGGTGCAGCACCCCGCGAAAGGCACGGCGCCGCGCGCCTTCAGTTCCCGCGCGGCCGCTTCCACCAGCAGCCCCACTTCCCAGTGCCCCGTGTGGTATCCGAGCGCCACCGGCGACCCGTCGGGCGCGCGCACGCCGCCGTGAGTCGAGAGAATCAGGAACTCCTTGCCGCCCAGCCCGGAAGGGATCCAACCCATGGCGGCGTCCTGAGTCCAGCCGAACAGATCGCCCGACGGGAGATGGCGCAGCATGTCTTCGCTCAGCGGGAGCGATCCGCTGGGGCCGGCCGCGCGCGTCGGGACGTCGAAAATGCCGGCCTCTTCCGAATCGAACGAGTTATGACTCATGGGAGTGCAACGAACGCGATTGTGGCACATCGGGAGGGCCGGCCGCCACCCGCAAGGGAACCAGCCGGCCAAGGGGCTGACTGCGCCGATTGACAATTGACGGGCAGGTCAGCGCCCCACGCTGGTTCCATGACCGTGAAGTTCGGTGCTATTTAGAGCCGCTCGCTGGCACCCAAAACTCCGTTCCGAGCCGCGACCGTGAGGGAGCGGTTTTCCGTATGAGCACGGCGTCACGTGGTCGGAGACCTGGTCATCGGAAGGGGTTGCGGACAGTCACCGGGCCGTATCGCTGGCCGTCGTTGAGATCCTCGCTCCAGAGAATCCGGGATTCCATCTCGATGGCGCTGTTGATGACGAGCGCGTCCCACCAGGCGATCTTGTAGCGCCGTTGCAGACGGCAGGCGCGCAGCAGGCTGTCATGACCCGGACGGTGGATGGCCCAGGCACCGAGGTCCGCGATGACGCCTTCCGCCTCTTCGCTCCGCATGCCCAGTTTCCGTGTTGCGGCCGCGTAGAACTCGGCAAGCACCTGAACGCTCAAGATCCCGATTCCGTCTTCGAACAGGCGACTCAGCAGGGCGACGGACTTCTCGTGCTTGAGACCGGCTCCGCCGTCGTGGGCATAGACGAAGACGTTGGTATCGACGAACTCAGCGCTCATGCAATTCCTCGCGGCTCCAGTCTATGCGGCCCCGGGTCCCCCTGGGGGGCGCATTGCGGATTCTGGCGAGAAAACGGCGCTTGGCGCCGGCCGTCTGCTCCTCCCGCTCCATCAGGCTCCGGATGGCCTCCGTCATGAGCGCGGTCATCGACTGGTTCCGCTCCGCCGCATGGACCCTGAACCGGCGGAGCACGGACTCCGGCAGGCTTAGCGTGACGTTTCGATGGTCTCTCACGTATTCCAGTGTATCACGTGTTTCTGTGCGAGCGGCGGGCTCGCGCGGCCAATGGCTGTGGGCGGCGCCTGGAGACCATCGCTGCCATGTACCATGCGAGCCGCCGTCCAATTGGTGTCAATGGCGCGGTACGCCTCGCCCGTACCGCCTTCGCCAGGTTGGGATTCGATTCTGTGGTGCGCAATCGGCAGCGGAACCATTCAGCCTGCGCCTCCCCCTGCCGCCGTTTCCGGTTAAACCGGTATACCGGATGCCTCCGTGGCGCGGACTCTCAGTCTGCCGCGCCGAGACTCATCTCGGCGCTTGCCGCCCGCTCAACCGTACTGGACCGCGGACCACCCGGTCAGTTCTTATGCAGCTCGTCGTCGAGGTCGGAGAGGGCTTCCTGGCGGCGCTCGCCTTCGAGGTCCTTCTGCAGGCGGCGGAGGGCCACGCCGATTACGTCGCGGTGGTGCAGGCGCGAGCCGAAGCGTTCCTGCAACTCGAGCCAGAGGCCGTGCGCGCGGCCCAGATCCTCGGGCCACAGGCGCGGCGGGTGCGGGCCCAGGTTGACGTAAATGGACGGACGGCCGGGGCTGATGATCTCGAGCGAGAACGGATGCCGCGGCTCGGGGAGCCTTTCCCAGGCCAGGCCGATGCGCCGCGCGAGTTCCGCGGAGTCCATGCGCTCCGATACGCCCGTGACCAGGCGCGAAGCTTGCAGCTTGGCGGCGGTCTGCACCATGGCGTCGAACGGGTCCACGCCGGGGACCACCAGCAGATCCACCGTCTTGCCCGCTTTCTCGGCCATGGTGACCACGTGCGAGAGGAGTTCTCTTTCGTAGTCGGAAAAAAGCTGCTTGTCGGAGAGCTCGTATTCGCCGGCCCCGGCGGAGACGGGCCGCACCGTCATCACCACGATGTCGTGCCGCTTCAGGTTGGTCTTGTCGAGCACGTTCTGCAGGTGCGGCATGCGGCTGTAATCGCGCACGGAAACCAGCACGCAGCCGGGTCGGGCGTGGACGGTCTCCGCGTTGACTTCAGGGCGCATGTCGAGGTTGAACTCCTCGAGGCCGGCCTTCTTGTGGGCCAGCTTCTTGAGGTTGATGCGCTCGGAAATGGTGAAAATCACGAAAAAGACGGCCGTAAAACTCACGCCATAGATGGTGGCGATCCGCTTGGAGAACAGATTGGCGATCGCCACCAGTCCGAGAATCAAAGTGGTGATCACCAGCCCGGCCGGGATCTCCTTGCCCCCGATTCGCGGGTTCAGCGGCACCTTGTATTCCTGGTCGTGGCGGTGGTAACGCAGCACCAGCACGCCCACCGACTTCAGGAAGAAGCTCCACACCACCCCGAACGCGTACGCCTCGCCCAGCAGGTAGACGTCGCCGCGGCTCAGAACGATGGTGGCGATTTGCAGCAGCGCGATCAGGTTGATGATGCGGAAGGTGGTGCCGAAGCGGCGCTGCGGTTTGCGGAACCAGTCGAGCAGCACGCCATCCTCGGCGACCCGGTTCATCACGCCGTTGGCGCCGATCATGGACGTATTGACCGCGCCCGAGAGAATCAACACGCCCACGGCCACGACGAAAATATGGAAAATCAAACGCAGCGGCGGCGGACCGGCCAGGTGCATCGCCAGGCCGCCCAGCAGATTGTTCACGTACTGCTTGCCGGCGCTCTCGGGAATGATCATACCCGCGAACAGCGTGGTAAAGCCGGTACACACCACGGCGTAAATGCACACCAGGTTTCCGGTGTAGCGCAGGTTCTTCAGCTTGGGATAGGCGATTTCGCGGTACACCTGCGCCAGCGTTTCAAATCCGCTCATCGAGAGCAGCGAGTGCCCGAAGGCGACGATCACGGCGATGGCGCCGATCTGCGGCCAGATGGTTCCCTGGAACCAGCCGAGCGATTCCGGACTGAACTGGAGGTTGCGGGGAATCGGCGCGGGCGGAAGGTGGACCTTCGGCATCAGCAGCAGGGTAATGGGGCACCAGATCATGAACGCCACCACCATGACGGTGGTGATTTGCATGATGCGCAGCGCCTTGCCGCTCGATTCGTGGATGCCCTTGATGTTGCTCCACCAGAAATAGATGGTCACCAGCACCGCGAAGCCCGCC
This sequence comes from uncultured Acidobacteriia bacterium, assembly GCA_903882645.1. Taxonomy (GTDB): domain Bacteria; phylum Acidobacteriota; class Terriglobia; order Bryobacterales; family Bryobacteraceae; genus BOG-224. Next base: position 7,551 of record CAIRXZ010000118.1, on the reverse strand, counting down.
GCGAAAGTGTTGGGCGGGACGCGCGAGTTCAGGTGATTCAGCCCGGCGATCTCATTGATCAGGCCGCCGAGGTACTGGCCGGCGCTGACCACGCTGATGGGCCCGGTGAGGATGTAGTCGAAGATCAGCGAAGAGACCGAGAGCCGCGCCATGAACGGCCCCATGGCATCGCGGACCACCACGTACACGCCGCCGCGCACGAACATGCTGCTCGATTCCATGTAGACCGAGCGCACCGCGAAGCTGAACAGCATCACGCCGAGGATGAACCAGGGCGCGCTCTTGCCGATCGCTTGCCCGGCGATGCCGCCGGCGTAGAATGCCGACGAGGCCAGGTCGCTGAGCACGATCGCGGCCGCGCGCCAGAACGAGATGAATGAGAGGGCCACCGTGGTGGCGACGACCACTTTTGCGGCCGCCGGGCGGTCCATTTCCAAGGCCATGCGTTCCCGTTACAGTTTCGAGACTACTCGCAATCTTAGCGCAATGGGGAGTCCTGCCCGGGGGGCTGGGCATGGCCGTTGGCGCCGGAGACTTCGCGCAGAACGTCGTCCACGACCTCGTTGGCGCGTCCCGAGTTCAGCTCCGCATCCATGCGGCGCAACGCGACGCCGATGACGTCGCGGTGGTGCAGCTTCGCCCCGACGCCCTTCTCGCTGAGTTCCAGCCAAAGCCGGTGAGCCAAGGCTATGTCTTCGGGCCATAGGCGCGGCGGGTGCGGGCCCAGATTGTAGAAGACGGCGTCGTTGGGGTTGTCGAGCACGATCTCCAGCGAGAGCGCCGGCCGCGGCTCGGGGAGCTGTTCCCAGTAGTGGCCCACCTGCGCGCCCTGCTCGGAGGGCGTCAGCTTGGGCGAAAGCCCCATGACGATGCGCGAGGATTGCAGCCGCGCGGCGGTCTGCACGGCGGCTTCGTATGGGTCGACGCCGGGCACCACAATCAACTCGACGTGCTTGCCCGCCTTTTCGGCCAGCGTGACCACGCGGGTGAACACCGTGGTTTCGTCGCCGGAGAAAATCTGCTCCGCCTCGAGCGGGTGCTCGCCGGAACCCGCTTGGGTCACCTGCCTCACGGAGAGCGCCACGATATCCAGCCTGCGCGTATCGGTCTTGTCCAGAACCCGCTGCAAATGCTGCAGGTGGTTGGGATTGCGCACCGCCACCAGCACGTTGCCCGGCCGCACGCTCACGGCGTCCGCCGAAAGTTCGGCGCGGGCGTCCAGACGGAACTTCTCCATTTCCTGCGGCTGGGCCGGCTTGTGGCGGCGGTTGTAGGCTTCGGAAAGCTCGAACACGATGAAAAAGACGATGGTGAAGCTCGCTCCGGAAATGGTCGCGACCTTCTTGGTGAGCACGTTCACAATGGCCAAGGCGAACAGCGTGACGGTAATCATCGCCAGGCCCACGGGCAGCTCCGTCTTGCCAATGTGGAAATTCAGCGGCACTTTCCATTCGCGGCCGCTGGGCTGCTTGTAGCGCAGCACCAGCACCGAAAGGGCCTTCATGGCGAAGCTCCACACCACCCCGAATGCGTACGCTTCGCCGAGCATATACACGTCGCCGCGGCTGATGACGATGGTGATCAGTTGCAGCCCCACGATCAGGTTGATGATCCGGGAGGTGGTGCCGAATCTGCGGTGCGGGTGACGGAACCAGTCCGGCAGCACTCCGTCTTCCGCCACGCGGTTCAACACGCCGTTCGATCCGATGATGGCGGTGTTCACGGCGCCCGAAAGGATCAGCGTGCCCACCAGAACGACGAATGCGTGGAAGGCCAGCCGCGCGGAAACCGGGCCGGTCAGGTACATCGCAAGGCCGCCGATCAGGTCGTCCAGGAAGTTCTTGCGCGCCGCGTCGGGGATGATCATCACCGCGAAAAACGAAACCAGCGACGTGAACAGCATGCTGTAGATGAAGATCACGAAGCCGGCCTTCTCCAGGTTCTTGAGCTTGGGATGGGCGATTTCGCGATTTACCTGCGCCAGGCTTTCCTCGCCGCTCATGGCCAGCAGCGAGTGGCCCAGTCCGATCAGCACCGCGATGACGGTGATCGAGGGCGCCAGCGTTCCCTTGAGCCAGCCCAGGCCCTCCGCGCTGAACTTGATGTTCGCGGGAACGGGCAGCGGCACGGGCTGGTAGCCGTTCCTCAGAACCGTGGCAATGCACCACACGATCAAAATCACCACCATCACGGTGGTGATCTGCATGATGCGCAGGGCCTTCTCGCTCGATTCGTGAATCCCGATGATGTTCTTGCGCCAGAAATAGAGGGTCACCGCCGCCGCGAACACCGCCGCGAAGTACGGCGCGTTCACGCGCATTCCCGGCATTCGCAGGCTTACGCCGGTCTCGTTGATGAGGCCGCCCAGGTACAGCCCGGCGCTGACCGCGCTGATGGGGCCCGTGAGCACGTAATCGAACATGAGGGCCGAGACCGAGAACTTGGCCAGCGTGCCGCCCATGGCCTCGTGTACCACCCGGTACACGCCGCCGCGCACGAACATCGAGCAGCTCTCGATGTAGATGGCGCGCACCGCGTAGGAAAACAGCATGATCGCCAGGATGAACCATGGCGCCGCTTTTCCGATGGCCTGCTCCGCGATCCCGCCCACGTAGTAGGCTGAGGAAGCCAGGTCGCTCAGTACGATGGCCGCCGCGCGCCAGAAGGAAATGAACGACAGCATGACGGTCGTGGCCACAACCACCTTGACCGCCGCCGGCCGTTGCTCGAATGTCACGGAAACCGCTCCTGGGTCGCAGCCTGGCGACTTTCAATACGCCTGCGAGGTTAGCTGCCGGGCTAGAGCTTGAAAGTACTCCGTTCCAAATCGGAACTGCGCCCCAAACACTTTCGGGTCCCCCGCCTCCGGGTGGAGTTCGGCAACTGCGATTTTAGCACGGTGGGACAGACGCTTTCCCCGGCCGGCCGCGCCGCCCCGAGTCGGAGGCGCGACCCTAAGAAGCCGTGAAAGAATAGCGAAACGCAGGCGAAACCGCCTGCGCCACCTCTGGAAGTCCTGTGTTCGCAGTGGTGGGGCAGGCGGTTTCGCCTGCCGAGCCCGCTTGCGGGCTATTCTTTCACAGCTTCCAAGGGAGCGGTTGCCGGAACGCCATGTCCGGTTCAACTCCGTCCCGCCGCCGGTGGAGCGGACTTCTGTCTCCTGGCCTCTGACTTCCGTCTCCCGCCCCCCTTACGGGCAGAACACCGCGCGGTCCCGGAACTTCAGCTTGCCCGCCGTGAAATACTCCTGCCACCAGTCGTCTGTACCGCTCAGGCACATCGGCTGGTCCGTTGTCGCGCTCTGCTGCACAGCCCGAAAATGGAAGTGGTCCACCAGCCCGATGGCTTGGGAAGCGAAAATCGACGCCACCGGGCCGTCCTTCAGCTCGATCAGGTTGTCGCCGTTCGATTCCTCGCCCCCCGCCGCCAGATTCGACGAGCCTGTGTAGACCTTTGCGTTGGGCGTATTGAAATCGACCACGATGAACTTGTCGTGGATCACCTGGCCCGGACCGCCGCTAATCTCCTGCGAAAACGGCGGCGGTACGTGCTGGGAGAGATACGCGAACGGCGTCAGAATCCCGTTCGCGCAGCCCGGCTTGTAAAGCGATGCGCCCGCCAGGGACTGCGTAACGCCGTAGGAAAAGATCTTCGGATTCGCCGCCAGCCCCTTGATCTCTTGCAGCACGTCCCCGCCGCCGCCGAGTTCCATGATTGCGAACAGCACGGAGCTTGTAGCGCCCTTGACGGCTTCCGCCACGCGCCCGAGGGAAACCTCCGCGGTCTTGTGCGGCGAGAACGCCAGGGCGTAAGTAGGCAGGTCCGGCCGCGGCGGCATATCGTGCCATCCGTCGGCGATTTCCGAAGACGAAAAGTCGGCCATGCCTTCGAACGATTGCTGGAAGGCCTCCTCGTAAAGGGCCGCGGTGTCCGGGTCGTCGAAGACCAGGACGTTATTCGCCTGCACGTATAGCCCGCGCACCGAAAAATTCGCCGACCCGGTCAGCACCCGGATGGCTTTGCCGTCCTGTTTGTGAATAAACACCTTGTCGTGCGCGAAGCGCTTGAAATGGCCGAGGCGCATATTCGCCTGGCCGGCCGAGGCGAGCAGCGCGGTTTTGGCGAGGATCTCCATGGCCCCTGGCTTCGTGTGCAGCGGGGCGTTGTCCAGCACGGCCCGCATGCGCCCGCCGAAGCTCTTCAGTTGGCCGATGATGTCCGGCTCGTCGAGGTCGTATGCGAAGACGTCGAGTTCGCCCTTCGGGTCGTCGAAGCACTCCTTCAGGAAATCGAAGACCATGCGGCGGGCGTGGAACCCCAGCCATTCGTATTGCGCCTCGTACGGAAGAGTGCTGTAATCGATCGATTTGACCGCCGGACGGATGGGCGCGTTCTTAAACTGGTCCACGTACGCCTGCGAGGATAGGAGACCGCGCGTGAAGCCGGCTTGCAGCTTGCCCGATTGGAACGGCCCGAGCTGGAGCGTAACCGGAACCGTGGCGGCCGCCGTCAACGCCTTATTCTTGCGGTACATCGCCGAGACTTCGTAGGTGTACGCGCCGGGTTCCTGCCACGAAGAAAAATCCGCCCACCGGAATTTCTGGTAGGGCGCTTCGTTGCTCGGTGTGGCGATCGCCTGCCGCTGGGCCGGCGTGGTCTGGGCGGTAACCGCATCGCTGAAATTCAGGCGGTTCTTAAGCCAGAAGGCTTTCCCATTCGGCGGCGTACACCGCACCGCGAATCCGGCAAACCCTGCCGTGGGTTTCTTGTCCAGGTTGAACGCCAGCAGGATCGAGCCGTCGCCGCGGTACGCGGCGACCTTCAGCCCCCCCTTGGAGGCGGTCGCAAACCCCGGATTAGGCGCGGGCGCGCCGCTCGGGACCTTTTTCGCTGCTTTGGCGGGCATGGATTCTCCTTTACTGGGTGCAATTGTACACCTGGAACCCGGCTGGCGCGGGAAACTTGGGTCTCTTTTTCCTGAATCGGGGCCTTGGCGCCGCGGCCGGCCGCTCTATCTCGTCACCGTCCGCAACAACTGGCCGTTCGGAGCCACCACGTGGATCTGACCCGACCAGGCATCCGCGATCCAGAGATTCCCCGCCGCATCCATCGCCAGACCGTCGGGCTCTCTCAGTTTCACGCCCGTCGCGAAGGGCTCCGCCTTGGCCGGCGGATTCAGCCGGATGGCCCAGACCCGGCCCCGCGCGCAATCCCCGGCGTACAACCGCCCGTGCGGCAAGTCCGGACACAGCGCGCAGACCTCGCCGAGCTGCTGAACCACCAGCTTGTACCGACCTGTTCCGAGGTCCATTGCATAGACGGCGCCTCCCACCGGGTCGGCGCAGTACAGCCGTTGCGCATCGCTGTCCAGCGCCAGCGCGCCGATCGCTTTCATCGCGCCGATATCTTTGCCCAGGCTGCGGACTCGCGGGCTGCCCGAGGGAATCGGCCCGGCCTCGAACACCGCTAGCCGGCGGGCTTCGGCCAGCAGAACGCGCTTCCGCGATGGATCGTAGACAAGCCCTGTGAAGATTCCCGGGCCCAGAGTCACCATCTGCGGCTTGCCGCCCCGTATGATGTCGAATACTTGTAGAGACGCGGGCAAGGGCGGGTTGAGCCTGCCCGCCACGGTGACCGCGGCGTATTCCGTGCCGCCCGCCGGGAACACCGTCATGTCATTCGGCGAGAGTCCGTTCGGAACCTGACCCGCCTGTCTGGCGCCTTGGAAGCTCCGGGCATCGCCGCCCAAGACCCACAGCGCGCCGAGCTCGTCCAACGCCGCCATCCCGTTGGGTCCGCCGCCGCGCGCCAGGGCGATGATCCTGCCGCCGGCCAGTGCGTTGCCCGCCGCCCCGGCTGAGATCAGGGCAGCCAGAAAATACCGCAAGCATACATTGAGTTTCATGGATTTGGCGCCACTGGGGCGCTGGCCGGCGGCTTCGCCTTGTTCTTGAGTTCCTCGATGTAGCTGACCACCCGGTCCAGGTACCAGGCGCCCAACACGCCGCTGATCACCCCCAGCAGGAATGCCGGCGCCAATCTGGTGGGGTTCACGTCAAAGTCGAACAGGACCAGCCTCGAGTTCGTCACCGCGCTGACGATGTCCAGTATCCAGCCCAACAGCGCCCCGACCGCGAGCTTGGCCAGCAGCTTGCCGATCCCGGCCGTCTGCCGGTACCCCGTGATCGCCGAGACCAGCGCGCAGAAGATCCAGCCCACGAACACTCCCATCGTCACCGCTTCCCCCAGATGCCAGAACGAGGGCTCGAACTCCAGCGGAAGAGTCGCGGAGACCGGCTCGAGCTCGACTGAATTGGTGTCGCTGAATTTGCATTCCAGGTCGAGGTTCAGGCGCCCGTGCGGAGAGTCGGTGGAGGCGGGCGCGTACGTGGCTGTGAGCGCGCGCAACACGGAGGGTTTGACATCCAGGCTCAACTCCTTTTTTCCGGAGGGGTTGAGGGCGTACCAGTGTGTGGGATCCGGAGGCCTCGCGGTCAACCCCGGGCCGTCGGCTTTGTTCACGCGAACCAGCAGACCCAGGCCGCTGAGATTCTTGAGGCTCACCGTAATGGACTGGCCTGCGATCGCCACCTTGGTCAGACCGGCGGCCTGAACCACCTCGATCAGGTTCGGCCGGCCCGGGCAGTAGATCGGGATCTCGATGCGCCCTTCGGAGGCGCCGATGTGGAACCCGGTTTCACTCCTGTTGTCGAGAAACGACCCTATCGGCATTGCGGCCACCCGGTATCGGGTGTACTTGGCGGGCTGTGCCTTTGCGGCTACCAGGAAGTCGTAAGAAACGTAGCTCCCGCCATTCTGGGCTTTGGCCTTGGAGGGCAGGAAGAAGAGCGTGTACCGGTCATCGAAGGTGGAGCGGGACACCGGCCGCGGTTCGTCCCGGATTTCGGACGCGGCGTCCGGATCCTCCATCCCGGGCTGGGTCTCGAACGTCACCTCCGCGCTGGTATCCGCCAGCCGGATTTTGTCGATTTGCAGCCCCGGATCGGCCTGCCACCCGGCCACCGGGCCCGCGAGGCTCAGCAACAGCCCCAGGCACAGTATGTGGGAACAGCGTACCATCGTGTCGCCCAACCACCAGGAACAATACCACTTTCCGTCCAGGTTGAAAATGGGGTCATTTCCGGCCCTACTCCTCCAGCGCGATGATGTACACCCGCCCGCCCGTGTCGCCGGCAACGATGCGCCGCTCATCGGCGAACGCGCAGCAACGCGCGGACCCGTCGCAATGGAATGCAGCGATGACCAAGCCGGTCTCCAGGTCCCACACCTTCAGCGTGTTGTCCCAAGAGGCGGAAACCGCCCGCTTCCCGTCCGGCGTCACCGCCACGCCATAGACAGAAGCAGAGTGGCCATCGAGGGTGCGCAGCGCGCGGCCGGTCTCCAGGTCCCACACCTTCAGCGTGTGGTCCCCAGAGGCGGAAACCGCCCGCTTCCCGTCCGGCGTCACCGCCACGCCATAGACAGAAGCAGAGTGGCCATCGAGGGTGCGCAGCGCGCGGCCGGTCTCCAGGTCCCACACCTTCAGCGTGT
>CAIRXZ010000117.1 GCA_903882645.1 uncultured Acidobacteriia bacterium | reverse complement strand
GATTCAAAACCCAATAAGCAATTTCCCTACCAAACGGCTCACTTCAAGTCGCTCTATCGAAAACGCTCCGGCCCCGAGGATTGCGCGCGCGCCCGAGGGTCATGTCAGCCGGAGCGTTTCCGATACAGCCCTAGGACTTTTCGTACAGATGGAAGAACACCTGGTAGTTCGCATCGAATGTTCCCAGGGAGATATCGACCGGCTCGGCTTGCTCCGCTTGCAGGAAGAGGCGGTTCATACCGTCGAAGATGGGCGCCTGCATCTCGTAAATGTCGGCATCGTTGGAGCGGGTGAGCCGCTCCAATTGGCCGGCAACGCTTGGCGTCTTCGCGGAATCCAGCTTGTTCGCTTCATCCAGGTTGTGACGATAGATCCGCCATTGTCTGCTCGCCTCCGCGAGCGTCGCCACGTTCGGGTCGTCGGGCTTAAGAGCTTTCACCGCTTTGCCCAGGGCGTCCGTGCGCTGCGCCAAGGCGTCAAACCCGTCGGCATCTTTGTAAGGGTTCTGGTTGAGCGCCGCGTCAATGTCCATTTTCAGATCGGCGGCGAAGGTGAGCATGTCCGATAGCGAGTTGCCCGGAATGGTCTTCAGCGCAACCGGCGATTTCGGCAAGGACAAGAGAGTCTTCACCTCAATGTCATCGATCGCCCGTATCTTTGTCTGCATGTCCGCCAGCCTGTCGCCGAGGTCTTTGGCCGACAGTTTCCGATAATCCGCCAGTGACATAGGCTCGATGCCGTTCTTTGTAATGTCGTCGACACTGCCTTTGCCCGATTGGGTAATGGCGCTGCCGGGGGCCGCGTCATCCATGCCTCGGATGACCGGCGTGTACTCCGCGACGGCCACTTTGTCGACTTGAACGGAGTACTGTGTCAACAGTTTGGCGCGAAGAACCCGCAGAACCAGGACATCCCCCGTGCGGAAGAAATGCGCACCCGGATCGAATGGGACCGAGCACGTGGATATCCTGTCACAGAAGTAGAGCTTCTTCGTTTTGACATCGTAGGCCAGCCCGCGGACGGTTTGCGAGGGCTTGGCCTTCGGGGCGGCGGAGCCATTGGGGACCAGCGTGGAGAATAGGACTGCCCCACAGAACAGAAATCGAACAGCGGCGCGAGGTATCACAGACATGGGTCTCCTAGCAGTAGGAATTGGAATAGAGTCTTATACTCGAGTTGGGTGACATTGCCCTTCGCCAGAGCTTGCCGCAGGAATTGCCGTTTGGCGTCGCGCAGCGCGACACCCGCACGTTTTCCGGCATGAATTCCCATCCAGAACAGGTTGGCCAGCAAATCGGCGTTGGCGAGTTTCAGCGGATCGTCCAGGCTGGAGAGTCCCCAGGCATAAGTAGTCGAACCGGCAAACGACGCCGCGCCCTGCGCCACCGCCTTGCGGGCGCACGAACTGTCCGGCGTGTTGCCAACGATATGAGCCCCGTAACAGTTTTCCGCAAAGATCACCGAACCGGCCACGTAGTTGTCCCGAAAGGACTCAGGGTTCAAACACCGCGGCGCGCCCCAGGCGGCCTCACCCCTCCACGCGCTCTCGGACAGGAACCCGTGCAGATTGAAATGCAAGAAGCGTTTCCGCAGGTCCCGATAGGGCGCCCCGGCGGCGGCAATCTGGTAGTCGGGCGCCAGTTGGATGTCGGCGGGCATTGCAACCGGCGCGACCACACTCCGGGTGTCGGCGCTCCAGATCGCCGCGGATACCGCGAGGCTGCCATCCGAGCCGGGGTGATTGGCATGCATGGCGGTCAACCGATCCAGAGCCGCCACGAGGTCCGCCGCCGACGATCCGGATGGCAGAAGACGGCCGCAGGCGAGCGCAGGCGCCAGTACGTCTTTCAGGAGCCGCCCGGCCGCTCCGTAGTAGTTGTCGGTCGGTATGTCGGTATCCGGATCGGCCTGAAACCCGGGGAGCGCATGCACCGGGTTTGGGATGGTCACCAAAGGGAACAGGTCGGGGCCCCCAAGAATCAAGACGCTGGTGAACTCCGACCCCGTCGCGGCGAAGATCTGTCGCAGCACTTCCGCCAGTGCGAAGCCGTCTCCGGAGGTGGCCGGAGCGACGCCGTAGGATTGGACGCTGTCCGGATCGTCGGGATAAATCGGAGTGGAACGAGTTCCCGTCCGGGCAAGGAGCGCCGCGCTGTACCGGTCCAGGGCGGGAGCTAGCGCGTCCAATCCATCCTGGCCGAAACTGCTTAACAAACGGACTTTGGAGCCAACGAGTAGCTGCACGGCAACTACTGAATCTTCCGCCTTGGGTGAATCTTCTCGATCAGGTGCTTGGCTTCAAAGACAAGCTGGTTCAGGGCGGTCAGATCCACCTTGGTCTTTTGGGCCTCCAACTGTTGCTTGCGCTGGTCCAGGCGGCCCGCGACAAACATATTCACCTGCAATTGAAAGTCGCGGTAGCGGCGCAGCCCGACGATGAAGAGACACACCGCGATCGTCAGCGCGGTTCCGAAAATGGCGATCCACAGCCACACCGGCGGTAAATCGCCATGACCGCGCCTCCACCACTGAATCGCCCCAACCGCCAAAACGAGAACCGGCAGAATCATACCGATGCTGATTTCGCTCCAGCGATAGTAATCGCTCACCAGACCGTCATACTCCGGCTGCGTCACCACGCCCGAGCCGACGTAGTACTGGGGCGGCTTATCCACATCGGGCGCGTACTTATCCTTGGGCGGATGCACGATGCTTGGGAGCCGTCCCGGACCGCCGGACAGTCCCTTATCGCCCGCCAGTCCCGGGAGCCACTGCAGGAAAAGGGCCTTGTTCAAAGGATCGAGGACCGTCCCGATAGCCATTCCCAGCAAGCCGAACAGCAGCCACCCTGTCAAGCCGCTATTCATGAACTTTTGGAAATCCTCGGAACTCCAGACTCGCGTGTTCCAACTGTTGAGCTCCGTCTGCCGCGAGTTTAGTTCAGCGGTCTTGGCGTCGATCTGGTTTTGCAGAACGCTCACCTGGCCGATCTTCTCCGCTTCCTGCACGAACAGCGGTTGCAGATCCACAGGCTCATCGGGGCAGCCCTTGGGCGGCTGGGCCGAACGGCACTCCTTGGCGCGCCCCAACTGGTCGGAAGCGTAGGCCTTGCCGCCGTCCGCGATCGCCTTTGCTTGAGTCAGGCTCCCCAACTCAGCCCGAGCCTTTGACAGCTCACTCCGCGCACCATCCCTCTTCTGTAACAGAAACTGGCTTTGAAAGTAGTCCGGAGGCGAGGAGAGCAAGAGGACCAAGGCGAAAGCCATCACCAATCCGGGGACCGTGTTAACCACGCGCTTCCCCAAATCGAGATAGTCACCCAGAGCTTTGATCAGGTCGCCCATACCCACAAGTTGCCACCCCCAGGCCCTTGAAAACTCTATCAATCCTACGGCATACTTAAGCGATTTGCAACAGATAATTGTAAGATTTCAATTTACCGGCCGGCTTTCGAGGGTCTTGACGTGGGGTCCCCCGGCGCAAGCCCGCCGTTTCCATGATGGAAGGCCGGCACGGTGACCCGCCAGGAACCCGGAATTCCGGCGGTTCTTGATATGCGGCGTGCCCGGCGATACACTTGCCGTGAGCCACATATGAAGATCCGAAACGCAGCAGGTCCAGCCGTTATCACGGCCATCGCGTTGCAATTGATGGCGCCCGGAGGTTTGCCGGGACAAACGCCGGGGTCAGTCCCTTTCATTCAGATCGACGCCGGAAAACCGGGGGCGCGAGTCAGCCCGATGCTGTTCGGCCTGATGACCGAGGAGATCAACTTCTCCTACGACGGCGGGCTGTACGGGGAGCTGGTGCGCAACCGCAGCTTCAAGGAAGACGCCAAGGAACCCGTCCATTGGCAACTGGTGCAGGAAGGCGGCGGCGCGGCGTCCATGGCGCTCGATCCCTCCCAGCCGTTGAACGACGCCATCGGAACCAGCCTGAAACTGACGGTCACGCAGGCCGGCGGCGCGCAGCGCGCGGGAATCGCCAATGAGGGCTTCTGGGGCATCCCGCTACAGCCGAATACGAAGTACCGGGCTTCGTTCTATGCCAAGGCAAGCCCGGATTTCAGGGGACCGCTCACGGTGTCGCTGGTGGCCAACGAGGGTGGCGCGGTTTATGCCAGCGCGCGGGTTGCCGCGGTAACGGGCGCCTGGAAGAAATACGAGCTGGCGTTGAACAGCGCGGCCGGAACGCCGGTATCGGCCAAGAACCACCTGCTGATCTCCTGCGCCGGCAAAGGGACCATCTGGTTCAGCGCGGTCTCGCTGTTTCCGCCCACGTTCAACAACCGGCCCAACGGAAACCGCAAGGACATCATGCAAATTCTGGCGGATATGAAGCCGGCGTTCCTGCGCTTCCCGGGCGGCAACTATCTCGAAGGCAATACCATCGAGACGCGCTTCGACTGGAAGAAGACGCTCGGCCCCATATCCGAACGGCCGGGCCACATGGACGATGCCTGGAGGTACTGGTCCTCGGACGGCATGGGCCTGTTGGAATTCCTGGAGTGGTGCGAGGATCTGCGCATGCAGCCGGTGATGGGCGTGTACGCCGGATACTCGCTGCGGCAAGTGCGGGTGAAAGCCGGGCCGGACCTCGCGCCATACGTGCAAGACGCGCTGGACGAGATCGAGTACGTCAGCGGAGACAAGACCACCACCTGGGGCGCGCGCCGCGCCAAAGACGGGCATCCCGAGCCGTTCCATCTGGAATGCGTGGAGGTGGGGAACGAGGACCAGTTCGACCGCGAACAGGGCAGCTACGAGGGCCGGTTCGCGCAATTCTTCGACGCCATCAAGGCGAAGTACCCGAAGATCAAGGTGATCTCTTCGACCGCCGCCGGAACGCGCGTTCCCGACATCGTGGACGAGCACTACTACCGGAGGTCGGAGGACGAGATGGCCTCCCACGCGCACGATTACGACAAGCGGCCGCGCACCGGCCCGAAGGTCTTCGTGGGCGAGTACGCCACGCGCGTGGGCTCGCCGACGGGCAACATGAGCGCGGCCTTGGGCGACGCCGCGTGGCTGGCGGGCCTGGAGCGCAACTCAGACCTGGTGGTCATGTCGTCCTACGCGCCGCTGTTCGTCAACGTGAACCCCGGCGGCATGCAATGGGCTACGGACCTGATCGGATTCGATGCGCTGCACAGCTACGGATCGCCGCCGTACTACGCGCAGAAGATGTTCACCAACTACATCGGAGACGTAGTGCTGCCGATCGAGGAGCAAGGCGTCCCCACGCGAACGTGGCAGCCGCCCGCGGGCGGGCGCCGCGGGGCGCCGGACGCGCCGGCGCCGCCTCCGCCTCCGGCGCAGCAGGTCCCGACGCTGTTCTCGAGCGCGACGCGCGACACCAAGACCGGCGCGATCTATCTGAAGGTCGTGAACCGGGCGGGCGCGCCTCAACCGGTGCGCATCGAGATCCGCGGCGTGACCGCCGTGGAGCCTAAGGGCAAAGTGGTGACGATGAGCGCCAGCGCGCCGGATGACACCAACTCGATTACCGCGCCCACAAAGATTGTGCCGGTGTCGTCCGAGGCGGAGGGCTTCGCATCGAGCTTCACCCGCACGTTCGCGCCGTACTCGATCTCGGTGGTGCGTTTGAGCGCCAAGTGAGCGGCTCTGAGAAACTGGCAGGCGAAAGCGCCTGCCCCACCTTGCTGCCGAAGGATCTGCAGGCGGGTGGGGCAGGCGCTTTCGCCCAATGCCACTTAAATAGCTCATTGGGACTCCTTGCGGGCGGGAAAGCTGTGACGACGATGCCAAGCAGCCCGTGGGAACGATCTGCGCTTCTTTCGGTTGGG
>CAIRXZ010000116.1 GCA_903882645.1 uncultured Acidobacteriia bacterium | reverse complement strand
GCGCACAAGGCGATCTACCAAGTGCTGAGGATTCCGGAAATCATTATCGAGCCGGTAGGGAGCCGCATAGTCACTGAACGACCACGCAACTGATTGATTCCGCAGGGCCGCGCCCTCAATTATGTGGAAGTTGGGCTAACCCGCCCCGGCCTAACCCGCACGCCCGCAACGAGTTCCCCCAGTCTGCTACGATAAGGACTTCTTTCCGCATGTTGCGATTTGAGACCGCTGGAGAGTCCCACGGCGAATGCCTCGTGGCCACGCTTGCAGGACTCCCCGCCGGCATACCTATCTCGATTGAGGCCGTCAACCGCGAGCTGTGGCGCCGCCAGCAGGGCTACGGGCGCGGGGGCCGCATGAAGATCGAGACCGACCGGGCGGAAATCGTCGCCGGGGTGCGCCATTCCCACACCATCGGCTCGCCGATCGCGGTCCTGATCCGCAACAAGGACTGGCAGAATTGGACCGAGGCGCTGCCGGTGGAGGACGCCGGCGGCGCCGAAGACAAGCGCCGGCCCGTCACCCGTCCGCGGCCCGGCCATGCCGACCTGGCGGGCGCCATCAAGTACAATTTCCACGACGCGCGCTACGTCCTGGAGCGCGCCAGCGCGCGGGAAACCGCTGCCCGCGTAGCGGTGGGGGCGCTGGCCAAGGCTCTGCTCGGCGCGTTCGGCATCGAGGTCCTCAGCCATGTCGTGGCGGTGGGCGCGGTGAAGCTGGAGCGCGCGGTGGAGTGGCCCGAGCTCGTGGCGCTCAGCCGGAAGAACGACGTGCTGCTCGGCTGCGTGGATCCGGCGGTGGAAGCCCGCATGAAAGAGGTGGTGGATGAGGCCTATGGCGCCGGCGACACCATCGGCGGCGTATTTGAAGTGGTGGCGCACGGAGTTCCCGCGGGCCTTGGCTCGCACGCCACCTGGGATTCGCGGCTCGACGGGCGCCTGGCCCAGGCCATCGTCTCGATTCAGGCGGTGAAGGGAGTGGAGGTCGGGCGCGCGGCCGAGGGCGCGGCGAGTTTCGGCTCCAAGGTTCAGGACACGATCCATTACGACCGCGCGGAGCGGCGCTTCACGCGCGGCGCCAACCGCGCCGGAGGATTGGAGGGCGGCATCACCAACGGCCAGGACGTGGTGGTGCGCGGATTTCTCAAGCCGATTTCCACGTTGCGCCGGCCGCTCGAATCGGTGGACCTGGAAACGCGCGAGCCGGCGCTGGCGGCCTACGAACGCTCGGATGTCTGCGTGGTTCCGGCGGCGGGCGTCATCGGAGAGGCCATGACGGCCATCGCGCTGGCCCAGGCGTTCCTCGAGAAATTCGGCGGCGATTCCCTCGCCGAGACGCGGCGCAACTTCGAAGGCTATCTGCAACAGGTGAGAAACTTCTGAGGCTATGATCTACCCGATCGTGAAGTTCGGCGACCCGGTGCTCGAACGCGAGGCCGCGAACGTGACCGAGTTCGATACCCCGGAGCTGCACAAGCTCATCGAGGACATGTTCGAATCCATGTACGCGGCCAAGGGAGTGGGCCTGGCGGCGCCGCAGATAGGCATCGGGAAGAAGATCTCGGTCATCGACGTCTCGAACGGCCAGAAGCCGGAGGACAAGCTGGTCCTGATCAATCCCACGATCCTGCGCGTGGAAGGCAAGCAGGTCGGCGAGGAGGGCTGCCTGAGCATTCCGGGATTCCGCGAGCAAGTGCGGCGCGGCAATCGCGTCACCATCCGCGCCCAGGACGCCAAGGGCGAGTTCTACGAGAAGACCGGCGAGGATCTGCTGGCGCGCGCATTCCAGCACGAAACCGAGCACCTCGACGGCCGGCTCTACATCCTCCACATCAGCGCCCTGAAGCGCGACTTGATGAAGCGCAAGATCAAGAAGATGCAGCGCGCGGGCGATTGGGGCTAGGCGGCGTCCATGCGCCTGGTTTTTCTCGGAACACCGGTCTTCGCGGTCCCCAGCCTGGAGAAGCTGGTGGCGGTCGGGCGCAGAGTGATCGCCGTGGTGACGCAGCCGGACCGCCCGCGCAACCGCGGCCAGCGCGACGCGCCTCCCCCGGTGAAGGAGGCGGCGCTTCGCTTCGGGATTCCGGTCCATCAGCCGGAGCGCATCCGGCGGCCGGAAGCCCTCGAACTGATTCGCTCGCTCGCGCCGGACGCCATGGTGGTGATCGGGTACGGCCAGATCATCCCGCAATCGATTATCGATATCCCGCCTCTTGGCATCGTCAACGTCCACGCTTCCCTGCTGCCGAAGTATCGCGGCGCCGCCCCGATCCAGTGGGCCATCGTCCATGGCGAGACGCGGACCGGCGTCACGACCATGCGGATCGACGCAGGCCTGGACACGGGGGACATGCTGCTCGATCGGGAAACGGCGATCGGGCCGGAAGAAACCGCGATCGAACTGGGCGCCCGGCTGGCGGCGATGGGCGCGGACCTGCTTATCGAAACGCTGGACGGCCTGGAGGCGGGAGTCGCCGCGCCGCGCAAGCAAGATCCGGCGCAAGCCAGCTACGCTCCGCTGCTCAAAAAGGAAGACGGCCTCATCGATTGGCGCCAGCCCGCCGAGGCGATCCACGACCGCGTCCGCGGCCTGCAACCGTGGCCGGGAGCGTACACGGCGTTTCGCGGCCAGACCCTGCGCGTCTGGCGGACGCGCGTGACGGCGCTGCCGCCCGGTCAACCCGGCCGCTTTGCGAACCTGAAGCCGCTCACCGTAGGTTGCGGCCTCGGAGCGCTCGAACTCATTGAAGTCCAGCTCGAAGGCCGCCGCCGCATGTCCGGCGCGGATTTCGCCAACGGGCATCGCCTTACCGAATCCGATGTTTTAGGAGGCCCGACCACTTGAACCTACCGCTTGGATACCTGTACTCCGCCACCTACGCCGGCATACGGCAGGTGGAAAAGGACGATCTGGCTCTGATCGTGAGCGGACTCCCCGCCACGGCGGCGGCCGTTTTCACCCGGAACCGCGTGCAGGCCGCCCCGGTAACGCTCAGCCGGCGGCACTTGAAGCTCTCCGGAGGCTTGGCCGGAGCGATCCTGGCGAACGCCGGCAACGCGAACTGCGCCACGCGTACCGGCAGCCGGGTGGCGCTGGCCGCGTGCAAAGCGGCGGCCAAGCTGTTGCGGATTCCGGTGGCGCAGGTGCTGCCGGCATCGACCGGCGTGATCGGCGTCGAGTTGGAAGCCGCGAAGATCGTCGATGCTCTGCCGCGCCTGGCCGCCGGTCTCCGTCCGGACCGCTTCGACGACGTCGCGCGCGCCATCATGACCACGGACCTCGTGCCCAAGACCGCGTTCGCCGGCGTGAAGCTGCGCCGCGGCAAGATCCATATCGCCGGCATGACCAAAGGCTCCGGGATGATCCATCCGCAAATGGCGACCACGCTGGGGTTCGTCATGACCGACGCCCAAATCCCGGC
The DNA here is from genome assembly GCA_903882645.1 of uncultured Acidobacteriia bacterium. Lineage (GTDB taxonomy): Bacteria > Acidobacteriota > Terriglobia > Bryobacterales > Bryobacteraceae > BOG-224. The sequence goes on along the minus strand of CAIRXZ010000116.1, from coordinate 4,756 downwards.
CGCGGCGTTGCGCGCCATGCTGAAACGCGGCGTGGAGCGGAGTTACAACCGGCTCTCGGTGGACGGCGACACCTCCACCAACGACACGCTGGCGCTGCTTGCCAACGGAGCTTCCGGCGTGCGCCCGGATTCCAAGGAACTCGCCGCCGTCGAGGAGGAGATCGCGGGCGTCATGGCCGCGCTGGCGCAGGCCATCGCGCGCGATGGCGAAGGGGCTACGAAGTTCGTCACCATCGACGTTGCGGGCGCGCCCACCACCGGCGCCGCGACGCGCATGGCCCGCGCGATCGCCAATTCCCCGCTGGTGAAGACCGCCATAGCCGGGGCCGACCCCAATTGGGGCCGCATCCTTTCCGCCGCGGGCAACGCGGGGGTGGCGTTCGACCCCTGGAAGACCGATGTACGCATGCAAGGGGTGCTGGTGTGCCGCGGCGGGCTGGCCGCGCCGTTTTCCGAGCCCGAGCTGAAGGCCCGCCTGGCCGCGCCCGAATGCGAAATCCGCGTCACCGTGCGCGGAAAGGGCAAAGGTTCCGCTCGTTTCTGGACCTGCGATCTCACCGAAGGCTATATTAGGATCAACGCCAGTTACAGGACCTGAGATGACGCGCCGGATGCTGCTTGCGCTTCCCTTCGCACTGACGCTCCGCGCCGATGCCGCGAAAGAAGCCTGGGATCTGCTGAGCGACGCGGCGTCCGCGCTCTTTGAGGGGGACGCGCCCGGCTTCCTTTCGTATTTCGATCCGGGCATGCCCGGCTACGAGAGGCTCCGCGTGGACGCAACCGCGCTGGCGCGCGAGTGGGAGCCGCGCTCCACCATCGAATTGGTTGCGAACGAAGGCGACGAGCGGACGCGCGAGATCCAGGCGGATTGGCAGCTTGCCTTCGTAACCCTGCAGGATCCCACGGCCTCCCCGCGGATCGCCTCCACGCGGCGCGAGGAACGCGTCGAGATCCGGGTCGTCAAGACCGGCAAGAGATGGCGGATCGAATCGTTCAAGCCCGAGGGCTTCTTCGCGCCGCCCGGGTCAAAATAAGGGCCGGGCGCCTATTGCGCCGTGCGCATGCGCCGGATGAACACCACGGCCGCATCGGCATTGTCGAGGGGAAACTCGAACGAGATCAATCCCTTCGCCGGGGCCTTCTCCACGCGCTTGGTGATGGAGCCGACGCGCGCGCCGTTCAGGTCCGCCAGGTCGGCGTCGAACTCCACCGAGATGACGCGATCGGTCTTGTTCCGGAGCACGCCCACAAGAGCTCGCGGGCCATCGCGCCGGACGCGGAGCTCGACAAACTCGGCGTCCGGGTACTTGTCGAGCTGGATGGTCTTCTCCAGGTTCGGCAAGAGCTTCGCCAGAATCTCCGAGGCGGGCGTCTCCTTGGGAGGCGCCGCGGTGGGCGCGTAGACGTTGGTGAAGACCAGGGCCAAGGCGCCCAGCAGCAGCGCTCCCGGCACGGCGATTCCGACCGCCAGCCTGAGCTTCTGCTTCCAGGAGCGATTGCTGAGATAGAACGGATCCGAGGGCGCGCGCCCGCCGGAAAGAAAGCGCTCGATCTTCTCTCGCAGCGGCCCCAACCGGCCGCGCCTTGGCGCTTGCGCGCCCCCGCCGGGCTTCAATCCGGCGAAGATCAAAGATTCAAAGAAGGTCTTTATCCGATTCGCCATGCTACGTAGGCCGCCCCGCCACCACGGTATTGTAACTCGCCGCGCTGCTAGAATGGATGAAAAATGATCCAAACGCTGTTCGGCGCCGCCGGGCCAGAGCCGTCCCTGCTGGAGAAGCTCAAAAGCGGGGTCCAGAAGACGCGAGCCGGACTGGTTTCCGCGCTTGAAGACGCGATCCAGGGCAAGAAGGAAATCGACGCGGATCTGCTCGACGAACTGGAGTTCACGCTTCTTTCCGCCGATATCGGCGTGCGGACCACGAACGAGATCCTGGAGCGCATCCGCCAGCGCGTGGCCCGGCATCAGTTGGACGACGCAGCCGAACTGCGGGGCCTGATCCGCGAGCGCCTGCTCGAGATCCTTCAGGCCAGCGAGCGCGCGCCAGTCCGCGTCGAGGAGCCGCCCGCGGTGGTGTTGGTCGTGGGCGTCAACGGCTCGGGCAAGACCACCACCATCGGGAAGCTGGCCCAGCGGTTTCGGAACGAAGGGCGTTCGACGCTGCTTTGCGCGGCCGATACCTTTCGCGCGGCGGCCATCGAGCAGCTCGAGATCTGGGGCGAGCGCACCGGGACCCCCGTGATCCGCCAGGGCCCGGGCAGCGATCCCAGCGCGGTGCTCTTCGACGCGCTTCAGGCGGCCCGCGCGCGGCGCGTGGATTGCGTGATTGTGGATACCGCCGGCCGGCTGCAAACCAAGGAGAACCTGATGGCGGAGCTGCAAAAGATGAGCCGGACCGCCGCCAAGGCGATTCCCGGCGCGCCGCACGAAGTGCTCCTTGTGCTCGACGCCACCACCGGCCAGAACGGGCTGGAGCAGGCGCGCAAGTTCACGGAGAGCTCCCGCGTAACCGGCATCGTGCTGGCCAAACTCGACGGCACCGCGAAGGGCGGCATCGTGGTGGCCATCGCGCGCGAGCTGGATCTGCCCATACGGTACGTGGGCGTGGGCGAGAAGGCGGACGACCTGCTGCCGTTCGACGCCGGGAAGTTCATCGAATCGCTGTTCGAAAAATGACACCGGCATTCATGCGCGAAGCGTTGGCCCTGGCGGGAAACGGCCGGGCGCTGGCCAGTCCCAACCCGATGGTGGGGGCCGTGCTGGTGCGCGATGGGGAGGTGGTGGGCCGCGGCTTCCATACCTACGAGGGGCGGCGCCACGCCGAGGCGATCGCGCTGGCGGAAGCGGGGGACCGCGCGCGCGGCGCCACGCTCTACATCAACCTCGAGCCGTGCGCGCACCAGGGCCGCACGCCGCCCTGCGCGGCCGCGCTGATCGAAGCCGGAGTCACGCGCGTGGTGGTGCCTATGGAAGACCCCAATCCGCTGGTGGCGGGGGCGGGTTTTCGCAAGCTGCGCGAGGCCGGAATCGAAGTCGAGATGGCCGCCGATTTCGCCGCCGAGGCGGAGAAGCTGAACGAGCCATTCCTGCACTTCATGCGCACGGGACGGCCGCTGGTCACGCTCAAGGCGGCCATCACCCTCGACGGAAAAATCTCCGCGCCGGACGACAACCAGGGCTGGATCACCAGCGAGCGCGCCCGCGCCCACGTGCAGCAGTTGCGGCACGATTCCGGCGCGATCCTGACCGGCATCGGCACAGTGCTGGCCGACGACTGCCTGCTGACGGACCGGACCGGCTTGGCCCGCGGCCGGCCGCTGATGCGCATCGTGATGGACTCGCGCCTGCGCCTGCCGCTCGATTCCAAAATGGCGCGCAGCGCCGGCGGCGACGTGGCGGCGGTGACCACTTCGGCTTCCTCCCCCGAGCGGCGCAAGGCGCTCGAAGACCGGGGCATCCGCGTGCTGGTTTTCGACGGGCCTGGCGGCCGCGCCGATTTGCGCAGCGCCGTCGAGTGGCTCGCCAGGGAGCGGTATCTGTCGCTGACGATCGAGGCCGGCAGCAAAGTCAATTGGACGGCGCTCGAAAGCGGGCTGGTGGACCGCATTTTCTTCTATTACGGGACCAAGATCCTGGGAGGTCTGGAAGCCCTCCCGCTGGCTGGCGGAATCGGCCGCCGCCGCCGGTCCGACGCCATCCGCATACACAACGTCACGATTCACCAAATCCCACCCGATGAATTCGCCGTGGAAGGATACCTGGATGTTCACCGGAATCATTGAGGAGCTGGGAACGGTGGAATCGGCGGCGCCGCGCGGAGCGGGGGCCCGTCTGACGGTGCGCTGCTCGACCGTCCGCGGGGACATGGCGGAGGGCGCAAGCATCGCGGTCAACGGCGTGTGCCTGACGGCGGTGGACTTGCGGCCCGGTTCGTTCTCCGCCGATCTGGCGCCCGAAACCCTGCGGCTCACCAACCTGGGCGCCCTGCGCGCCGGCTCGCGCGTCAATCTGGAACGTCCGCTCGCGCCCAGCGGCCGGTTGAGCGGTCACATCGTGCAGGGCCACGTGGATGGCGCCGGCGAACTCCTGTCGCTCGAAGCGCTAGGAGAGGAGAACTGGTGGCTGCGCGTCCGCGTGCCCGCGGATCTCGACCCCTTCCTGGTTTACAAAGGCTCGATCGCCATAGACGGCATCAGCCTGACCATCGCCGCGCTTGAAGCGGACACGCTTTCGGCCGCCATCATTCCCCACACCTGGCGCAATACGACGCTGGCCGGCTACCGCCCCGGCGCGCGCCTCAACCTGGAGTGCGACATCCTGGCCAAGCACGTGGCTAAGCTGCTGGGCAAGTTGGACTTGAAGGAACGGCTGACGGTGGAGAAGTTGCGGGATAATGGGTACTGAGGCGATTTCGGGCCGTTCGGTTGACCACATTCAGGCGGTGCGGTAGGGTAAAAGAGCATGGAACTGACCGTTCAGATTCCCGACGACCTCGCCAGGAGCATGAGTGCATCCGGCGCCGATCTGTCGCGGCGCGCGCTCGAAGCCCTGGCTCTCGAGGAATTCAAGAGCGGTCATATCACTAAACCGGAGTTGCGGCGGCTGTTAGGTTTTGGGGCTCTCCGCAGGAATTCGTAAGAAGTGGCATTCTACGCGGCTTTCCTGGTTTTCTGAAAAGTGACATATTCGGTGTTGGTCACGGCCATGCGGCGTGCTTTCAATAGGAGGTAACGCATGTTCTTATAGCCACGGCCG
>CAIRXZ010000115.1 GCA_903882645.1 uncultured Acidobacteriia bacterium | reverse complement strand
TTGGTCTATGGCACGGGCCAGAACACCTACTTCGGGAAGACCGCACAACTGGTGCAGGAGGCGCACACCGTCAGCCATTTCCAACGCGCCGTGTTGAAGCTCGGCGACTACCTGATCGCGCTGGCGGTGGTGCTGGTCGTCATGATTCTCGTGGTCGCGCTGTTCCGCGGGGATCGGATGGTTACTACCTTGCAATTCGCATTGGTGTTGACAGTAGCCGCGATCCCGGTGGCGATGCCCACGGTGCTGTCGGTAACGATGGCCGTGGGGGGGCGCGCGCTGGCAGCGAAACAGGCGATTGTCAGCCGGCTGGCGGCTATCGAGGAACTGGCCGGCATGGACGTGCTGTGCTCGGACAAGACCGGCACCCTGACCCAGAACAAGTTGACGCTGGGTGAGCCGTTTTGCGTGAACGGCATCGCAGCTGAGCAAGTCATTCTCAGCGCCGCCCTGGCGTCGCGCGCCGGAGACCAGGACACCATCGACCTGGCTGTGCTGAGCGGTCTGAAGAACGATCAGGCTTTGGAGGGCTACCAGGTGGTCCATTACCAGCCCTTCGACCCGGTGCACAAGCGCACCGAGGCCACCGTTCAGACCGCCGATGGGCACACGTTCCAGGTGACGAAGGGCGCGCCGCAGGTGATCTTGGAACTGGCGGCCAATGCCGCGCAGGTAAACCCCGCGGTCGAGAAAGCCATCAACGAATTCGCAGTGCGCGGCTTCCGTTCCTTGGGCGTGGCGCGGTCGGACGCGCAGGGGCAATGGCAGTTTCTGGGTGTCCTCCCGCTTTTCGACCCGCCCCGCGAGGATTCCAAGGCAACCATCGCCACGGCGCGTCAGATGGGTGTGAACGTGAAGATGGTCACGGGGGATCAGTTGGCCATCGCCCGGGAAACCGCCGGTCAACTGGGGTTGGGCCAGAACATTCTGGATGCCAGCGGCTTCGGCGATACCCGCCACCATGAGACCGCGCAGTTGGCGGAGTCCATCGAGAACGCGGACGGCTTCGCCCAAGTGTTCCCCGAACACAAGTTCCACATCGTGGATGTCTTGCAGCGGCGCCATCACATCGTCGGAATGACCGGCGACGGGGTGAACGATGCGCCGGCGTTGAAGAAGGCGGACGCGGGCATCGCCGTATCGGGCGCGACGGACGCGGCCCGGGCGGCGGCGGACATCGTTTTGCTGACGCCGGGCCTTTCGGTGATCATCCACGCGATCAAGGAGAGCCGCAAGATCTTCCAGCGGATGAACAGCTACGCCACGTACCGGATTGCCGAGACGATTCGCGTGCTGCTCTTCATGACCTTGTCCATTCTGGTTTTCAACTTCTACCCGGTCACGGCGGTCATGATTGTATTGCTCGCACTCCTGAATGATGGCGCGATCCTATCCATTGCGTACGACAATGTGCGCTACTCGGAACAGCCGGAGTCCTGGAACATGCGCAATGTGCTTGGAATCGCTACCACGCTGGGCGTCGCCGGCGTAATCGCTTCTTTCGGACTGTTTTATCTCGGAGAGCGCGTATTTCACCTGACCCGTGACGTGATTCAATCGCTCATGTACTTGAAGCTCTCGGTTGCGGGACACCTGACGATCTTCGTCACGCGAACCCGCGGGCCCTTTTGGTCCATCCGTCCCGCTCCGGTGCTGCTCCTGGCGGTGGTCGGTACCCAAATCATAGCGACTGTGATCGCGGTCTACGGAATCTTTATGACTCCAATCGGTTGGAGTTGGGCGCTGGCGGTGTGGGGCTATGCATTGGCCTGGTTCTTCGTGAACGATCGCGTGAAACTGGCCGCGTTTCGGATTCTTGACCTCACACACCCGTGGCTGTTGACCCAGAAACGGTAGGACCGGCCGCGGCCGACGGCGCACGCCGCTTCCCTTCGCGTCCCGTCTTTGTTAACCTGAAACGTAAGTTGTGGGAATCTCTGCGGACATGCCCTCGCTTGAGTCACACTCCGGCTGGAAGCGCCGCCTCAAGAACTGGTCGGACCCGGAATGGCTTCACCAGCACGAAGACAAAGTCATCCTGGTCCTGACTCTGATCATCGGAGCCGTGGTTGGCCTGGTGGTCGCGGCCTTCATCTACGTCACTGAGAGTCTCGGTTCCCGGATGTACCCCGCGGGCGGCGCGGCCTGGCGGCGGCTGGTGATGCCGGTCGCTGGCGCTCTCTTCACCGGGTATCTGCTCTCCCGCTATTTCCCCAACGCGCGTGGCAGCGGCATCCCGCAGACCAAGGCCGCATTGTTCCTCCGCGACGGCTTCATCAGCTTTCGGACAGTGGTCGGGAAGTTCTTCTGCTGTTCGGTCTCGCTGGCAACCGGCATCGCGCTGGGCCGCGAAGGCCCGTCGGTCCAGGTTGGATCGGGTCTGGCATCGGTCCTCGGTCGGCGGCTGGGACTGGGACCGGAACGGATCCGGGCGCTGGTGCCCATCGGAGCTGCCGCGGCCCTGGCGGCTGCCTTCAACACCCCCGTCGCGGCAGTCCTCTTCACGCTTGAGGAGGTGATGGGCGATCTCCACGCGCCGGTGCTGGGTTCCGTCGTGCTGAGCTCGGCCACCTCGTGGATCGTTCTCCACCTGCTCCTCGGCGACGAACCGCTCTTTCACGTCCCCGCCTATCAACTCATCCACCCCGTCGAGTTCCTCTTCTATGCCGCCTTGGGAGTTGTCGGCGGCATCGTTTCGGTCTGCTTCGTCAAGCTGCTGCTCTTCATCCGGCGGCGCTTTACGCAGTTGCCCAAGTGGAGCGAGTGGCTACAGCCGGCCGCTGGCGGCTTGCTGGTGGGCGTGATGGGATGGTTTGTGCCGCAAGTCCTGGGGGTCGGTTATGGCAATGTCAGCCTGGCATTAAACGGCCAGATGGCGCTCGGACTCATGGCCCTGCTGGTGCCGCTCAAGCTCATCGCCACCGCATCCTGTTACGGCACGGGCAATGCGGGCGGCATCTTCGGCCCCAGTCTGTTCATTGGAGCAATGATGGGCGGTGCGGCGGGCAGCGCGGCTCACCACCTGCTGCCGGATTATACCGGCAGCGTCGGCGCCTACGCGCTGGTGGGAATGGGAGTGGCATTCGCCGGCATCGTTCGCGTTCCGCTCACTTCCGTCATCATGATCTTCGAGATGACGCGCGATTACTCCATCATCGTGCCGCTCATGATTTCCAACCTCATCAGCTTTTACATCTCAAGCCGCCTGCAGCGCGAACCGATCTATGAAGCTCTTCAACACCAGGATGGCATTCACCTGGCCGCGGGAGCACGGGACCGACAGGAGATGCCGGTCGTCTGGGCCGCACTGACTCCCGCCGAACACGTTCTTTCCGGCAGTGTCACGGTGGAGGAAGCGGCCAGGTCTCTCGATGAAGAGCGAAATGCCGCCCCGGTGGTGGGCGAACACGGCCTCCTGGGCATGGTGTCGCTGGCTCAATTGCAGAAGCATGTGGCGGAGGGGCACGGCAACTGGGCGCTGGCCCAGATCCTGCCCGGCTACGATTCCAGCGGGCCCCTCACCGCGCAGAACTTTCCTCACGTGCACGTGGACCAGCCGCTCGATGCGGCCTTGAGACACATGGCGCAGGCCAAGCTGAACGTGCTGCCGGTAGTGAGCCGGACCAATCTTCGCAACCTGCGGGGCGAGGTCTCTCTCAGCGGCATCCTGCGCGCCTATGGTGTGACCGAGGCGGAAGAAGCGGCTCCCGAACCGGCGCATTCAGTGACTCGCCGCTCGGGCGCGTTCTTACCGGGCCTGATCGCCGCCACGCTCGGAGCGCTGTTGCTGGTGGGTTTCCTGAATTATTACTACCGTTCCGAGCGCGCGGCCAGGGCCGATCGGTACTTTAAGGCGGGCAACGACCTGGTCCTGCACGACCGCAATCAGGAAGGCGTCGAACAGTTTCGAAACGCGCTTTCCGTATCACCCGATAACCGCGAATACCGGCTCGCCCTTGGCCTCACGCTGGTGAACACCGGCAGCCTCGAGGAAGCCTCCGTATACCTGGAGGAGGTGCTGCGGCGGGACCCCACCAACGGCCGCGCGAATCTCGGGCTGGCCAGGATCGCGGCTCAGCAGGAGAGAACGGCGGACGCCGTCACCGGTTACCATCGCGCGATTTACGGCGCCTGGCCCTCCGATCAGGTAGCCAACCAGGTGCAGGTTCGCTTTGAGCTGGCCGCCTTCCTCGAAAAGGCGGGCTCGAAGACTCAGGCGACGGCGGAGTTGCTGGCGATCCTCGATCGTGTCCCCAACGATACCGCCGCCAAGAAGCGCGTCGGGCGGCTCTTGCTCGATTACGGCTCGCCCAGACAATCGGCGGACGTGTTTCGTGGCCTGGTGCGCGGAAACAATCGCGACGCGGAAGCATACTTTGGGCTGGGAGCGGCCGAGTTTGCCGAGGAGCGGTACGTCCCCGCGCGCGAAGCCTTTCGCAGCGCTTTACGCTGGAACCCCTCCGATGAAACAACCCAGAGGGAACTCGCGCTCTGCGAGCGGATTCTGGAACTGGATCCGGCCGTTCGCGGGCTCGATCCGCCGGAGCGGTATCGGCGTAGCGCCGCGCTGCTCGCCGCTATCCTTGGCGCGGTCGAGCAATGTCTTCCGAAGGTCGGCCAGCCCGCGGACGCTCAGTCTCTTCGGACCTGGGCGGACACGGCGCGCCAGTCGCTGGCCCGCCAACCGGCTCGCCGGTCGTATGACAGTGCCGCCGAGTCCGATCTTTCGTTGGCGGAAGAGCTGTGGGCGGCCAGCCAGAGACTATGCGGCGCGGCGCCCGGTCTCGATGCGGCCACGGATCGCGTGCTGGCCGCCCTGTCGCGAAGGTAACCCCTTCAGCGCGATGCCGCCATCGCCACGATGTGGATCCGGCGGTTTTTCTGCCCGCAGGCCTCGTCGTGCTCCTGGCACACCGGGCGCTCCTTACCGTAGCTGATGATCGAAAGCTGGTCACCGGGGATGCCCACCTGGACCAGATAGTCCTTGGCCGCCTTCGCCCGGGCATCGCCGAGCGCGAGGTTGTACTCAGCTGAGCCGCGCTCATCGCAGTGGCCCTCAATCGTCAGCTTGTAATCCGGATAATCCTTCAGGATGTCGCGAAGTTCCGTGGAGTCGGCCTGGTGGTGGAGGCCGATGACGCCGCCGACGATCTGCCCGACGAGCACAAGACTTGCATTTACCGCCTGGTCCAGGAGGCCGTGAACAACGCCGGCCGCCACGCCAACGCCCGCACCGCCGAGGTGGTGGTCAGACGCGAAAAACACCGGGTGCTCCTGACGGTCCGCGATGACGGCGCAGGTTTTGACACCCGCTTCGTCCGCGGCCTGGGCCTGCTCGGCATGGAGGAACGGGTCCGGCGCCTGGGCGGGAGCTTCCGGATCGACTCTAACCTGGGGCGCGGCACGGCTGTTGAAGCCGAACTGCCGGTGGCCGAGTTCGTGGCGGCAAACGGACATGATGCCTATTCGCATTCTGCTGGCTGACGACCATACCGTGGTGCGCGACGGCTTGCGAGCGCTGCTCGAGCGGCAGCCGGATATGACCGTGGTGGCCGAGGCCGCCGACGGCCGCGATTGCCTACGCCTCGCCGGGGAGCAATCGCCCGATGTTGTGGTGATGGACATCACCGTGCCCAACATGAACGGCATTGAAGCCACTCGCCGCATTCTCGCGGCCAAACCGCGAACCGCCGTGGTGATCCTCAGCATGCACCAGCACGAGAGTTACGTCCTGCGCTCGCTGAAAGCCGGGGCCAAAGGTTACCTGTTGAAGGACTCATTGCGCAGCGACATCCTCGACGCCATCCGCGCGGTCTCTCAGGGCCGCTCTTTCTTCACCCGCAAAATCAGCCGCATGTTGCAGGAAGATTACGTGCGCCAGATGGAACACCGCGGTGTGGAAGACAGCTACGACCTGCTTACCGATCGCGAGCGCGAAATCCTGCAACTGGTCGCCGAAGGCAAGGCCAATAAGGAAGTAGCCGGCCTTCTGAACATCAGCCTCACCACCGTGGAGGCGCACCGGACCCACATTCTGCAGAAACTCGGCCTGCACAGCGTTCCGGATCTGATCCTCTACGCCGTGCGGAAGAGCATCATTTCGTGAGTGGGTTTATGTCATCGCCTGGCGTCGGAGCTGTCTGAGAGTCCTGCCGCCCGGTCGTGGTTAACAGGCGTTCTGAAAAGGCGCAGCATGCAAGTTCTTGCGTTGCAGTGCTTCTGAGAGCCTGCAATCTGCCACTTCGGAACTGAGTGCCACTCGGGAGCCGATTTGCTGCGCCGGGGCTCTACATCATCTCAGGACGCGAATCCAAAACTCCCGATCCGGTTAGCCCAACTTCCACATAATTGAGGGCGCGGCCCTGCGGAATCAATCAGTTGCGTGGTCGTTCAGTGACTATGCGGCTCCCTACCGGCTCGATAATGATTTCCGGAATCCTCAGCACTTGGTAGATCGCCTTGTGCGC
>CAIRXZ010000114.1 GCA_903882645.1 uncultured Acidobacteriia bacterium | reverse complement strand
GAATCAAAACAAACCGCGGGGAAAATGTAGAAACTCCAGGGGTCGGGCATGCCCGACCCAGTGGGGCAGGCCTTTTGGCCTGCGATGACGCCTTCTGGCGTCATCAGCCGGGCGCCAGCCCGGCCTGCCTCCCTCAACTGATCCTCGCCAGCGCCGCGTCGAGCAGCGGAAGGAAACGGGGCAGCAGGATGGCCGCCAGGGCCAGCACCGCCGCCCACCCGATGAAATCCAGCACCTCGGGCAGCAGGGACGTGCGCCGCACGGAAAACTCGCGGGCCATGCGCGCGCGCACGGCGGCCGCCAGGCTCGGCGGCGCTGAGATGCCCGCGAAAGCCGCGTCGAACGTGGCGTCCACGTCGGCCAGCGCGTCCAGCAGCGCGCGGCACTCCTCGCAGTGCGCCGCATGATCGCCGCCGCCGCCGCGCACGAGGTCTTCAAATTCCGGGCAGGCCATCACGCCCCTCCTTTCCGGACGCGCTCGCGGGCCAGTTCTTCGGCCAGGCTCTTCCGCGCGCGAAACAGGTAGCTCTTCACCGTTCCCATCGGCAGGTCCAGCATGCTCGCTACCTCATCGTACGATTTTTCCTGCATGTAGAAAAGCGTCACCACCTGGCGAAGCCTGGCCGGCAACCGTTCGAGCAACGCCGCGGCATCCGGCGGCCCCGCTGCGAACCAGCCTGCCGCCGCGCGCATCTCCGCCTCCCGGCGCGGGGCCGGCTCGTCCAGAGAAACCGCGCGAAAGCGGCCCCGGCCGAGCGCCGTCAGGCATGTGTTTCGGGTAATGGAGTAGATCCAGGTGGAAAGCGACGATTCGGCGCGGAACCCCGGCAGCCCTTTCCACACCCGGAGCAGCGCGTCCTGCGCGGCTTCCTCGGCCGCGGCCCGGTCCCCCAGCATGGAAAGCGCGAGGCGGAAGATCTTGTCCTGGTATTCGCGGACGATCCGCTCGAACTCTTCCGCCATCACTCTATTTAGACCACAAGCCGGGGCGCCGATGTTTCAAAACATTCGCGCTGAATCGCCGGTCTTAATGAGCAGGGGGAAACGAGATATGCATACGATCGTATTCTGGTTGTTCTTCTTTTTCTTGCTGTCCATCCTGATGGTGGTTCTGGTGGTGCTGTTTTCGCGGCATCGCAAACAGGAGATGTTCCACCAGGAGCGCATGGCGGCCCTCGAAAAAGGAACCTCCATTCCGCTGGGGCGCGATCCGGCCCCGTGGTCGCCGCGCGTCTACCTGCTGCGGGGTTTGATCTGGAGCTTCACCGGCGCCGCCTTGGTCGTCGCCCTACTTGGCATCGCCTGGTCGTCACAACGGCCCGAATTGCCCTCGAACGCGGCTTATCAAGCCAGGAATCTCAGCCAGAATCTCGAGATTCCGCTCGACCAGGCCCAGCAGATCGTCGAAAAAGACCAATCCGCCAAGGTGAATGGCATGCCCACGCCGGTCGCCTTGCTGGGCCTGATCCCCCTCGCCGTCGGCCTTGCCTATCTGGTGTTCTACTACACCGACGACTCACGCAAATTGCTGGCTGCGGCACGCCCGGAACCGCCGGCGTCCCTCGGCTGAAGCTGGGCCGGGTGGGGCGGACGCCCTCGTCCGCGCGCGACCCCCTGGTCGCGCTCTTGCCCTACCCCGCCGGCTCCACCACCGCCGACATCGACCCTTGTGACCTCGGCAACCTCCAATCAGGCCCGTACGAATGAATCTGGTCGCGTGCGAACTCGGCTTGCGGCAGTTCACACGTGATTAGAACCGTGCGCCCGCACCGGTCCACTTCCTCGGCATGGCGGTAGGCCTGGTCCAGCGTGAAGATGAAAATCCTCTGGAGCATCTCGATCACGTAATCGTAAGTGTGATCGTTGTCGTCCAGGAGCACGACCCGGCATAGCGGCGCCAACTGGTCCCGTTCGACGACTTCCGTTTCGGGAGAAACCGAGGGCTTCGCCATGTGTGCTGGGCCTATCCGGCATTGACCAGTATCCGCTATTGCGCGCCGCGCGACAACAACATGGGAAAATGGTTGTCAAGCCTCGTTTAAAATGTCCCCTGTCTTAACACATTAGAAATGTCCCTTTTGCTGGTTCTCTTCCCATTGTTCTGGCGGCTCCCGAAGCGAAGCCCTGCGAGGCCGTAGGCCG
>CAIRXZ010000113.1 GCA_903882645.1 uncultured Acidobacteriia bacterium | reverse complement strand
CTGCCTCGCGTGCGCCCGCCGCGCCTCCGTCCAGCCCTCCAGATGGCGCAGTTTGACGCGCAGAATCGCCCCTTGGATCCCTTCCATCCGGTAGTTGTAGCCCTTCAGAACGTGGCGGTATTTCGCCTCGGCGCCCCAATCGCGCAGCAAGCGGACGGCGCGGGCATAATCCGCGTTGCCGGTCGTCACCATGCCGCCTTCGCCACAGGCCCCGAGGTTCTTGACGGGGTAGAAGCTGAAGCACGCCAGGTCGCCCAGGCTGCCGGCGCGGCGTCCCTGGTACTCGGCCCCGTGCGCCTGGGCGGCATCCTCGATTACCAGAAGATGGCGCCGCTGGGCGATCTCGAGGATGGGATCCATGTCCGCCGGCTGCCCGTACAGGTGCACCGGCATAACAGCCTTCGTCTTAGGGGTGATGGCGGCTTCGAGTTTGGCCGGATCGATGTTGAAGGTCCGGGGGTCGATATCCACAAACACCGGGCGCGCGCCGGCGTATAAGATAGCGGCCACGGTCGCCACGAAAGTGAACGGGGTGGTGACGACCTCATCCCCTTCACCCACGCCGGCGGCGAGCAGCGCCAGGTGCAGGGCGCTGGTGCCGGAGTTCACGCCGATGCCGATGTCCGCGCCGGAGTACGCGGCGAACTCCCGCTCGAAGGCGGCCACCTCGGCGCCCAGGACGAATGCGCTCGATTCCAGCGTTTGGGCGATGGCCGCGTCGATTTCAGGTTTTATGGAGTGATACTGGGCTTTCAAATCGACAAGCGGAATCATGCGCAAACCCTTCCAGTTGGAGTGTGAACGTACAGGTTAACAAGATCCGGTTGAGGGGGGGCTTGACCTTGACCGCGATCCCTGCCATACTGCCATAGAGCTGGCAAAATGGCAGAGCAATTGTCCCTGGTCCCAGTCACGAAGTCGACGTTCAGGATCCCGGTCGATCTGTACAGAGACCTGAGAATTGAGGCTATACAGGAAGGCCGGCCAGTGTCCGATCTTTTGATCGATGCAATTGAGCTTTACCTTTCCGAGAGACGAAAACGAAATGAACAGCCAAGCCGTCTCGCCTAAGCGCGCCCGGAATCTCTCTCCGATATATCTGCATCGGGCAAGCGCCGCGGCAGCCAAGAAGGTGATCGTCTTTGGTTGGTACGGGGGAAAGTTCAGCCATCTCAGTTGGCTGTTGCCGCTGCTTCCGGAGTGCCACCATTACTGTGAGCCGTTCGCCGGTTCGGCCGCCGTGCTTCTCAATCGCCCGCCGTCGCCGGTCGAGACGTACAACGATATCGACGGGGAGGTGGCGAACTTCTTCCGGGTACTCCGCGACCAGAAGGAGAGTCTCGTCGAGGCGATCGGACTGACGCCATTTTCCCGCGAAGAATTCTATCGGGCGGTTTCAGTGAATGGAAATGCGAGCCGGCTCTCCGATCTGGAACGGGCAAGGCTCTTTTTCACCAGGGCCAGACAGGCCAGGACGGGGTTAGCGCAGACTGCATCCCTGGGACGGTGGGCAAATTGCAGGAATACGAGCCGCGCGGGCATGTCAGGGGTCGTCTCCCGGTGGCTCGGAAGCATTGAAGACCTTCCCGAAGTAGCTCTCCGGCTCCTGCGCGTTCAGATCGAGAACCGGCCAGCAATCGAAATCATAAAGCTCTACGACGGCGCGGATACGCTCTTCTACTGCGATCCTCCGTATGTTCACTCCACGCGCGGGGACGCGAAGGCATACGGCTTTGAGATGAAGGACGGGGAGCACCGCGATCTCGCCGGCGCCTTGAACCGCGCAAGGGGGAAGATTGCCGTTTCCGGGTACAGGTGCGATCTAATGGATGAGCTGTACAAAGGCTGGAGGCGCGAAGAGGCGCCGCCCAAGACTTGCCATTCCATCAAGAAGGTTCGCACCGAGACTCTTTGGATGAACTACTGAGTGGCCGCAGATGCCAGTGGACTACGATGCCGCGCGGGCGCTTCTCGATGAGACGTTCAGGGGAGTCGAAGCGGACCTCCTCCGCGACCAAGCCCCAACAGCACCGGCCGGGACTGCGGAGGCATTCCAGAGGATTTTCGATTCAGCGACACAGGCATACCGCGAGGCAATCATGGGTTGTGTCCTCGCGCGCAGCCAGGACAAGTCTATTAACATCCGCCTGCCCTACATCAACTTGGGGGCCAACGCCTTTAACGGCCGAAGCCTTGATGAGGAAGTGGTCAATCCGTTCCTCCAGCGGAACCGAATCCCAAGCTCCAGGGGACCCTACCTAGCCAAGTTCCGCCGATCCGTCCGCTTCGATGAGAGTACCAACTTCGGCACGCGCGACGTCGAGGCCTATACGTCGTTTCGCGACCTGCTGGCCTTCCTTGAAGGGACGGACGACGACGGCGAGATCCAGGGTTTTCTGCACTACCTCCTTTTTCTGTTTGCGAGGCTCCGTGAGGCGTCGGTAGTCGCCGTTTCCCGCCTGCCGCGCATAAGCCTTGAACAGTACGACGCATTTATTCGCGGCCTCATGGAGGCGCAAAGCGGAGGGCGCATACCCGTGCTTCTGGTTGTCGCCGCACTGACGGCTATCCGCGACTACTTCGGCCTGGATTGGGGAATCGAATGCCAGGGCATAAACGTCGCGGATGCGGCCGCCGGGGCCGGAGGGGACATCACGGTTCGGCGTGGCGGCCAAGTCGTCTTTTCGGCCGAGGTCACGGAGCGCATCATCGACCGCAACCGCGTTGTGAGCACCTTCAACGCGAAGATCGCGCCCAACGAAATCCAGGACTACTTGTTCTTCATCCGGACGGGGGGCGTGGCCGCCGAGGCCCAGGTCCAGGCGCGGCAGTATTTCACGCAGGGGTACGAGGTCAATTTCCTCGAAATCCGGCAGTGGATTCTCATGACCTTGGCTACCATCGGCATCCGCGGCCGGGACGCGTTCAACCGGAGCATGATCAGCCTGATTGACGCGCCGGATATGCCCCGCTCGGTAAAAGTCAAGTGGAACGAGCAGATCGAACGGCTTGTCGCCGCTTGATGGCTTGGCGCACGCGATGCGGCAGCCCTGCCGGCGACGATCCGGCGCGCGGCCACATCGCCTCTTCGATCTTCCTGGGCGCCTCGGCGGAGAGCGGCGGGCTTCGGCCCGGCGTTCCGGGACGTAAGAACGCCGGCTGGAAATCCGGCGGCAGGCTGAAAGCCCGACCCCAGCCGGCCCGATATACTTGGTACTTGGTTGGGCCATGAGCGAATACGACAAAGAACTCTCGCAGATTGTGGCGGAGTTGAACCGGGCGGCGCCGAGCCAGAAGGCCGGCGCGCAGAGGGTTGCGCAGTCCACGGCCTCGCTCGACCGGCTGCTGGAGCTGGCGGCGCGCCGCGGCGCTTCCGATATCGTGCTCGTCGCGGGCGCTCCGCCCATCCTGCGCATCGGCGGCGCGCTGACGCCGGGGGCGGGCGACGCGCTCGATGCGGAGGACGTTCGCGGCCTCGCGGTTCCGCTGCTCGAACCCTGGCAACTGGAGGAATTGCAGAAGAAGAAATCGGTGGATCTGAGCTTTGCGCGAGAAGGCCTGGGGCGTTTCCGCATCAACATTCACCACCAGCGGGGCACCCTGGCGGCGAGCATCCGGCTGCTGCCCTCGCGCATTCCCACGCTCGAAACGCTGCGGCTGCCGGCGACGCTGGCGAAGCTGGCCGAGCGGCGGCAGGGCCTGGTGCTGGTGACCGGTCCGACCGGGTGCGGCAAGTCGTCCACGCTGGCCGCGCTCATCGATATCGTAAACACGCGCCGCGCGGCGCACGTGGTGACGATCGAGGACCCTATCGAATACCAGCACGCCAACCGGAGCGCGGTGATCGAGCAGATCGAAGTGGGCCGCGATACGCCGGACTTCGCGGGCACGCTGCGCAGCATCGTGCGCCAGACGCCGGACGTGATCTTGGTAGGCGAGATGCGCGACGCCGAGACCATCGCCACGGCTCTCACGGCCGCCGAGACGGGCCACCTGGTGCTCTCGACGCTGCACACCAACGACGCCATCCAGGCGGTGTCGCGCATCCTGGATTGCTTCCCCGCCGCGAACCAGCCGCAGATCCGGCAGCAATTGTCGCTGGCGCTGCTGGCGGTGATCGCGCAACAGCTTGCGCCGGGGGCGGACGGGACGCGCTATCCGGCGGTCGAGATCATGATCGCGACCGACGCGGTGCGCGCGCTGGTGCGCAAGGGCGACGACCACCAGCTTCGCTCCCAGATCTCGGTGGGGCGCGCGGAAGGCATGATGACGATGGAGCAATCGCTCGCCGACCTGGTGCGGGCCGGCCGCATCACGCGCGAAACGGCCTACGCGCACTGCTTCCGCACGGACGATTTGCAGCGGTATCTTGGGTAAGCTATCAGCTATCAGCCGTCAGCCCATGGCGCAAGCCATGGGAGCACGCATACGGCAAGCAGCCCCGTAGGGGCGAAAGAACCATTTCACGGCAAGCGCTCGGTCTCCGGGCACGAAGAGTTTTCTTACGCCCCTGACGGGGCTGGCGCATTCCGGCGCCCGTTCCACAGGGCTGACGCCCTGGGCTACTATCTTTCGCCCTTCGGGCTCCGTGTTCAGGGCGCCATACCGGAAATGTGCAAACCCCAGGGGCGAGGCATTGCCTCGCCCCTACGCGGGTGCGGTGTAGGGGCCGGGCATGCCCGGCCCAAATCACCCGGTCCTGGCGCCGATTCGGCCGGTCGTGCGATACGAAAGTGGACGCCGGCATGATTCATTGGCAAAACAGCTTGAACCCGAGCGCATGTGTGCGCAAGGACGAACGCTCTTGTGGGGCCGGCCCTTTCGGGCTGCCGCCGGCTTTTGAGCCGGCGTTCTTCGTGTTGTCGCGCCACGCCGGGCCAAAGCCCG
>CAIRXZ010000112.1 GCA_903882645.1 uncultured Acidobacteriia bacterium | reverse complement strand
TTTTTGAAGCGTTTTTTTAAAATTCCCGCGCCCTTAAATCTTTTCCAAATCTAGGTTAAATCCGGTCGCGCCCAGCCAACCTGTGGATAACTCGCCATTATTTGGCGACCCAAAGCAAAAGCAAAGCGGAATCGGCTAACGCCGATCCCATACGGGAGCCACTGCAAACCCAGATAAAGGCCGCAAAGCGTCGGCATAAAGGCCGCGCAGCCCGGTCGGGGCATAAGCGGAAGCTTATCCACCGGCTAAGATACTTTGACTTTACTTATTTTCCCGCCGCGCCTATCGTATGCCGCGAAGCCCGCGCCGCGGCCGGGGGGCGGGGACATTGACAGCCGTCCCCTGTTTACTTTAAAGTTAGGCAGTTAGCCTGCGTGGAATCCATGCGGCATCAGTCTTTGACCCACTATAACAACCGGAGAAACGCACCATGGCGAAACCCTTAATTCAATTGGCCCTCGATTCCTTGGATTACGACACCACTGTCAATCTGGCCAAGGTCGCCCACCGCTATGTCGACATCATCGAAATCGGCACCCCGTGCTTGAAGGTCAACGGCCTGAAGCTGGTCCAGGACCTGAAGGCCAGATTCCCCACCAAGCAGATCCTGGTCGACCTGAAGACCATGGACGCCGGCTACTACGAGGCCGAGCCGTTCTTCAAGGCCGGCGCCGCCATCACCACCGTGCTCGGCACCTCCGACCTGGACACCATCAAGGGCGTGATCAACGTCGCCAACAAGTATGGCGCGAAGGCCCAGGTTGACCTGATCAACGTTCACGACAAGGCCGCCTGCGCGAAGGCCGCCGCCGCCGCCGGCGCCCACATCCTCGGCATCCACACCGGCATCGACCAGCAGATCGCCGGGCACACCCCGTTCGCCGACCTGGAAGCCCTGCTGTCGCTGAAGCTGGGCACCCTGGTGTCGGTCGCCGGCGGCATCAAGCCGTCCACCGTGGCCCAGGTGGTCAAGGCCGGGGCGGACATCGTCGTCGTCGGCGGCGCCATCACCGGCGCGAAGGACCCGGCCAAGGCCGCCAGCGAAATCCGCGACCTGGTCGACGCCGCTGCCGGGGCGTAAGCCATGCACCAGAAGCTGATCCTGGACAAAATCACCAGCATCCTCGAGGCGACCGACGAGAGTTACGACGCCCAGCTGATCGCGCTGTGCGAGGGCGCCAAGCGCATCTTCGTGGCGGGCGCGGGCCGGTCGGGCCTGATTTCGAAGTTCTTCGCGATGCGCCTGATGCATGCGGGCTTCGAGGTCTTCGTGGTGGGCGAGATCGTCACCCCGAGCATCCGCGAGGGCGACCTGTTCCTGGTCTTCTCCGGCTCCGGCGAGACCGAGACGATGCTGGCGTTCACCAAGAGCGCGAAGAAGCAGGGCGCGAAAATCGCGCTGGTGTCGACGAAGAGCAGCTCCACCATCGGCGACTTGGCGGACGTCATCTTCCAGATCGGGACCCCGGAGCTGTACGGGAAAGTGGTCGGCATGCCGATGGGCACGGTGTTCGAGCTGTCGACGCTGTTCCTGCTGGAGGCCACCATCTCGCACGTGATCCACGAGAAGGGCATCCCCGAAGAGGAAATGCGGACCAGGCACGCCAACTTGGAATAGCGCCGGAAGGGACCGGGGGCGGGCGGCGCAAGCCGCCCGCCCCGGCGTTGCCGGGCGTTGGGCCGCCCCCAAGGCAACTGAGGCCGCCCCTAAAGCAAATAGCCCCTAAAGCAAATAAAGATGCCCGCCCGAACCCCGGCCAGCTTTATTTCCTTTCGTGCCGCGAAGCGAAAACACCCTGCTTGGGCCGTGCCCGGCGCGGGCCGCAACCCATGCGCCCCTTCCAAACGCGTTTGCCCCGTTCCGCCGCGGGCTGCACACGCCCCCATTCGCCCCCGCATGCCGGGCCTCGCGCCGCCGGGCGGCGGAACGCCTGCGGGCGGGGGCGCACCAACCGGTTTACTTATCACCCATCATTAAAGAGGAGCCCGCCATGCCGAAAAACCTGCTCGAACAACTCCGCGAAGTCACCGTCGTCGTGGCCGACACCGGGGACATCGAGGCCATCAAGAAGGTCAAGCCCATCGATGCGACGACCAACCCCTCGCTGATCACCGCCGCCGCGCAGATGCCGGAGTACCAGGGCATCGTCGACGACACGCTGAAGGCCGCCCGCGCCGAGCTGGGCGCCGCCGCGAGCGCCGACGCCGTCGCCAACCTGGCCTTCGACAAGCTGGCCGTCGCCTTCGGCCTGAAGATCCTGGAGATCATCCCCGGCCGCGTCTCCACCGAGGTGGACGCCCGCCTGTCCTTCGACACCGAGGGCACGATCAAGAAGGGCCGCGAGATCATCGCCCAGTACGCCGCCGCCGGCGTGGACAAAAACCGCATCCTGATCAAGATCGCCTCCACCTGGGAGGGCATCCAGGCCGCCGCCGTGCTGGAGCAGGAAGGCATCCACTGCAACCTGACCCTGCTGTTCGGCATCCACCAGGCCATTGCCTGCGCCGAGAACGGCATCACGCTGATCTCCCCGTTCGTCGGCCGCATCCTCGACTGGTACAAGAAGGACACCGGCAAGTCTTCCTACGCGCCCGCCGAAGACCCCGGCGTCGTCTC
>CAIRXZ010000111.1 GCA_903882645.1 uncultured Acidobacteriia bacterium | reverse complement strand
TTGACCGCGTGATTTCTTCCCTGGTCGTGTGCGGCATGTGGCGCGGCGGCGAGGCAGTGCCTCGCCCCTACAAGAGCGGACTGTAGGGGCCGGGCATGCCCGGCCCGCGGCGTTGAGGAACAAATCAAACGGTCGCGGTACTAGGGCGTAAGCCCTGTGGAACCGGTGCGGAAGAACGCCAGCCCCGAAGGGGCGTAAGAAAGCGCTTCGTGTCCGGAAATCGATCACGCGCCGTGACGGGTTCTCTCGCCTCGGGGCTTCTCGCGTGTAGGCTTGCTCCCATGGCTTGCGCGTCCGTCCGCGTCTCAATCGCTTCTTCGTCAGCGATTACTGCCGGACAATATCTGGGGCTGTCGCAGAGTCAGGTCGACAACATTTGCGCGCGACTGTGGTTAACGTCCTGTCCCCGGGTGGGCGGGGGCCCGGGTTTCCCGCGTCTACCGCCCCGCGCAGTTGGTCGCCTCTCGAAGGTTCGTCCAGGTATCGCCACCGTCCAGGCTAAGGAGAAGTCCTTCGGTCTCATTCCCCCACACATAGCCACAGGTGCAAAGGGCTGACTCCCCGACGCGAATTGACAGCTTGTTGCCGCACTCCTGACACCAAGCGAAGGCGTAACCGCAAGCCCGGCAGCCCCCGGCAAGCCACCAGAGCCACACGCCTTCAACCGCGATTGCGCCCTCGTGGTCAAGCACGATGCAGTCGCGGCCACAGGCCCCGGAAGGTTCTGAGCCCGAGGCAACCTATGTGCCGCGAGATGTCTCAACCGAGACTGCGGCGACCGTAAAAGTGCGGACGATGCAGAGCTTCTTCCGGAAAGTGGTGCTCGCCGCGTACAACTCCAAGTGTTGCATCACAGGGAATCCGGTTGAGGACTTGCTGGTCGCCAGCCACATTTTGCCGTGGAGCGAATTCCCGCAACACCGCCTCAATCCCAAGAATGGGCTCTGCCTGGCAGCGCACTTCGATAGGGCATTTGATCGGCGCCTGATCACATTCGACAGTGAAACGAGACTTGTTCTCAGTCCTGTGCTGAAACGTTACCTTCCGAACCCGGCCATCGAGTCGGAGTTTGTGCGGCGTGAAGGCCAGCGGCTGACCTGCCCTGACCGGTTCTTGCCAGACGCTGACTTCCTTGCATACCACCGGGAACGGATGTTCCGGACGGGGTGATGCGAGCGCCTCGATGCCGGCGGGCCGCTCGCCGGCGGCGAAATCCAGCGCAATGTCGTCCGTCACTCGAACGGCACGGCACTGAAAGTCCCCTTCCAGCAACTGTATGTATAGGGCGTCGGTCTCTTTGTCGTAGCTGATCTGCATTTCGTTGCCCTCTCTAAAAACACCTCCCCACCACCATCTCCTCCCCGCCGCGAATCGTACCGCGGAACCAGTTTCCCCTGCCTCCTGGCACTCCCCCCAAAATCCGTTCACAAACACTTTCGACTTTTTTTCTATGAAAACAAAGCACTTAGCCAAAGTCCCCGCACACCCCCGTTCTATCCTGGAGTAGAGAACTATGTCGTCACTCCGCAAAATCGAATCCGCCCGCGCCAATGGCGCCCGCTCCCACGGCCCCGTCACGGCCGAAGGCAAACAACGCTCCGCTCAGAACGCCATGCGCCACGGC
>CAIRXZ010000110.1 GCA_903882645.1 uncultured Acidobacteriia bacterium | reverse complement strand
TGCCTGGATCTGGTCACTCTGTTACGCAAGGAGATGGCGGAACACCCCGAACTTCTGACGGAGTTCGAGGTCAAAATCACGGAAAAGCAACTCGTCCGCAGTGCCGCTGCCTGAGAAAATGTAGAAACTCCAGGGGCAGGCGCTTTCGCCTGCCAACGGACCGCCAATAGATGATGTATCCCCAGTTCGGGTAAGCACTCGCCGCGCGCCCGCCGAGCCTCAGGCGCGCACCTTCTCCTTTACCGGCTGAGCCTTCCGCGCCGCGCCATCGAGCGCCTGCGCCAGGGAAATCAGGCTGGCGGTAGCCGTTTCCGGGACAATGCCGCCGGGCGCCGGAAGGTCCTTCGCCTTTGGCTCGCTCCCCGGCGCCAGAATCTCGGAACGCCCGAGATACAGGCCGTTGTGATATTCCCGCGTCGCGCCGGAGACGCCGGCCTCGCGCGAGCTTTCCGCCCGTTCGAGCGCTTTCTTGTAGCGGGAGTACGCCGCCGCGGCCGCAACCGCGATCCAGCCCGCTGTGAAGACCGCCTCGCCGGCGATTGAGCTGATAACCATGGCAGTACTCTTATCGGCCGGAAGGGAGCTTTCCTTTAACGCCGGCTTCCAGGTCCACTCCCACCGCCTCTCGGGCGTTGAGCTTTCAGCAGGCTTCTTTTCCGCTCCCGTGGAGTGGGCCTCCCGGCCTGCCATGCCCGCTTTCCCGCGGGCATCTGCCAGCCGGGAGGATGCCGCCAGGAATGGCGGCATGGCAAGCCGCGGGCTCGCTCCACAAAGGCGCCAGCCACAGTTCAGGCGCCGCGTGCGGATTACACTGGTCGATGACGGGATGAGATCCTCAGTTCTCCTTTTTCTGGGCTTTGCGCTGTTTGGTCAACCCGCTTCCCGGGAGTACTTCGTTCCCACGCATCGGGCGGCGGGGATCGGCGCCGCGCGCGACGAGATGCCGGAGGAGACCCTCGAGGCGCGCACCGCGCTGATGATTCAGACCCAGACATTCGCCATCCTGCGCGAGCCGGAGGCCGTGGCGGGGGCGCGGCGCGTGACTGCCGATTCCAAGCTCCAGCCGCTGTTCCGTTCCGCGGCCAAACGCAGCGGATTTCCGCAGGCAACTCTCGAAGCCGTCGCCTACCTGGAGAGCTGGGGCGACCCCAAGGCGGAGAGCCCGTCGGGTCCCAAGGGCATCATGCAGGTCTCCGAAGCCACTGCGCGCGAAATGGGACTGAAGGTGACCCGCGCCACGCGCTATCGCGTGACCCGCCAGCGGGTCCAGGTCAGGAGCAAGAGCAAGACGCCGAAGTATAAGACGGTCACCCGAAAAGAACCCTACACCGTGACGGTCCGGGACGACCGCCTGAACCCCGCCCGCGCCATCCCCGCCGCCGCGGTCTACCTGGCTGGAATGGAGCGGAAGTTCGGCGGGCGCGACTGGGCTGTCTTCGCCTATCACTGCGGCCAGGGCTGCGTGGCCCATTTGCTGGATCTGACGCGCGCCGCGCGGGGCATCCCCAAGGACCAGGCCACCGTGGCGCGCATGTTTTTCTCGGCGAGCCCGGTTTGGAACCGCGAGATTTATGAGACCGTCCAGCGTGAGATGCAGCGCGATTGGTCGCCCACATATTGGTTCCGCGCGATGCGCGCCCAACAGTTGCTGGCTCTCTACCGGCGCGACCCGCGGGAATTCGCTTCCCTCGCGCAGCAATACAAGAGCGAGTTCAATCCCGGGCGCGCTCCGCATCGTCTTACGGTCTGGTTGACGCGCAGCGACCTTGTGTTCCACACCGGCGACGATATCCGGTCTGTCCTGGGCGCAAAGCTGCTGGTGAAGGCGTTCGACCGGCCGGAGTATTTCGGCTACTCCCTGAATATCCCGCCGAGTTCCCCCTTGGATCTGGAGGATCGTGAGAAAGGCGCCCCGGTCGCCATCGGCGCGCTCGTTTACGTCGCCTTTGAAACCCGGCGGCTGTTCGACCAGCTCAACCAAGGGAGGGACCGGTTCCGGCCGCTCGAAGTCGTCTCGCTGGTCGAGCCCGAGGACTATGCGCGCCAGTTGAGCGAGCGCGAAGCGCTGTCGCACGTCTCGGGGCAGGTTTTCGATATCGACGCTTCGGATCTCCCACCCAGCGAGATGGAATGTTTGCGGTTCGTACTGGACGACCTGGGTTGGGCCGGCTACCTGGGCTTCGTGGACGAGGGAGCGAATACCCTGCACGTCGGCAGCGCGCCGGCCGCGCGCGATTTCTTCACCTCGGTATTCGAGGAAGCCGCCGGCGCCCGTCCGGCGGACTGAGGGCGCGGGATCGGCGCGCAGCGTAATGTCAGCGATGCAGGGAGTATTCCGTATATGGCATACTGTAGGCGTGGCGTGGGAAGTCGAGTTCACCGATGAATTCCGCGGTTGGTGGAACAGCCTCTCCGAGGAACAACAGGACGATGTAGCGCACTCCGTTCGGCATCTCATGGAATTCGGCCCTGCCCTCGGTTTCCCGCACAGCTCGAGAATCGGCAGTTCCCGTTATCCGCAGATGCGCGAGTTGCGGACCCAGAGCGCAGGGAGGCCGCTGCGGACACTCTACGCATTCAACCCGCTCCGCTCGGCAATTCTCTTGATCGGGGGCGAGAAGACCGGCGACGACCGCTGGTATGAGAAGTTTGTGCCGATCGCGGACCGGCTTTTTGAACGACACCTGCTTGAGATCGAGAAGGAGGGAAGCATCTAATGCCCACTCGTAACTTTCGTGAATTGCTGGAAGCGATGCCGGCCGATCGGCAGCGAAGGATTGAGAGACGGTTCCGGAAAAGTCTGGCGGCTATGCCGCTCGATCAATTGCGAAAAGCCCAGGAGATGACACAGTTGCAACTCGCCGAAATCCTCGGCGTTAATCAGGGAGAGGTCTCGAAGATCGAGCACCGGTCCGACATCTGTGTCAGCACGCTGGCCGAATACATCGAAGCTATGGGCGGCCGGCTCGAGATCCGCGCGGTGTTCAATGATCGAGAAGTGCGGATCACGCAGTTCGAGGAGTTGGCAAGTTAGACGGCGTCCCGGAAACAGGACGGATCGCGCCGGCTATTCGGGTGCGCAGGCAGGGCCGATCAGCCAGTCGATGAATCTTTGTAGCTTGATTCTCTCCTCCGCTTCATTGGCTGTGCGGTATTCGTAGCGTAGCTCAGGCCGTAGCTGGGGCCAGTCATTGAGCAGGCGTCTTCCTTCCGCGCGCAAGTCGCGGATGATTGTCCTTTCCTCTTCCTGCCGGTCTGCGCTCATTTTGTACCTCGCAACGACCCGAGGCTTCTGCGTGCTCAGGTACTTGACGGCCTCGCCCACACGAAAATCGGTAGGAGCTTGGAAGTCCGCCCAGTAGTATCTGAATTATGGCTCATTCCACTCTGGAGAGCGCCCGGCAAAGAGTTGCGCGATGGACACGCCGCCGCGTCGGCGGGGCTCTCGCTCTGGCCGATCACCGGATCCCGATGACCGGCGCGATATCCGTGTGCGTGAAATCGTCTCCCTTAAAGAGCAACGGTTCCCCTGCGACCTTCGCCAGCGCGTAAGCGAAACAGTCGCCGAAGTTCAATTGCGCCGGGTTGCCGCTGCCTTTGCCAAAATCCCGGTAGGCCTCTCTTGCGATCTTCGCCTGTTCCTCCGTGACAGGTTCTATAACGAACTTGGCCTCTCTGAGCAGATCGTCCAATCGGCGGCTGGCGACCGGGTCGCGGCTTCCGTCTATCACGATCGCGCTCTCCAGGAAGTTGGCCGCGGAGATTCGCCGGCTGGTTGCTGCTTCGATGGCTCGCGCACAGGCGCTCGCTTCCGCCTCCGCGCGAAGAATCGCGAGGATAGCCGACGAATCGGCGATCATCGCGGCACGCCGAGGTCGTCGTAGAGCAGGTCGCCGTGTTCGGCGGAGCGAAAAGGCTCTTTGAGACGCGGCGCGCAGTCCTGGCCGATGGCCAGCAAACGGTCGGAAAGACCCGTGCTCCGTTCCCGATGCAGATGCTTGAGGCGCTCGCGGACGGCTTCGGTGATCGCTTTAGTCTGGCTCTCGCCGGTGAGTTGTGCGAGCTCCCGGACGAGCCGCTGCGTCTCGGGATTCTTGACGTTCATGCCCATGGCATATACCAATCTACCATAGCATGGGAAGAATTCTACCATTCGGACCCTACCGGATCAAATGCGCCGCGACGAAAGCCCCGGCATAGGCCAGCGCGCCCATATAGGTGAACTGGAATATGGGCCACTTCCACCCGCCCGTTTCGCGCCGCACCACCGCAATCGTCGAGATGCACTGCATGGCGAACGCGAAGAAGACCAGCAGGGCCACCGCGCCGCCGGGCGTGAGGTCGTGTTGCAGAGCGGATTGCAGGCCCTGCGAGTGGGTGTGCGGATCCATGCCGTAGATCGCCCCGAGCGTGCCGATGATGGTCTCGCGCGCGGCCAGCGACGTGATCAGGCCGATCCCGATCTTCCAGTTGAATCCGAGCGGCCGGATGACCGGCTCGATGCCGTGCCCGATCATCCCCGCGAAGCTGCGCTCGATGGCCGGCGCGCGCCCGCCTTCCGTCGGCAGGTGGGCCATGACCCACAGGATCACGGTGACCAGCAGAATCACCGTTCCGGCGCGGCGGAGAAAGATCTTCGAGCGGTCGAGCAGCCGCAGGCCGAGAGATTGCGCGGTCGGCCAGCGGTAGGAGGGCATCTCGAGCAGAAACGGCGTGCGGCCGCTCTTCAGAATCGAGGATTTCAGCGCCCTCGCCGTGACAACCGCCGCCAGGAAGCCGAGTATGTACAGGCTCAGCAGCGCCGCCGCGCGCGTACTCAGGACCCCAAACAACCGGCTTTCCGGAATGAACGCGGCGATGATCAGAGTGTAGACCGGCAGGCGCGCCGAGCACGTCATGAAGGGCGCGATGAGAATGGTGGCGGTGCGGTCGCGCTTGTTTTCGATGGTGCGCGCCGCCATGATGGCCGGCACTGCGCATCCGTAGGCCGACAGCAGCGGAATGAACGACTTGCCTTGCAGGCCCACGCGCGCCATGGTGCGATCCGCGATGAGCGCCGCGCGCGCGAGGTACCCGGAATCCTCCAGGATGCCGATGAACAAGAACAACAGCAGCACCTGCGGAAGAAAGACCACCACCGACCCAACGCCGCTCCACACGCCCTCGGTCAGCAGCGAGCGGAACACCGAAGGCGGCAGCGCGGACGCAATCCACTTGCCGGATACGTCGAACATCCAGCGCACCGCGTTCATCGGCGGGACCGCCGCCGTGAAGATGGTTTGGAAGACCGCCACCACCACCACGGCGAACACCAGCGGGCCGGCCACGGGGTGCAGGAAGACCGAGTCCAGGCGGCGCGTCCACTTGGGTGGAATCGGCGGACGGTAGCGGGCCGCGCTGCCCATGCGGCCCGCCCATTCCCGGCACTTGGGCACGTCCTGGAGGACGGGAAGTTGCCTGGGCAAGGGCTTGGGCATGGCGCCCGCCAGGAAGTCGAGCACCTCGCCGATTCCCTCGCCTCCGCGCGCGCTGACCAGCGCCGCCGGGGCGCCGAGTTGAGCCGAGAGCGCCGCGAGGTCCAGACGCCCGCCGCGGCTGCGCAGATCGTCCGCCATGTTCAGAACGATCAGCGTCGGAACGCCCAGCGCCAGGATCGGCGCCGCCAGCATGAGGTGACGGCTCAGGTTGGTGGAATCGAGCACCAGCAGGATCGCGCCGGGCTGGGGAATGCCGGGCCGCCGGCCGGTGAGCACGTCGCGCGCCACCCGTTCGTCCTCCGAACGCGGCGACAGGCTGTAAACGCCAGGCAGATCGATGACGTCGATCGCGCGGCCGTCCGGCAACTCGGCGACCCCGGTGTGCTGCTCCACAGTCACCCCTGGGAAGTTGGCGACCTTCTGCCGCAGACCCGTGAGACGATTGAAAAGAGTGGTCTTGCCGGAATTCGGCGGACCGATCAACGCAACCGATTTTGGGGCGTCGGCCGGCGTGGCCGCGCCGCCGGGCACGTCCGGAACGGAGCTTGCGGGGCGTCCGGCGCAGGAGCCGCAATCGCTCACCGGGGCCTCGGCGCCTTCTCCGGCCGGGCCGCTTTCACGGGCCGGTTATCCGGCCTGATTTTCAGCCGCCTCGCGGTTTCGCGCCGCAGGGCGATTTCCGAACCATCCACCTGGAATACGCGGGGGTCCCCGCCGGGAGCGGACCGTCCGGCGGTAATACGGGCGCCTGGCAGAAAACCCAGTTCCATCAGGCGGCGGGCGTCTTCGCCGGGGAGGTCGATGCAGTCGAGCACCGCGGCGTCGCCCCGGCGCAGATCGACCAGCGTCGCGGGGCCGCCGTCCGCCCGACTCTTGTTGCCACTGAGTTGCAACATGGTTCCAGTATGCCGAAGTCTGAAATAATTGTCAAGAGGACTGCCCGCCTTGGTCCGGCGAGGCAAAGCCGGAGCCGGGCAGCCGGGTTCCCATGCGACGGAACGTTGACGATAATCGAATGCCCGCACAGTTCGCCGTCCGCAAAATCCGGCCCGCCGACCTGGACCGCGTCCTCGAGATCGAGCGCGCCAGTTTCAGCGTGGACGCCTACGATCGCAACCTGTTTGCAGAGCATCTTGACGCATCCGGAGACCTGTTTCTCGCCGCGGAGCGCGCCGGAAGCATCCGCGGGTATCTGATTGCCCGCGCGCGCGGGCGCCGCGCGGAGTTGGTCTCCGTCGCCGTGGACCCGGCGGCGCGCGGCGCGGGAGCCGCGTCGGCCATGCTGGAGAGCGCCCTGCGGCGGCTCAGGGCGCGCGGCGTAAAACGCCTTTTCCTCACGGTCAAGACCACCAACCTCGAGGCGCGGGCATTCTATGCGAAATACTCGTTTCGATGCGTGCGGCGCGCGCCCCGCTACTACGAAGACGGCTCGGACGGCTGGCGGATGGCGAGGAAAGTGTAGGCAAGGAAGCCATCAGCCATCAGCCATTAGCCATCAGCCGTCAGCCAAGGCCGCCGCGCGGCGGCGGCACAAGAAAGGCCGATGGCTGACATCGACGGGTTTTTGTCGACGTCGGCGCCATAGGCGCCTGCTACCCTGAATTGAGACATGGCCGAACCGGAACGGACGCTCGATCTTCAAAGCATCCAAAGCTCCCTGTTCTTCGAGACGCCGGAGGAAATATACGCGCGCGTTTTCCGCGAGCTGAAGCCGCGCACCCCGGGCCCGGACCTGCACGTCGAGTTCTGCCGTTTCGCCAACGCCGACAGCTTCATCCGCCTGGATAACGGACGGCTCCGCGTTCGCATTTCCGATCTGCTGGCGGGCGCTCCGGCCCCGGTGCTGGAGGCGCTGGCCCACATCCTGCTCGGCAAACTCTACCGGAAACCGATT
Organism: uncultured Acidobacteriia bacterium; assembly: GCA_903882645.1. Lineage (GTDB taxonomy): Bacteria > Acidobacteriota > Terriglobia > Bryobacterales > Bryobacteraceae > BOG-224. The sequence continues at coordinate 36,881 of CAIRXZ010000110.1, read as the reverse complement.
CCCCGCGTGTATTCCCACCGCTACCGGCTGTATTTGAACCGGCGCGACGTGCGGCGCCAGGCGCATCTGGTGCGGCAGATTCGCGGGCGCAAGTACGTTTCCGGGCCCCGCGGCGAAACCCACGATCTGGATGAGATCTTCGACCGCCTGAACCGGCAATATTTCGACGGCCTGTTGGGGAGGCCGCTGCTCGGCTGGAGCCGCCGCCCTGCGCGCGGCATGCTGGGGCATTTCGACCCCTCCCACAACGCCATCGTGATCAGCCGCATCTTCGACCGGCCGGGGGAGCCGCTAGCCTTGGAGTACGTGATGTTTCATGAAATGCTGCACCTGCGCTACCCGGTGGACCACAAGGGCTTGCGCCGCAGAGTGCACACGCGCGAGTTTCGGGAGGCGGAAAGGAAGTTTCCCCGGTTGAAGGAAGCGGAGGATGCGCTGAAAAGGCTGTGAGGCGGCTATCCCGCGGGCCAAAGCGCACCTCTTGGATCCGGATTCCCATATAGAGAACTCCGCCGCCGGTGACGGGAAACCAGCTTACTGTTTCTTGCCTCCGGCCGGCCCGCTGTCTTGCTTGCGCGCCGGGTTGTTACGAATCGCCGCGGCGCATTTAAGAGACACTTCTTTGTCGAGGCCGACGTACTCGGACCTGTAGGACGCAGCATCCGCCTTCACGTTCCGCACGGACTCCTCGGCTTGCTCCTTCAAGTTCGCCCAGAGATTCTTCTTCATCTCGAGGTTCGCCTCCGCCTGTTTCAGCGAGGCGAGCGTCTTCTTCCACTGGGCAACTTCCTGTTCGATGGATTGAATGAGCATGTTTACGACAGTGAAGTATTCGCTGACGTCGTCGGCGTCGGAGGAGGGCGCAGCCTTCTGCCGTTCTTCCTCTTTGGCTTGCTCTTCTTTCTTGGCCGCCAAGCGCTCTTCCGCGCTCTTGAGGAACGCCTCGACAGCCTGTATCGTGACGTCCGAATCGGCCTTCGCCTGGGGAGCGTCGCCCTGCGCCAAGCCCTCAAGAGTGAGTTCTGTGTACCTGTTCCACAACAGGATATTCTTCGCGTCGTAATTGCCCCGCGCGTCGCTCATCTTCTTGATCGACGCCTGGCGGCGCGCTGGGTCGCACTCGCGCTTCGCCTTGGGCATCTCTTGCGCGACGACCTCTTGCCATCGGACGCGGGCTTGGTCGGCTTGTCTCCGCAAGCCTTCGGCAGGATCCGCCATCGCAATGGCCTCGGCCTCCGGCCCGGCGCCTCCGCCAATACCGCCGCCCGCCGTCGTGGCCGGCGCCGTCGGCGATGTTCTCGGCTCGATCACAAACCGGAGCTCCTTCTCGACGCGGCCATCAACCAGCGCTTGGACCGTATATTCGCCCGCGGCCGGGTCCCGCTTATCATATGCGAGCGCGCCGCCCGGCGCCACGCCGGCCCGCTGAACCTCCTTGCCATTCAGCACCCAGGCAAGTTCCGTGTGGGTTCCGCGGCCAGGGGGTGGATCGGCGGTCAGCTTCGCGGAAAGTTGGCCCTTTACGATCCACCCGAACGGCGGCGCCCCCGCTACTAAATGCAGGCCGTCGACAAGAGGGCGATCTTTCGCCAGGACCTCCAAGCCGTAGACGTACGCGGGATGCTCCACGGCGATGCTCACGGGCTGGGCCGGCCCGGGAATCGGCCCACCAGGCTCGGCGGGGGGAGGGGGCAGTGTGCGGAGACGAGTGGCCGCCGCGGAAGCCGGACGTTTACCCGGCGTCCCCGCTCGAAGGTCCGCCCGCCCGTTCCGCCAGTAGGTGAGTGCGCCAAGCCCGGCCAGTACGACGGCGAGCGCCAGCGCCAGACGCACCGCGATTCGGCCAAGCAATTCGCTTCGCTCGGACGGGGGGAGCTTCCGCGCGTCCGCGAAAAGTTGGCGGGTTTTTTTCTGGCGCTCGCCTGTCATCGGCTGCTCCGCCCGTCCACTTCACGGCGCGATATTGACGACGTCGCTCCGCTCTCCTTCCCGTTGATTGCGGACCATCATACCATAGGGTCCTGATTCGGCAAACCGCTCGCGAACGCGCTTGAGGTTCTGTCCGGGGCGCTCCATGGTATGATCCTCGCTGAAGCTTGGGCGGCCGTGAGCCGGTGGAGGAACGCCTTGAGGATCGTCTTGGGAATCTCCGGAGCCAGCGGCGCTATTTACGGCCTGCGCCTGCTGGAGCGTTTGAGATCGCTCCAATCCGTGGAGATCCACCTCATATTGTCCCGCGCCGGCGAGAAGACCTTGTTCCTTGAGACGGGGAAGACGGCGGCGGAGGTGAGGAAAATGTCCGACCACTGGTATCCGTGGGAGGATATCGGCTGCCGCCTCGCGAGCGGCTCTTATCCGACCGATGCCATGGTGATCGCCCCCTGCTCGATCCACACCATGTCGGCGATCGCGCAAGGCATCAGCTCCAACCTGATGGTGCGCGCGGCGGACGTCGCATTGAAGGAGAAACGCAAGTTGATTTTGCTCGTTCGGGAAAGCCCCTTCCACCTCGGACACTTGAAAAACATGACGGCCTTAGCGGAAATGGGGGCCATCATCGCGCCGCCGATTCCCGGCTTTTATCACAACCCGCAAACCGTGATGGATCTCGTAGACCACAGCCTCGACCGCGTGCTCGACTTGATCGGATTGCCGGACCAGTCCATCCGGCGCTGGGAAGGAGCCGCCTCATGAGCGCCCGGAAGGCGCGTCCCGCTCCGGCCGCTTTCCAGGGCGAGCGCGGCGCATTCAGCGAAGAGGCCGCGCGCCGGCTGCTTGGCCCCGACGTCCCCGTTCTGCCGTGCGTGCGCTTCGAAGATCTGTTCCGCGCGCTCCAGGAGGGGCGCGCGTCGGCCGCGGTGGCGCCCATCGAAAATACGCTGGCGGGTTCGGTCCACGAGAATTACGACCACCTGCTCAACTTCGATTTCCCGATCGTGGCCGAGACCAACGTGCGGATCGTCCACAATCTGATCGCGCCGAAAGGCATTCCCTTTTCGAAAATCAAGCGCGTTTTTTCGCATCCCGTAGCGCTCAATCAGTGTCTGAATTTCTTCGCGCGCCACCCAGGCATTGAGCGTGTTCCTTTTTACGATACCGCCGGCAGCGTGAAAATGCTGATGGAAGAGAAACTGACGGATGCCGCGGGGATCGCCTCGGCGGTCGCCGCGGAAATCTATGGGGCGCGCATTCTCCGCAAGTCCATTGAAGACGACCGGCAGAATTTCACCCGCTTTTTCCTGCTGCGCACGCCCGAATATGCGCGCCGCCATCCGGTCGCGGCGGACGCGCACGCGCAGTGGAAGACCTCGCTGGTGTTCAGCACGCGAAACGTTCCCGGCGCGCTGTTCCGCGCGCTGAGCGCTTTCGCGCTGCGCGACTTGAATATGGCGAAGATCGAATCGCGGCCGTTGCGCGGAAAGCCGTGGGAGTACCTCTTCTACGTGGATATTCAGGGCCGGGTGGATACGCCCAACGCGCAAAACGCGCTCAACCATCTGCGTGAGACGGCTGACTTCGTGCGCGTGCTCGGCTGCTATCCGAAAGGCGCGTGAAGGCGCCCTCGCGCGGTCGAAACTTGTTATACAGTATGTTTCAAAACCCCATGGATTACTTCCGCGGAAAGATGCACGCCAGCCGCTCGCAGTGGCGCTCCACGATGGGCGGCCGGCCCAACCCCGCGCCGGTTCCGGCGCGGGAAGACGTCGCCCTGCTGGCGTACTCGTACTGGGAAGCGCGCGGAGGCCAGGGCGGGTCCCCGCTCGACGATTGGCTCCGCGCCGAGCGGGAACTGAAAGGGCGGAGAGACTAGGCAAGGGCTTCGCCCTTGCAATCCCCGCGGGATTTGGGAGTCAGAAGACAGAAGTCGGAAGACGGAAAACAGCTTGGCCTCCGGCGGCGCGGGATTGAACGGGAGTGTGACATGGCGTGCGAGCACCGCTCCCCCACGGTCGCGGCTCTGTCCCGGGACGTTGCGGCTGCCGGGTAGGGGTCGGGCATGCCCGACCCGTACGGCGATGAGCGGACTCATGCGAAGGGGCGCCAGGCCGGCTGCCTTTGCGTCGCTGCTTTTCGGGCTCGCCGCCCTCGCCGCGCAGCCGGGCGCGACGGGTCCGCGGACGGCGGCGTTTCACTCCGAAGTGGACGATTCCCTCCAGCCCTACGCCTTGTACCTTCCCAGATCGTTCGATCCATCGAGGAAGTATCCGCTGGTGATCGGCCTCCACGCCGAGGAGACCAATCACAGCGTGAATCTGGCGCAGCTTTTGGGCGTAAGGGGCGCCCCAGGCGATATCGGCCTTGCGGTGGGGCGCGGATTCCCCGCCCTGCGCGACGTGGATTTCATCGTGGCCTGCCCGTTCGCGCGCGGCACGATGGGCTACCAAGGCATCGCCGAGCGGGACGTCTACGACGTGCTGGCCGACGTGAAAAGCCGCTACCCCATCGATGAGGACCGGATCTACCTCACCGGCATCTCGATGGGCGGCGGGGGCGTTCTTTGGCTCGCGTTGACGCGTCCGGATGTGTGGGCCGCCGTGGCGCCGGTGTGCGCCGCCACGATCCCCGGCAGCGAGGAATTGGCGCCCAACGCGCTCAACCTGCCGATTCGCATGTTCCAGGGCGCGCTCGATCCCGCCGTTCCCGCCGCCTCGTCGCGCGACTGGCAAAAACGTCTGCTGGACGCGGGCGCTCCGGCCGAGTACATCGAATACCCCGTGGTCCGCCACAATGCGTGGGATAACGCCTACGCCAACGGGGCCGTCTTCGAGTGGTTCGCCAGGTACCGCCGCAACCCGGCACCGGAGCGCGTGCGGCTGGTAACCCGGTCTTATCGCTACGCTTCGGCCTATTGGATGCGGATCGATGGATTCACACCGGGGGCCCTGGCCTCCATCGACGCCCGCCTGGCGGGCAAGACGGCGATGTCGGTGGAGACCCGCGACGTGGATGCCTTCAGCATCCTCGGGACAGCGCTCAGTCTGCCAGCCGTGGTGACCATCGACCGCGCGGCGATTCGCGTGAGGCCGGGTGCGCCTCTTTCCTTCTTCAAGGCCAATGGCGTCTGGCGGCAGGGTCAGGCCGCGCCCGCGGGCAAGCGCGCGGGCGCCGAAGGTCCCATCGCCGCCGCCGTCTCCGGCCGTCATATTTATGTGTACGGGACCGCCGACCACCCGCCGCCCGGCGTGCTTGCGTCGCGCCGCCAGGCCGCCGGGCGCGCAGCCGATTGGTCCACGCCCGCTTACGCCCGCCTGTCTCTGGCGCTGCCCGTGAAGGCCGACGCCGACGTGACGGACGCCGATCTCGAGAGCGCCAACCTGGTTCTCTTCGGCTCGCGCGAAACCAATTCCGCGATCGCGCGATTCGCCGCCGCGCTGCCGTTATCGCTCAATGCCGGCGCCGCCGATTACGGTCTGCTCTTCATCGCGCCGGTTGGCCGGCGCTATGCCCTGGTCAGCTCGGGATTGCCGTGGTGGACCGGGACCGAGGAAACCAGCCGCGGCGGCGACCCATTCGCGCCGCCCCTCTTTCGCCTCCTGACCACGTTAGGCGACTTCATTCTCTTCAGAGGCTCGCTGGCCAATGTGGTTTCCGAAGGTTACTTCGATCAAAACTGGAAAGCGCCGGCCGATGCGTCCGCCAAAATGCTGGCCACCGGAACGGTAAACGTGCAGAAATGACTCCCGAAGAATTCCGCCGCCACGGCTACCAGGCGATCGACTGGATCGCCGATTATCTCGCGCATCCTGGCCGTTATCCCGTGCTTGCGCGCGTCGCGCCCGGCCAGCTTACCGACGCTCTGCCCGCCGAAGGTCCCGAGCGCGGCGAACCCATGGAGACCATCCTCGCGGATTTCGAGCGTTTGGTCGTGCCAGCGGTCACGCATTGGAACCATCCCGGCTTCATGGCCTACTTCGGCATTTCCGCGTCCGAGCCTGGCATCCTCGGCGAACTGCTGGCCACGGCCCTCAACCTGAACGGGATGTTGTGGAAGAGCGCGCCGGCGGTCACCGAGCTCGAGCAGGTCGCGCTGCGCTGGCTGCGCCAGTGGACCGGCCTGCCGGAGGACTGGTTTGGATGCATCTACGACACCGCCTCAATCGGCAGCATGCACGCCATCGCCGCCGCGCGCCATGCCGCCGTCCCTGAGTCGCGCACCCGCGGCACGCCCCAGGGTCTGGTGGTCTACACCTCCGAGCAGGCGCATTCGTCCATCGAGAAGGGCGCCATCGCGGTAGGCATCGGCCAGGATTACGTGCGCAAGACACCGGTGGATTCCGAGTTTCGAATGCGCCCGGATGCGCTGGCCGCCGCCATCGAGCGCGACCTGGCGGCGGGCCTGCGCCCCTGCTGCGTCTGCGCCACGGTCGGCACCACCTCCACCACCAGCGTGGACCCCGTGCCCGCAATCGCGGAGATCTGCGAACGCTACGCCATCTGGCTGCACGTGGATGCCGCCTATGCCGGATCGATCATGCTGGCGCCCGAGTTCCGCTGGGCGTTCGCCGGTTGTGAGCGCGCCGATTCGCTGGTCACCAATCCGCACAAGTGGCTCTTGACCCCGGTGGATTGCAGTGTCTTCTACACCCGCCGGCCGGACGTGCTGCGCGCCGCGTTCTCGCTGATCCCCGAGTACCTGCGCACGGCCGACGATCCGCGCGCCGTCAACCTGATGGACTACGGCGTGCCGCTCGGCCGCCGTTTCCGCGCGCTCAAGCTGTGGTTTGTGATGCGTTACTTCGGGCGCGAGGGCTTGGCGGACATCCTGCGCGAGCATGTCCGCCTGGCTCAGGAACTCGCCCGCCGGATCGACGCCGACCCGCGCTTCGCGCGCACCGCGCCCACCCCGTTCTCGGTGGTCTGCTTCCGCTGCAAAGGAACCGACGACGAAAACCGCCGCATCCAGGAGCGCGTGAACGCCTCCGGCGAAATCTTCATGTCCGGCACCGTTCTAAACGGCCGCTTCACCCTCCGCCTGGCGATCGGCAACCAAGCCACCACAAGCGCGCACGTCGAACGCGCCTGGGAACTGGTGCGGGAGGCGGCCGGCTGAGAGCATGCGGGGCGGACCGTCGTTTCTTGTGGTCTGTTGGAGATGGGCGGGGATCGCGCATCGGCGGCGATGAGAACGCGAAGCCAACCCTGGCCGGCACGGTGCGGAGCTGCGGAAGACCAGCCCAGCCAAACGCCGGAAGGAAGTTGCGCCGCGTCACCGGCGCGCGTTTCTAATGCGAATCGATCACGATGCGATGCACCTTGAGCAGCAGATCGACCTCCTGGAGCGGAACGCCCAGCGCGGCTGCGACCTGCTCCGGCGTTTCGCCCCGGCGGCTCATGCGAAGCGCCTGCGAGCGGTTGGTCAGGTTCAACCCCGGCCTGGGAAAACCTGGGACGGCCATTGCGGGAGGTCCCATCCGCATCTCCAGGAGTTGCCGCGAGCACGCCTCGATATCCTTCCGCGCGGCTTCGACAGCGGCCGCGCACTCCGCCCGGTACGTCTCCGCGCGCCCGGCCGCCGCCCGCATCATGCGCTGCATGCAGAAGAGACCCGCAAGCGTCGCGGCCAACCCGGCCAGTACGAAGCCGCAAAGCAAGGCAAGCGGCAGGGCGGCCGACATCATCGGACGCTCCGCAGCCGGTCCTGGCGGCTAGCGATCTGCTGGATGCGCACGGCGTAGTTTCCTTCCACCACCACCACCTCGCCGCGCGCGATCAGACAATGGTTGACCATCACCTCGACGGGTTCGTTCACGTCGCGGTCGAGTTCGACGATGGATCCAGTCGTCAGTTTCAGCACGTCTTTCATCGGGATTTGGATCCTGCCGAAGGAAATGCTGACCGGCAGCTCGATTTCGAGCAGCAGGTCCATGGTGCGGGAGCGCGCGCTCGGAACGGCCGCCTGGGGCGCCTCATCGGCGGCCTCGACGGGCTCGGCCGGTTTCTCGAAAGGCCCGGAAATCAAGTCCAGGAGGTTGGGGCTGAGCGCCAGAACCAGCGGATCTGGAGAAGCCCCGGCGAATTTCAGCGCGACCGAGACGAAATCGCTCACCTGCGGTCCAGGCGGGCGCTCGGCGCCGGTCCCGCAGGAAACCTCCCGGCCCACAATCGCTCCCGTGGCTCGCGCCATGGCCGACAGCGACTGCCCCAGGATCTCAAGCCAGGTGTTCCTGGCTTCCGCAGGATCGACTTTTATAAGCCCCGCGGCCTGTAGGGTCATGGCGCCGGCATACTCCCAGGCCGGGCGCGCAGCCGCCACCCAAACCGTCACGCCGGCGCCGGCTTGAAAGGGCTGTTCCCACCACAGGAACTCGTGTTCCGTTCCTTCCGCCGAAGGCAACGGCCCGGCCGCCGGCTGCCACTGGACCTCGGGCCTTTCGCCGGCCATGGATTCGAAAACCTGAGCCAGGCTCTCGGCCCAGCCGTCGACCAAACGCCGCGCGTTCCCGGCATCCGCCAGATGGCGCGAGGCGCCCGTTTCGCCGGCGTTCATACCCTCACCATTCCGCGTGACGCCGGCCAACGCTCGGCCAGGTGCGCGCGCAGCCTCAAGATGGCCTGCGACTTCAATTGGGAAACCCGCGATTCATGCAGCCCGATGACCGACGCAATCTCGCGCAAGGTCAACTCCTCGCGGTAGTACAAGCCAAGAACCGTGCGTTCGATTTCCGGGATGCCGTCGATTCCCGCCGCCAGGACCCGTTCCAGTTCCGACTTTTCCAGAAGGACCGAGGGAAGGTCCTCGCCGCCGGACGCGATGTAGTGCAACAGGTCCTTCCCGGGGGACCCATGGGTGTGATCGAGACTGGCCACGTTCAGTCCGCGGACTTCGACCAGCCACTCGTGGTATTCGTCAATCGAGATCCTCAGGTGCGCGGCGACTTCCTCTTCCGTCGGAGCCCTCTGATGCAGTTGCTCCGCCTGGGCGATGGCCGCCTCGATCTGTTTCGCCCGGCGCCGTTTCTGCCGGGGAGCCCAGTCCAGCCCGCGCAGGCTGTCGAGGATGGCCCCGCGAATCTTGTACTCCGCGTACGTCTTCAGCTTGACGTTGTGGGCGGGGTCGAAGTGGTCGATCGCGGAAATGAGGCCGATCACGCCGCTCGAGATCAGGTCCTCCAGCGCCACGTTGTCGGGCAGGCGCTCCTGGATGCGCCGCGCGATCAGCCGGACTTGCGGGAGATGCTCCAGGATGAGGCGCTCCCGCTCATCGCCGTTTATCGATTCAGACGCCGCATACGCATACATAGGCCAACACCACCCTGAAACCGGCCCTACGCCGCCGACAGGGCGCGCACGGAATGGCCGGCGAGCACCAGTTCGGACACCCGGCGCCGGCTCGCCGTTTCGAGATCCTCGGGGATGCGCTGGCCGGCGCCGAAAAACGACAGCGGCTTTCCGGTACGCGCGGCTTCGTTGAGGATCGGGCCGAAAGAACCGGTTTCATCGAGCTTTGTGAACAGCAGCCGCTGCGGCTGGAAGCTCGCGAACGAATCCACCATGCGGGTAAGATCGGCGGATTTCATCGAGCACGATAGGACCAATTGCGTGTCGATATCGCCGCGCGCGGCCAAGAAACGCGCCAGCGGCGCGGCGTGATCCATGTCGCCGAATCCGAAGCCCGGGGTATCGATGAAGATCAGATCCTTGCCGCGGTTCTCCTCGATCGCCTGCGCCAAGGCTCCCGTCGTCTCGATAACGTGGAAGCCCACCCCGAGGATGGCCGCGTAGGACCGTAACTGCTCGGCGGCCGCAACCCGGTACGTGTCCATGGAAAGCAGCAACACGGGCCGGCGCGCGGCCAGACCGTAGTTCACCGCCAGCTTCACCAGCGTCGTGGTCTTGCCGCATCCGGGCGGCCCGGCCAAAGCCACAATCCGAGGCCGCGTCTCGCCGCGGCCGAGCAGAGGCTCGGCCGTGATGCGCGATTCCAGTTCTTCGGCCAGGGCGCGCTGGAGCGCCTCTCCATCCTGGCGCGCCGGCCCACCGGAAACCGGCCGGCGCGGTCCGGCCGCGCGTACCGCCGCCGACTGCACGATCTCCCGCGCCAGGTCCGGGGCCACCTCGTTGGCGGTCAAGGCCGCGTACGCTTCGGAAAGATCCGGCGACGAGGACATCCATTGCGAGGGCGCGAATGCCGACCGCGTAAGCGCCCGCCGCATGCCCTCGAGCTCTCTCTTGAGTTCCGCCACTTCCTTCGACAGCCGCTCTCCGGACGCCGGGCCGGCCTCCGCGGGACGCGGCGCGGGTAGGGGCGCCGGATCGGCGGCGAACACCACTTCGTACTCGCCCAAGCTTCGCGCTTCGGGCGCCGCCTTGCGGCTGTTCACGAGCATTGCGTCGGGGCCAAGTTCCTGCCGCGCGAGCGCCATGGCGTCCTCCACGGTCCGGGCAAAGTACGACTTGATCTTCATCGATCCTGGCTCCTGGACATTCCGCGCCTCCCGTCTTGTCCGCTCGGGCAGTTAATCGTCTGGTACGGCGGTTTTCTGTAGGCCCGGCATCACTGAATGTTGCCGAGAGACTGCACCCTCACGCCGGGCGGGATTTCGTTGTGCGCAAGGAAGAAGAGGCCGGGCGCCGAAGGCTCCACGATCTGGCGCAGGAAGTACCGCGCCGCCGAAGAGGTGATCGCGGCGACCGGCGTTTCGGGCGACCCCGCCCGGTTCAGCACGCGGTTCAGAATGCCGCGAATGGCTTCCGGCGCCAGCGCCAGATGGCTGTTCTGCTCGCCGTGCTGCGCCGCGCTCTCCACCGCGCGCTCGATGGAGGGATCGACGAACCAGGCCGGCAAATCTCCGGAGCGGTTCAAGTAGGGCTTCACCACGGTCCGCCGTATGGCCTGCCGGACGTATTCGGTCAGCAGAATCGAGTTGCGCGTGGCCGTGGCGGCCTCTCCCAAAGCCTCCAGAATGGTCCCGGCGTCGCGGATGGAAACGCGCTCGCGCAGCAGGTTCTGCAGCACCCTCTGTACCGCGGCCATCGGCAGCAGCTTGGGAACCAGATCCTCCACCGCTTTGGGGTTCTCCACAGCCACCCGGTCCAGCAGCCGCTTGGCGTCCTGGCGCGAGAACAACTCGTGCGCATACCGCTTGATCAGCTCCGCCAGGTGCGTGCCGAGCACGCTCACGCCGTCCACCACGGTGTAGCCGGCGGCGCGGGCCCGCTCGGCCCGCTCGCTGGGTATCCACTGCGCGTCGATGCCGAAGGCCGGCTCGCGCGTGGGCTGGCCCTCCAGCGCGCTTCCCATCGGCCCCGACGGGATCGCCAGATCGCAGCCCTGCGGCAGCTCGTAACGCGCGACCTCCACGCCCTTGATGGAAACCGCGTATTCCCGGCTGCGCAGCGAGAGGTTGTCGGTCACGCGCACGGGAGGAACCAGGTATCCCAGGTCGGCGGCGAGTTGCCGCCGGATCCCCGATATGCGCCGCAAAAGGGGCGACTCCTGCGCGCCCTCCACCAGCCCCACCAGTCCAAGCCCCACCTCGATCGCCAGCGGCTCCACTTTCAGCAAGGACTCCAGGTTCTCCCGCGCGGCCGCCGGCTTGGCCTCCTCGGGCGCCGCCGCGAGCCGCCGCTCCTTGCGGCGCATTCTCCAAGCCGCCGCGCCCGCGCCGCCGCCCAGCAGCAAAAACGGGATCTTGGGCATCGAGGGCAGCGCCGCCAGCGCGATCAGCACTCCAGCCGCCAGCATGAGCGGCTGCGAGTTGCCGAAGATCTGGCGGCGGAACTCAACCCCCAGCCGCGCGTCGGAACCCGCGCGCGTAATGATCAGGCCTCCGGAAATGGAGATCATCAGCGCCGGGATCACCGTGACCAGCCCGTCGCCGATGGTGAGGACCGTGTAGGTCTGCAAGGCTTTGGAGAACTCCATTCCATGCTGCAAAACGCCGATCAGAAACCCCGCCACGATGTTGATGCCGGTGATCAGAATGCTGGCCACCGCGTCGCGCTGCGTGAAGCGCGACGCGCCGTCCATGGCGCCGTAGAATTCGGCCTCGGCCGCGAGCTGCTTGCGGCGGCGCTTGGCCTCGGCTTCGTCGATCAGGCCCGAGTTGAGATCCGAATCGATGGACATCTGCTTGCCGGGCAGAGCGTCCAAGGTGAAGCGCGCGGTGACCTCCGAGATGCGCACCGCGCCGTGATTGATGACCACGTACTGAATCGCGATCAGAACCAGGAAAATCACCGCTCCAATCACGTAGTTGCCGCCCACCACGAAGCTGCCGAACGCTCCGATGATCTGCCCGGCCGCCGTGGTTCCCGTGTTGCCGTTGAGCAGGATCAGCCGCGAAGAAGAGACGTTCAGCGCCAGGCGGAACAGCGTCAGCAGCAACAGCGTCGTGGGAAACGAGCTGAACTCGACGGGCCGCACCAGATACAGCGAGACCATCATCACCATCACCGACAGCAGAATGTCGGAGGCGATCAGCAGGTCCAGCACAAAGCCCGGCAGGGGCGTGATGAGCGCGATCACGATGGCCAGCACCGCGATCGGGACCGCCAGATCGCTCAGCGTCTCCAGGGGAACGGCCCCCGGCCACGCGGCTTTCGCGGGCGCGGCGATGGCTTTGGCCGGAGTCATGTCAGCCTGGCAACCTCCCGTTCATGAGTTTGAAAATGTAAGCCAGGATCTCCGCCACGGCGCGATAGAGGTGCGGCGGAATCTCCTGTCCGACCTCGACCGATTTGTAGAGCGCCTGCGCAAGAGGCGGATTCTCGACTATGGGAACCTGGTTCTCCACCGCCCGCTGGCGGATGCGCTGGGCCAGGTAGTTCTTTCCCTTGGCGACCACTACCGGGGCGGTCGGGCTGTCCATCCGGTAGCGGATCGCCACCGCGAAGTGCGTGGGATTGACCACCACCGCCGTCGCGCTGGGAACCTCTTTCATCATCTGGCGGCGCGCCAGGTCGCGCCGCAAACGGCGGATCTGCATCTTGATCTGCGGGTTGCCTTCCAGATCCTTGAGCTCCTCGCGGATTTCCTGCTTGCTCATGCGCAGGTCGCGCTTGTAGCGCCGCAACTGCCGGAACAGATCCACCGCGCCAAATACCAGGAACACCGCCGCGGATTTCCAGAACAACTCCATGAGCGAGGCCCCCAGCAACGCGCTCCCTTTCTCCACGGTCTGCAGCGGCAACGCCAGGAAAAGATCGAGCTTCTCGCGCACGACGGCGTAGGCGGCCCAGAGGAACAACGGCAGCAGGATGACGGCCTGGATCAGCGACGGCAGGTTCTGGCGGGGCAATTCCTTCAGCCGGGAAACCGGGTCGAGGCGCGACAGGTCCGGCGCCAGCCGCTTGAGGCTCACTCCGAAGCGGGTGGTGAGCAGGCGGAAGCCCAGAGTCGCCATGGCGATCGCCATGCCGCCCGCAACCAGCGGGAGCATGTCGCTCCAAAATACGCGCCAGGCGATGTTCGTCAAGTCCGCGGCTTTCAACTCGCCGGCGAAAGCGGCGCGGAACACGGACCGGGCCGTCTGGCGGAAGCCCTCCAGCCAGCGCGGACCACCCAACGCAAGGATCGCCGCGAACGTCAGAAACTGCAGCGCCCCCACGAACTCCTTCGCCGCCGGAAACTGGCCCTCTTCCCGCGCCTTCTGCAGGCGCCTTTGCGTGGGTTGCTCGGTCTTCCCCGATTTGTCCGGCATGCCGCCTCATAGGCCCAGCATCCGGCGCGCGGCCGCGCAGGCCAGCCCGCCGAACGCCATCAGGACGCGCGGAAAGAGCGCCGCGATCCAGCCTACCGCCAGCAGCGCGGCCAGCATCTTGGCGGGGAACGCCAGCGAGATCAGCTGCAATTGCTGGTTGAGCCGGCCGAGCAATGCCAGCGCCATGTCCAGCATCGCCAGCAGGGCGATGACCGGCAGCGCCAGGCGCAGACCCACCGAAAACAGCGCCGCGCCGAGCTCGATGAGCGGCTGCGCCGAATATGCTCCGAAACGGTAGCTTCCAGCGGGAATGGCGTCCAGGCTGCCGGCGAACAGCCTCAACACCTCGCGGTCGAGCCCCAAGGCGAAGAACATGACTCCGGACACGATCTGAGCGAAAACCACCAGCACGCCGGAGTCGGCCTGGGTCGTGGGATCGACCATCGAGGCGTAGGCGTAGCCCGCCTGCAGTCCCAGCAACTGCGCCGCCAGCGAGAATGCTTCCAGCGCGATCGCCATCGCGACGCCGATGGCGATGCCCACGGCCGCCTCCGCCACGGCCCACCCCGCCAGCCTGGCCGCCGTAACGGCGCTATCGTCGATAACCGGCCAGCGCGCCGACAGCGCCAGCGCGAACCCCGCCGCCAAAGCCGCGCGCGCCGGCTCCGGCGCGCCTTTCACTCCGGGCAGCGGCACGAAGACCAAGGCGCCGCCCACGCGCGCGAGCGTCAGCAGAAACCCGTACAGCGTTCCGGCCGAGAGCGTCAGGCTACCGGGCATACCGGCCCAGATCTCCCAGCAGTCCGATCGTGTACGCCATGCTCTTGTGCAGCATCCACGGCATCATCAGCAGCAGGCCCAGCAGAAACGCGGCCAGCCGCGGGATGGTGCTGAACGCGCTGTCCTGCATGGAAGTGGCGATCTGCACCAGACTGATCGCGATGCCCACGAAGAAACCGATCGCCAGCAACGGGGCAGCCAGCCAGAACGCGGCCAGCAAGCATTCCCGCATCATGTCGACGACGCTGGCGGGAGTCATCCGCGGAAACTCCGCATGAGCGAACCCACCACCAGGTTCCATCCGTCCACCAGGACGAACAGCAGGATCTTAAATGGCGCCGATACCATGACCGGCGGCAACTGCACCATGCCAATGGATAGAGTGACCGAGGCCACCACCAGATCGATCACCAGAAACGGCAAAAACAACACCGCGCCAATCTGGAACCCGGTCTTCAGTTCCGAGAGAATGTAGGCCGGAATCAGGATCTGGAGGTCCAGGTCCGCGGGCGAGCGGGGCGCCGGGGCGCGCGCGATTTCCACGAACAGCCGGATGTCCTTCTCGCGGGCGAATCGCAGCAGGAACTGCCGCAACGGCTTCGAGCCTTGTTCGAAAGCCTGCTGCGCCGTCAATTTGCCGGCCTCCATCGGTTCCCAGCCCTGGCGGTAGATGTCCGCGACGACCGGCTGCACGATCACGATGGTCAGAAACAGGGCCAACCCCAAAAGCACCTGGTTGGACGGCGTGCTCTGCGTTCCGAGCGCTTGCCGCAGAAAGTGCAGGACCACCGCGATGCGCAGGAATGGAGTGATCGACATGACCGCCGCCGGCAGCAGGGTCATCATCGTCAGCAGAATCACGATCTGCATCGGCACGCTGAGACCGCCGCTCTTTCCCGCCGATATGCCGAGAAGGGAGAGCGGCTCGGCGCTGGCGGCCGCCGCCGGAAGAGCCGCCGCGAAAAACGCCAGCCAACCGGCCTTCCTCATCGGGCGGTCTCCCGCGGACTCTCGAACTCCCGCCAGGGAAAGCTCTCGATCAGCGCGCACCCGGACGGAGACGACGTCACCAGCAGTCCCCTGTCGCCCAGGCGTACGAGATGGAGCGCGTGCTGCGGCGATAGCGGCAGGCGCTCCACGCATTCCAGCTTGCGGCCGCCCGGCCTCCTCAACGGCAGGATTCCGGCGACCCCCCGCCGCCGCAGGAGCCAGAGCACGGCTCCCAGCAGGCCTAGAACGGCGGCCACCGCGGCGATCTCCTGCAACACGTCCATGGCGATCCGCTCCTTACGACTCTTCGCGGAAATCGGTGATTCGGACTCCCAGCACGTTCTCGATCACCACGATCTCGCCGGAGCCGCAGAGCACGCCACCGATGTAGATATCGATGTTTTCCCCCGCGGACCGCGCCGTGGCGATCACAGCGCCTTCTTCGAGTTCGAGCACCTCGCGCGCCAGCATGATCCGCCGGTCCAGTTCGACCTCGATATCCACTGGAACGTCGGCCAGAGGCGCGATTTCTTCCAAAGGAGTCATCGGCGGTTTAGTGGATCAGGTTTATAGTGTCCTGGCTGAGCTGGTCGACCGACGTCACCACCTTCGAGTTCGACTCATACGCGCGCTGGTAGACGATCAGGTTCGTGAGTTCGGTGGCTAGGTCGACCGTGGACGCCTCGATGGAGGCTCCCACGATCTGCCCGCGTCCGCCCGACCCCGGCAGCCCTGGCACCGGCGTGGCGGTGTTCGCGGTGGCGGCGAAGTTGTTGTTTCCCCGCGCCACCAGCGAATCGGGGTTGCGGATCGAAGCCATGGCAAGCTGCCCCACCACGATCTGCGTGCCGTCGGAGAACTGAGCTTCGATCAGGCCCCCGTCGCTTAAGCCGACGTTCGTCAACTGCGCGGCCGGGCTGCCGTCCTGGGTACTGGCCGAAACCCCCGATTTCTCCGCTACCTGCGTCAGACGCGGGCTCCCGTCGGAATTGAGCATGTTCCAGGTGATCGCCAGAGCCGGAGCGCCATCGACCAACGGCCCCGCATTGAGGGTTACCGAAGTTTGAGTGGCCGTCGTGTCGAGTTGTCCGGTATTGGTGAAGTTCAGCGTGCCGGTGACATCCGTGGACGCCGACGGATCGGTTGTGTCGACGTCGCCGGCCGGAACGCTCAGGTCGTACGACCAACTGTTGGTGCCGGTCTTCGTGAAATTCGCCGTCACGACATGGGCGGTTCCCAATTGATCGTAGACCGTGATCGGATAGGAGAGATTCGGCGAGCCGGTCACCGTAGCGGCGGAGTTCAGGTTGAGGTCGAGCGTGAAGCTCTTCGTGGCGATGGGCGGGTTCACCGAGCCGGTTGGGACCACGATGTCGCCTGTGGCGACGGTCGTATCCACCTTCCCGGTGACGGGATTCACGGACCAGCCCTGCACCCGCTCCCCGGTGCTGGTCACCAGACGGCCGGCCGCATCCGTCTGGAAATTGCCGGCGCGCGTGTACATAACCTGCCCCGATTGGTCCTTGACGATGAAGAAACCGTCGCCTTGAATGGCCGCGTCGAGCGGCCCCGAGCTTGCCTGAATCGCTCCTTGGGTGAACTCACGTATCGTGTTCGGCTGAGCGGTGCCGAATCCAACCTGCGTCTCGCCCAGCCCCGCGCCGACCGATTGCGTCACCAAGTCGCGGAAATAGACCACGCTGGCCTTGTACCCCGACGTGTTCAGGTTAGCCAGGTTGTTTCCCACCACGCTGAGCGCGGTGGAATCGGCGTTGAGGGCCGATAGAGCCGTGGAAAAAGATGTAAACATTCGATTCTCCTGTTCTAAGATTGCGTTTTCGCCGCGCCGCCATTGTCAGACGCGACCATGCTGTTCAGGTCCGTAAGGATCGCCGAGACGTTCTGGCCTGTACTCACGCCCTGTTCGACCTGCTGGAACTGCGCAAGCTGCGTCAGGAATTGCGTGCCGTCGGCCGGGTTGAGCGGGTCCTGGTTCTGGATCTCGGCCACCAGAAGCTTCAGGAACTGGTCCGTGGTGACATCGGCGGCGGAGGCGCCGGCGGCGGCGCTTGTGGAGGCGGCGGTTGCCCCGGCGCCGGCGGCAGCCTGCACGCTGGGACTCACGGGCGCACCTCCCGGCCGGCTCCGCCGGCCATGAACCCGACGCGCAACAGAGAGGTTTTGCGGGCGCATCGGGCCCGGGTTAACCGAGAGACGACATAAACCATGCGAAATCCTTCCTTTCCTTTTTTCGATCGGGCCGTTGTTGGTTCTCGCGGGGCTGCGGCTGGCCCTCGCGCCGCTCCCGCCCGTCCTGGCGGCTCTGGCCGGCCGGGTCTTCCGAAGCCCCCCGCGCGGCGGCTTCCGCCGAGCGGCGCGGCGCGGCTTCCGAGTGCCAGGTTTCCGTCCGGAAGCCGGTCTGCTCCAGCTTTGCGGTGAGCGACGGCAGGGCCCGGCGCAGATCGCCCGCCAGCGCCGGGTCCGGGGTTCGCACCGCGACGCGCACCTCCCCGCCCCGCTCCTGCAGGTGGACCGCGACCCGCTGGAGCCCATTGTCCAGAGAGAGCGTGATGTCGCGCGCCGGACCGGGGGCCGCCGTTTCCGTCGCTCGCCCGGCGCTCGCGGCAAGCGGCTGCGCGGGCGCGCCGCCGGAGGCCTCGGAGCGGCGCGCATCCTGGCGGGGGCTGGAGTCGGCGACCGGAACGGCCGCGCCGCCAGGCGGCTCCGCCGCCTGCGGCCTGGACGCAGACGCCGGCTCGTGGATCCGCTCCGCCGGCGCGCGTTCCGTTTCACCGCCGGAAGGCGGCTTGGAAGCCGACGAGCCGCCCGTCCCGCCCTCCGGATTCCCCGCGCGATCTCCCGCGGCCGTCCCGGCTGGCGAGTCGGCCGCCCCGCCGGCCGTCTCCGCCGGACCGGCGGGCCGCGCGGGACGCTCGCCGTTCGAACCGGCAGCGTTTCCGCCGCGCCCCTGAGAGGACGCGGGCGCGGCCGCCTGGGAAGATGCCCAGGACGCCTGAATCAGCCGTCCGGCGAACGCCAGCTCGCCCCGCGCCGCCGGCGCGCCAGTCCCGTCTTCGCGCCCGGAGGGAGAAGGTGGCGTAGTGAAGCCTTCCCCCACTCCCGAGACGCGCCCGGCCGCAGCCGGAGAGACTTCCGCGGCGGGCGGTCCGAGTTCCTCGATCCGGCGCGGGGCGGCGGTTGCGGCCGGCGCGGAAAGCGCCGCCGGGAACAACGCGGCCAGGGACGTCTCAAGCGGCTGCTTTCGAGGCTCCGGCGGGGGCAGTGAACCTGTCGCGCGCGTTTCCGCGACGCCGGAAGCGACCGGCTGGCCAGCGGAATCCGGGGCCGAACTGGCCAACCCGGCAGGCGCGGCCGCCGCTGCAGGACGATCCTGCGCGGCGGGCTCTTGCGCGGGTCCGCGCCACGAGGTCAACGGATCGTTCCCGCCCGAAGCGCTCGCGCCAACGCCGGAAGTCCGCAACTGCCCCGCGGAATCGGGGTTCAAAGGGGGCGGAGCCTCTGGCTGCGCCGTTCCCGCCGCAACCGCCCCCCAGGCGGACCGCGCCCCTGCTTCCCGCAACGGCTGCCACGCATCGTTCAAGCTGGCGCTCGCCGCTTCCGATCCGTCCGGCGCGGGCTGCAAATCGGCGGAAACGACCGTCTGGGAGGTGAAGTCCGGTTCCAAGGAGACCGGAGCGGGCGGCGCCGCCGCTGGCGCGGGCGGTTGCGCGTTCAATGGCGGCGGCGCGTCTCCGGATGCGGGAAGAGTCCGCGCTTCGTCCTTCGGAGATCCCTTCCTAGCAGCGTCCCGCTCCTCTTCGGCCAGCGGCCTGAACAACGCCCGGAAGCGCGCGGCCCTTACGGCCGCGGTTCCCGTGGCCGTCTCCGCGGCGGCGCCCTTCTCCGTGGCGGACGGCGCGGCGACGCTGGATGGCTGGCGCCATCCGAAGTCGCGGGGCAAGGCGAGCTGAGCGGCAAGATCGGCCACGGCGTGGTGCGTTGCAGCTCGACGGCCAAAAAAGCGGGGCGCGTTTTCAACGGCTTAAAGCCGCGCGGGGCGCCAAGAAAATGCCCCGAAGGGGGCCGCGCGCCAAGATTCCGCCGCGACGTGAAACCCACCCTTCCCGGCATATCGGCCGCGGCCGTCGTATTTTGAGATATTTACCTCCCTTATTCCGCCTGGCCCCCGGCGTGCATATTCCGTCCCGCTATGGACTCCATGACGGCCATCGCGGCCAGCGGACTTCGCGCCCGGATGGAATCGCTCGACTTGCTGGCCAACAACATCGCCAACACATCCACCGGCGGATACAAGGCCGACCGCGAGTTCTACACCCTCTATATAGCTCCCGAGGCGGCGGACAACGCGCCCGCGGCGACCATGCCGTTGATCGAGCGCCAGTGGATAGACCTGTCCCAAGGGTCCGTTCATCCCACGGGCAACCCGCTCGACCTGGCTCTCTCCGGCACGGGCTTCTTCACGGTCCGGGGGCCGGGCGGGCCGCTCTACACCCGCAACGGAAGTTTCAGGCTCGCGCCGGACGGCAAGTTGATTACGCCGGATGGCTACCCGGTGCTGGACTCGACCGGGCAGGCGCTGACCCTCAACTCCGCCGGGCCGGTCGAGATATCGAAAGACGGCGCCGTCCAGCAGAACGGAAACACTCTCGGGCGGATCGCCCTGGCGGATTTCGCCGATCCCGCCGGCCTGGCCAAGCAAGGCGGCAACTACTTTGTCGCGGGCCCCGCCGTGAAGCCGGCCGCCGCGGCGAAAACCTCCGTCGAACAGGGCAAGCTGGAAGATTCCAACGCCGGCGCGGCCGACGGCGCCGTGCGGCTGGTGGGGGTCATGCGCCAGTTTGAAATGATGCAGAAGGCCGTGTTGATCGGGAGCGAGATGAGCAAGGAGGCCATCGAGCAGGTGGCCAAGGTGGGGCCGTAGACAAGGAGATCGAATGATTCGAGCACTGTACAGCGCCGCCAGCGGAATGAGGGCGCAGGAAACCAACGTGGAGAACATCGCCAACAACCTGGCCAACGCGAGCACCGTGGGGTACAAATCGCGCCGCGCCCAGTTCGAGGACCTGATGTACCAGAGCATGGTGCAGCCGGGGACCGCGTCCGGACAGCAGACCGTGGTTCCAACCGGACTGCAGCTCGGCCTCGGCGCGCGCACGGCCTCCAACGAAGTGGTCTTCACGCAGGGGGCCTTCTCGGAGACCGACAACCCTCTCGATATCGTCATTCAGGGCAACGGCTTCTTCCAGGTGCAGCAGGCGAACGGCACGCTGGCCTACACCCGGGCCGGCCAGTTCCACCTCGACAAGAGCGGCAACGTGGTGACCCTGAGCGGAGATCCCATTCAACCGCAGATCACCATCCCCGCCGACGCGCAGCAGATCAACATTGCCAAGGACGGCACCGTTTCCTACACCCTGCCCAACCAGACGGCCGCCCAGCAGGCCGGCCAAATCCAACTCGCCAGCTTCCAGAATCCGGCGGGGTTGAACAGCATCGGCCAAAACCTGTTCATTCCAACCGACGCCTCGGGAGACGCGACCGTGGGCAATCCGGGCGGGTCCGAGGGAATGGGGTCGCTGATGCAGGGCTACGTCGAACAGTCGAACGTCTCGATCGTCGACGAGTTCATCAACCTGATTCAGGCGCAGCGCGGCTATGAGGCCAACTCCAAGGTAGTCACGGCGGCCGACCAGATGTACCAGAACGTCAACCAACTCAGCCGATGATCCCGCTCGCCGCATTTGCGTTGGCCGGCTGCCTGGCGGTAAGCGCCGGCGCGGACCGCATTCTGGCCGGGGACCTGGCCGCGGCGTTCCCGGTCTTCGCCGCCGCCAGCCCGGACGCCGAAATCGCTTTGGCGCCGGCTCCGGGCGTGGCTCGGGTCTTTAGCGCGCCCGAGTTGCAGCGGCTGGCGGCGCGTTTGCGCCTGCCGGCCCCTCCGGACAGGGAGATCTGCGTGGAACGCCCGGTGGCGCCGCCCGATCCCGCCAAGCTCCTGGCGGCCATGCGCCAGCAATTGCCGGCGGCCCGCATCGAGATTCTCGACTACAGCCGGCATCCGCAGCCGGAAGGAGAAATCGAATTCCCTCTGCGCGGCCTCGAAACCGGCGCGGGAGGCGCGCTCGGGTCCGGTGCCGGAGGCGCCTTCTGGTATGGATGCGTGCATTACGGCGCGAATCGCAGATTCACGATCTGGGCGCGAGTGAAGGCGCTGGTCGCCGTCACGCGCGTCGTGGCTTCCGAGGACTTGCGCTCCGGCCGGCCCGTCCTGGCCGGTCAAGCGGCGGCGCAAACGCGCGAGGAGGCCCCTGTCGACGGGCCTTTCGCCGCTTCCCTCGACCAGGTGGTCGGAAGATGGCCGCGCGTTTCCATCCGCGCGGGCAGCGCCATCCGCCTCGACCAGCTCGAGGCCCCCAGGGAGATCCTGCAAGGGGAGACCGTCAAGGTCGAAGTGCAAAGCGGCGGCGTGCGCATCGAGTTCGAAGCCCAGGCGCAAGGCGCCGGGGCGCTGGGCGAGACCATCCCGGTGCTCAATACGGTGTCGAAAAAACGGTTTCTGGCGCGCGTCGAAGGAAAGGGCAGAGTCTCCGTCGATGGCTCCGCCGGAAAGGGGATTCCATGAAGCGACTGATCTCGCTCGCATGCCTGATTGGCGCGCTGGCCGGGGCGGCCCCCGCCAAGAAGAAGCAGACCAAGCCTCCGGTCCTGTCGCCCTTGGACCGCTATGTCTCCGAGGCGGAGCGCCGTTCGGCGGAAAGCTCCAACGCCACGCCGGGATCGGCGTGGGTGGCCGGCTCGCGCCTGGCCGACGCGGCTCGCGACGTGCGCGCGAGCCAGGTGGACGACGTCCTCACCATCGTAGTGGCGGAGCAGGCCTCGGCGGTGTCGACCGGCGCCACCAAGACGGCGCGCGCCTCCAGCACGGCCAACTCCGTATCGGCTCTGTACGGCATCAAGAACGCCGCCGGCCCTTGGGCCAACCTGGCCGGCGTTTCCGGCAATACGCAGCTCAACGGGCAGGGAACCACCAGCCGGCTCACCACCATTTCCACCACGCTCACCGCCCGCGTCACTCACGCGCTGCCCAACGGAGGTCTGGTGGTGGAAGCCGCCAAGGACGTTCAGGTCAACTCCGAGCGCCAGACGATCACGGTCCGCGGCGTCGTACGGCCGGCCGACATCGATCCCGCCAACAGCGTTCAATCCGACCGTCTGGCGCAGCTCGAAGTGCATATCAACGGAAAAGGCGTGGTCGGCGACGCCATCAAGCGGCCGTTCTTCCTCTACCGGCTGTTGCTGGGCCTTCTGCCGTTCTGAGAAGCTCGCCGAAAATGCCAGAAAAGCAATGGCCGCCGATGAACACCGATGAACGCGGATTGAAAACCCTCACATTCTCCGAATCGGCGTTCATCTGCGTTCATCCGCGGCTAAGTATGTTTCTATCGGGTTCTGTCGGCAACCTCCTAACCATGAGCAAACGAATTCTGGCTCTCGCCATCGCGTGCATTCTGCCGGCGGGCCCCGCGGTTGCGGCGCGCTTGAAGGACCTGGTCGACGTGGAAGGCGTGCGCGACAACCAGTTGATCGGTTATGGACTGGTGGTCGGGCTGGCCGGCACGGGCGACCGGCAACAGACGATTTTTCCGTACCAAAGCCTGGCCAACGTCCTCGAGCGCATGGGCATCGCCGTCTCCGGGACCGCTCTGCGCGTCAAGAACACGGCGGCCGTCATGGTGACCGCCACGCTCCCGGCTTTCGCCCAGCCGGGAATGCACATCGACGCCACGGCGGCGGCGGTGGGCGACGCGATGAACCTGCAAGGCGGCATCCTGGTGCTGACTTCGCTGCGCGCCGCGGACGGGCAGGTCTATGCCATCGCGCAAGGTCCGGTGGTAACCGGAGGATTCGCCGCCGGCGGGGCGGG
Organism: uncultured Acidobacteriia bacterium; assembly: GCA_903882645.1. GTDB lineage: Bacteria > Acidobacteriota > Terriglobia > Bryobacterales > Bryobacteraceae > BOG-224. Next base: position 13,523 of record CAIRXZ010000110.1, on the reverse strand, counting down.
GAACGCCCAAAGCGTGAACCATCCCACGGTCGGGCGTTCGCCCGGCGGCGCTACCGTGGAGCGCGCGGCGCCCTCCGTGGCCCCCAAATCGGTGGTGCGGCTGCAACTGCGCCAATCGGATTTCACTACCTCCGCGCGCATGGTCGAAGCCATCAACAAGAAGTTCGGCCCCGACGTCCCGCTGGCGCGCGCCGAGAGCGCCGGCCTGGTCAGCGTGACGATCCCGCCCGCGTTCGCGGCGCGCCCGACCGAGTTCATGGCGGAACTGGAAGGCGTCTCCGTCGATGCGGATCGCCCCGCGCGCGTCGTGGTCAACGAGCGCACCGGCACGATCGTGCTGGGAAAGGACGTTCGCATCGCTCCGGTGGCCATTCTGCACGGCAACTTGAGCGTGCAAATCCAGACCACCTTCACGGTCTCGCAGCCGAACGCATTGTCCCAGGGGGGGCAGACCGAAGTCGTTCCCCAAACCACGGTGGGGGCCAAGGAAGAGAAGGCGCGCAACATCGTTCTGAAGCAGGGCGCCACCGTCGAAGAACTGGTGATCGCCCTCACGGCCATCGGCTCCACGCCCCGCGACGTGATTTCCATTCTTCAGAACCTGCGGAGCGCCGGAGCGCTGGACGCAGAAGTGGTGGTGATCTGATGGTCAGCCAGGCAAGCCTCGCCCCGCTGCTCGCCAACCAGGCCGCGCCCGGCGCAGGTCTCAAAACCGACGATCCCGCCAAGATCCGCGACGCCGCGCAACAGTTCGAAGCCCTGCTGCTAGAACAGGTCCTGCGCTCGGCGAAGGGCGATGGCGCCGGGTGGCTCGGGTCGGACGGAGACTCGGCCGGCGGCTGCGCCACGGAACTCGGCGAACAGCAGCTAGCCATCGCCATGGCGCAAAACGGAGGCCTGGGTCTGGCGAAGCTGATCGTAGCGGGCCTCGAAAGGAAGTGACTCGGATGCTGCTGGAAAAGCCGGAAAAAGTCTATTGGACAGCCTGTGAACGCGGATTAACGCGGATAGGCCATTCGTCTCAATCCCCGTTCATCGGTGTTCATCGGCGGCCAGTCGTGTTTTGATCTTCTCCAACAACAACTGACCCGGAACCAAAAGGCGCCGGCTGGCTTTACGCGGAACTGGGCCGCCGCGTCTTCCGCGCCACGTGCAGCGTCACCAGGCCGGACACCAGCGCGGCGCCGGAAAGCACCAGCATCGCCGCGAACATGCTGTGCGTCTTGTCGCGGATCAGGCCGATCACTTGCGGACTCACGTAGCCCCCCAGGTTCCCTACCGAGTTGATCCAGGCGATCCCGGCCGCCGCCGCGGCGCCCGAGAGAACTTCCGTGGGCAGCGCCCAGAACAACGCATTGGCGGTCACAATCCCCATCGCCGCGAAAGTCAGGGCCAGCAGGCCCGCCGCCCCGGGGATGCCCGGAATCGCGCTCACCGCGAAGGCCGCCGCGCCCAGCAGGAGCGAGCCGGCGACGTGCCACCGCCTCTCGCCGGTGATGTCGGAGCTCCGCCCGGCCAGGACCATCGCCGCGGTCGCCGCGCCGAAGGGCAACACCAGGATCCAGCCGATCTTCTGCGGGTCAGTGGTGAGCGTCTCCTTGATCACCTGCGGCAGCCAGAACGTCAGCCCGTAACTGCCCATCACGATTCCGAAGTAAATCACGCACATCAGCCAGACCCGCGGGCTGCGAAACACGTCGGCGACGCGGTGTTGCCCGCCGCCGGCCTGCTTCTTGACGTCCTCTTCCTCCTCGAGCCGCCGCGCCACCATGTCCTTCTCCTCCTGGCTCAGCCAGGAAGATTCCAGCGGGCTGTCGGGAAGGTAGAGGAGGGTGACCAGCCCCGCGATCACGGAGGGAACGCCCCCGGACAGGAAGAGCCACTGCCACCCGGCCAAGTGGCCGACACCGGTCATGTTCTTCAAGATCCAGCCCGATATCGGCGACGCCACCACGCTCGATACCGGGATTCCGGTCATGAACACCGCCACCATCTTGGCGCGGTGCTTGCGCGTGTACCAGAACGTCAGATAGAGAATCACGCCGGGGAAGAAACCCGATTCCACGACGCCCAGAAGCAACCGCACCGCGTAGAAGCTGGTCGTTCCCTTGACGAACATGGTGCAGGCCGAAACCACGCCCCAGGCGATCATGATAGGCCCGAGCCACCGGCGCGCCCCCAGCTTGCGCAGGATCATGTTGGCCGGCACTTCGAAGAAGAAGTAGCCGATAAAGAAAATGCCCATCCCCGCGCCGAAGATGGTTTCGCTCATCCTCAGGTCCGTCTGCATCTGGAGCTTCGCGAAACTCACGCTCACGCGATTGATGTAGGCCAGCAGGTAGCAGACGAACAGGAACGGCATCAGCCGCCAGGTGATCTTGCGGTAGATCGCGGCCTCGAACCGCTCTCCCGCTTGCCGGGGTGAAACGCTCATGCGAGCCTCCTTAGGGTCCTGCGAGCAATTCTCGCCCCGCAAGCCGCCGCCAATGGCCAGTATTCGGGACGGCGCGGTCCGATTCGCATTACCAGGAGTCTAGCACGCTGCCCGCGGGCCGCAACGCGCTGTAACACCTGCGTTACAATGGCGCCGAGGATCGCCATGAACCGCAGAAGGTTCGTCTCCGTCTCCGGCGCCGCGGCGGTCGCGCTTTCCGGCGCGCTGCCCAGGACCGCCTCCGCCGCGCCGCCCGCGCGCGCGCTCATGAAGCTGGGATGCCAGAGCGCTCCCACCAACGAAACGCACCTGCGGTACCTCGCCCGTTACGGCGTCCGCAACATCTGCGGCTATCCCGAAATCGCGGATGGAAGACTCTACGCCACCGTGGACGAACTCAAGCGCCTGCGCGACCTGGCCGAGAAAAACGGCATCGCGGTCGATTGCATCGCGCCCCCGTTCCTCGAGTCCACGCACATCGATAGCGAACGGCATCCCGCCATCATGCTGGCGCAAAGCCCCGAGCGCGACCGCGACATCGAGGCCCTGCAAACGCTGATCCGAAACTGCGCCGCGGCGGGCATCCCGTCCATCAAGTACAACATGAGCATCCTGGGGGTGGTGCGCACCGGGCGCGTTCCCGGAAGAGGCGATGCCTCGTTGAGCGCCTGGCGCCTGAAAGACGCGCATCCCAATCCACCCTTGACGCGCGCCGGCCGCGTGGATGCCGATATGTTTTGGGAGCGGATCGCATACTTCCTGGAGCGCATCGTCCCGGTTGCCGAAGAGTACAAGATTCGCATGGCCTGCCACCCGCACGATCCCGGCATGCCGCCCGAAGGCTACCAGGGAGTCGTCCGCGTGCTCGGAACCGTCGACGGATTGAAGAAGTTCGTCGCCATCAAGGAGAGCCCCTATCACGGACTGAACTTCTGCCAAGGCACAGTCTCGGAGATGCTCGCCGATCCGGGCAGGGAGATCTTCGACGTTATCCGCTATTTTGGCTCGCGCCGGAAGATCTTCAACGTGCATTTCCGCAATATCCGCGGCCATCGCGACGATTTCGTGGAGGTGTTCCCGGACGAGGGCGATATCGATTTCGTCAAGGCCATCCAGGTCTACAAGGAGGTCGGCTATCCCTACCTGTTGATGCCCGACCATGTGCCCCAGGCGCCCGGCGATCCCAACGGACTTCAATCCTTCGCCTTCTGCTACGGCTACATCCGCGCTCTCATTCAGGCCGTGGATCGAATGGCGTGACCGTGAGAAGACCGCTCCCTGACGGCCGCGGCTCTGAATGAAGCACACTGCTCCGGACAGAGCCGCGACCGTCAGGGAGCGGTCCTGGTTGAAGAGAAGCTCAGGCCGGGCAGGGAGCCTCGAAGGATCGGCCCTCCAGGCCGCCTATGACGCTTCGCACTTCCGCCGGAACCGTCACGGGTTTGTTGCGGCTGTAGTCGAGCATCACCAGAATCGAATCGACCTCGGCGGCAATCTCGCCGAGATTCTGGCTCACGATTCGGTGCTCCATCCGAAGGCTGCTATTGCCGATTCTGGCGATCCGCGTCCCAACGTGGACCGTGTCGGGGAAGTTCAACACGCGCCGGTAGTCGCACTTGACGCTTGCCAGAATCGGAGCGATCCCGGAGGGCGGCAGATCGGGGAACTGCCCGATGCGGAGAAGGTAGTCGACGCGCGCGGATTCCGCCCAACGCAAGTAGGCCAGGTTGTTAACGTGCCCGAAGGCGTCCTGGTCGCCCCATAACAGGGGGATCGTGGTGATTACGGGGAAATCGGCGAGGAGCCGATGACGATCATGCATGGAGAAACTCGATTTTATCGCACGGCGCGCGAACGGTTAGCTTGGCGTCTGGTCCGATCGCCATGGGCCGCGAGCGCGGCGTCAGTTGCGCCGGATCATATCGAGAAAGCCATTCACGATGGCGTTCTCGGCGCAGCCGGGCTTCAGGTGCGTGGTGGTGATTTCATAGCTGACCTGGTCGAAGGCCGCGTCGTTGGGAATGTACCCGCTCGATCCGTTGGCGTGCGTCACCATGACGGTGCTGGTGAACGGCGACTCCGCCTTGAGCCGTTGAGCGATCGACGTGAAGACTTCGCCGGAAACGCCGGCCAGGGCGATGCGGTCGAGCATCAGCAGGCTTAGCCGGATGTTCACCGGGTCGGCATCCGCGAACTTGTACCCCGTGCGCTGGCTCGATCCGGATTCGAGACGCCGTCCGGGACATGCCGCCACTTGTTGCATGCCCCAGAGCCTCGCCTGGGGCGCGGTCTTGATGCCGGCCGCCGGCAAGACCCCGATCCGGACCAAGCCGCTGCCGCTTGAGTTTCCGGGCGCCCATTACGTGGGCCAGGAGGAGATTGACGCGGCGGTGAGGGTGCTTTCCGCCAAATCGCCGTTCCGGTACTTCGGCATCGACCTTCAGAACGAGGTCGCGACCCTGGAGCGGGAGTTCGCCGCGTTCATCGGCGTCAAACACGCGCTGGCCGTGGGCAGCGGCATGGGCGCGCTGTCCGTGGCCCTCTCCGCCATGCGGGTGGGGCCGGGGCAGCAGGTCGTCATACCCGCCTATATGTGGGTCTCGGTGGCGGCGGCGGTCGTGAACCAGGGCGCGATTCCCGTGCTGGCCGATATCGATGACACGTTCTGCCTGGACCCGGCCTCGGTCGAGCGGCGGATCACTCCGCACGCCACGGTCATCCTGATGACGCACATGAGCGGCGCTCCGGGCAACGTCGAGGCGGTCCGGGAAATCGCCGACCGGCGCGGACTGCTTCTGCTGGAGGATTGCGCGCAGTGCTGCGGCGGGCGCATCGGCGGCCGAAGCGTGGGGACCTTCGGCCACATGGGGGTTTTCAGCTTCCAGATGAACAAGAACATGACAGCGGGCGAGGGCGGCTGCGTGGTCGCCAATGACGACGCGCTCTACCGGCGCGCCGTGGCGTGTCACGACCTGGGCTACCCCAAGGACGAGAACGGGCAATCGGATTTCAGCGACGCCGGAGAGTTTCTTTGGGGGAAGGGAGCCCGCATGGACGAGTTGCGCGCCGCGATCCTGCGCGTCCAATTGCGCAGGCTGCCGGCCATAACCGCCGCCATGCGCGCCAGCAAGTACCGCATCCGCGCGGCTCTCGCCCGGTTCCCGCGCGTGCGGTTGAGGACGGCGCCCGACCCCGCCGGCGATACCGGCTGCTTTCTGATCACGACCTATCCCAGCCCCGAAATGGCGCGCCGCGTGAACGAGCGCATGAGAGCGGATGGAATCGTCACGTGGCCCCAGGGGTGCTCGAACGTCGTGATGACCGATTGGGGAATGCACCTCTACTACAACATTCCGAGCCTTGTAAACAAGACCAGCGTGGCGCCCGGTTTTCCGTGGGGACTTGCCGAGAACCAGGGCCTGGTCCCCGACTACGGCAAAGGCGCGTGCCCCGCCGCCGACAGCCTGTTCGAGCGCAGCATCCTGCTGCCGATCCCCTCGTGCCTCACGAGCGAGGACGAAGACGATATCATCCGGGCGTTCGAGGAGGCGTTGGCATGGGAGGCGGTTGAGTAGGAGGGTGCAGGAATTTGGGGCGTTCGACGACAATCCCACTTTCGGGACAGGAGCCTCGGTGTCAACCTCAACCCAAGGGCGCCACCAGCCCCGCAACGCTGGCGCGAGAATGCGCGGATCCGACTGCAACCAACGGGCCAGTTTCTTCCAGTCTTCAACCAGGAGGTCTTTAGCATCGCGGCCTTCGGCATCGGCCTGCCGAAGTCGCCGCATAAGAGCGATGTGGTTGAGGAACTCTCTACTCTGCGGGCGAAAGCTTGGTAGTGCGCGCGTACCGAATGTGTACTACTACGCGCCGTGCGTGTCCATCCTCGCCGCGGAGCAGACGGGCGCGAAGCCACCCCGGCGCATTCGCTCGCATCGTCGGAATCAAGGGCCGTTCACCATGCGCTATACGGTCGTCCTTGAGCGGGAAGCGGACGTTGGCGGAGGTACTGGAGGACTGGCTGCTGTTCCGGCTGTCGCGCCAGATGCCTGTACCCGCCATCCAGGGCATCGATTTGACCATCCGCGAGGTCCCCTGATGCCCGGGCTGGGGTTTGTCCCTAGCCCTTCGTCCTGAGTTGTATGGACTATACTGTAAATACAGATGCGGTTCGAATGGGACCCGGCAAAGAACGCCGCCAACAAGACGAAGCACGGCATCGACTTTGAAACGGCTCAGCTTGTTTTCGATGACCCCTTCTGCGTGACCTTCGTCGAGCGGATCACGGATGGCGAAGCACGTTGGCGCGCCATCGGCTCGATTGAAGAGATCGTCATTCTCGTTGTCGTGCATACGTATACGGAAGAAGTTTCCGACGAGGTCATCCGGATCATCTCGGCCCGTCCTGCAACCCGGCGAGAGAGGAGACTATATGCACAAGCTAACGGCTGAGAAGCGAAAGGAGCTTCGGAATCTCGCTGAACGGCCGGATTCCGACATTGATCTGACCGACATCCCTGAAATTCGGGAGATCCCATCGGATGCCGTGATCGGCAAGTTCTATCGACCAAAGAAAGCCACTGTGACGATTCGGCTCGATGCCGACGTCGTAGCATGGCTCAAGGCAGCGGGAGAAGGGTATCAGACTCGAATCAACGCTTACCTGCGACAACTGATGCGGCAGAGCCGTTAGGGGCATCCCGTGGCGCAACGCCCGTCGCGCGGCCGCGGGCCTCCCAAGACCTGTAACTTCGACGCCCACCGACCCGCCCCCTACACCCGATTGACGGGCACAACCCGAAACCGCCGTCTCCCCTCGATCCGGTACGTCTCGAAATCCGCACGGTCCACGGTGAGAATCGTGAAGAGAGATTCCGCTTTGCCAGGTACGCCAGAGTCGCGTCGGCGAGGTCCATGGGGCGGTCCCAGTAGCGCGACATCAGGGTGTGCATGTGCGGCAATTCAGCATCCTCAATGGTAGCGAGCACGATCGCTACGGAGCGGGTAAATCTCCAGGCCGCTTCCATCTCCGCGCGGCGCGAATCGCGCCTCGCAAATGCTCCAAAACAATTCACAGCCGCCGCGCTATCCCTTTGTCAGCGCGTCTCGAACATCGTCGACGCTCTGCTCCACGGTCCGGCCCGCGGTGTCGATCGCGAGGCGCTCGCGATCCCATGGATGATATTCCCGGCAGACCACCTCCTCCCAACTCGGAAGCCGTAATCCGGGAATGTCGGTGGTTCGCGTTTCCACGCGGCGCCGATGTTCGCCGGCGTCGGAGCATGTGACCTCGATTTCAACCGCCCCGGCCTGCCCGCGTTTCGCCGCTTCGACCCATGCATCGCGAGTCGCGCGAATCGGGTTCACCGAGTCCGCGATCACCGTTCGGCCAATCCGCAGGTTGTCCTCGGCGACCGCGTAGGCGACGCGGTACCCCGCATCGTCGAGAGGTTGGCTGACCATCCCGGAAGCCCGGATGGCTTGCTCTATCGAATCGACCCGCAAGTGTACGGCGCCGATGCGGCGAGCCAACTCCCGCGCTATGGCCGTCTTTCCAACGCCCGGCAGGCCGCCAAGGATAATCAGCATCGCACACAGCCCGCCAAATGTTTGCGCCTTGCCTCCACCATCATTCGATGGTAACCGGTTCATGAATCCGCCGCCGCCGCAGGCCACGCTGACTCCTTACTTCTGTCTCCTGACTCCCAAATCCCGAAGGGATTTCAAGGGCGAAGCCCTTGCCCGGCATTCGTGCGCCGCCCCGGCCCGCCCATCCGCCCGGCACGGGACAAATGAGAGAATCGCCTCCAATTACCGCGCCTCGATGTACAATCGATACTGGCCGGGATGGCAGGACGGAAATCCCGGCCGGGCTTTCACCGCCGGGAGGAATCGCCGTGAAAAGAGCCGCGGTATCATTGTGCGCTTTGTGCCTCGCGATGGGCATCGCCATTGCCCAGACGCCCGCCCAGAACCAGTACCAGTATCCATTTCAGAATCCCAGTCTTTCGATTGAGGAAAGGGTCACCAACATCATTTCCCTGCTGACCGCGGCGGAGAAGGTCGACGTCCTGGGCGCCAATTACTACCTGGGCGGGCGAAACGGTCCCGGTCCCTCTTTGACCCGCCTGGGAATCCGGGGCTACAACCAGGCGGAAGGCCTGCATGGGCTGGCGCGAGGCAAGTCGCCCACCGGCATCCCGACAACCACTTTCATTCAGTCCATCGGGCTTGGGGAAACCTGGGACCCCGCCATTCTCCAAAAGGCCGCCGCCCTGGAAGGCTACGAAGCGCGCTGGCTCAACCAAACCCCGAGATACAGCCGCGGCGGTTCTCAGTCCCTGATTATCCGCGCGCCGAACGCGGATCTCGGCCGGGACATCCGCTGGGGCAGAACGGAAGAGTGTTACGGCGAGGACGCGTTCCTGAACGGCACGCTGACCGCCGCGTTCGTCCGGGGGCTTCAGGGCAACGATCCCAAGTACTGGCAGACCGCCGCTCTGTTGAAGCACTTCCTGGCCAATAGCAACGAGAACGGCCGGATGAGATCGTCCTCCGACTTCGACGAACGGCTCTTGCGCGAATATTACTCCGTGCCCTTCCGCATGGGCGTCGAAGCGGGCGCCCGCTCTTACATGGCGGCTTACAACGGCATGAACGGCATCCCCATGACCGCCCAGCCGATTCTGAGGGAAATCACCATCAAGGAGTGGGGGGTGAATCACATCATCACCACGGACGCCGGCTCGCTCGACGCCATGGTGAGGGCTACCAAGTACTTTCCGGACCTGCCCACGGCCGCTGTGGGCGCAATTAGAGTGGGCATCAACCAGTTTCTCGATGGCATCTATAAGGACGCTGTCACACAGGCCCTCCAGAAGGGGTTGATCACCATGCCGGAGATCGAGGAGGCTATCAGAGGCAGCTTCCGGGTGATGATCAAGCTCGGTATGCTCGATCCGCCCGAGATGGTCCCCTACGCCAAGATCAAAGACGGCACGGCGCCCTGGACAAGGGACGAGAACAAGCTGCTGGCCCGCCAAGTGACGCAGGAGGCGATTGTGCTCCTGAAGAACACGAACAACCTGCTGCCTTTGGATAAGTCCAAGCTGAAGTCTATCGCGGTTGTCGGCCCGCGGTCCAACGACGTCGCCTGGGACTGGTATAGCGGCGCGTTCCCCTATGCGATTACTCCGCTCGATGGAATCAAGAAGAAGGTCGGCCCCGGCGTCAAGGTGAACTTCGCCCTCAACAACGATAACAACGCGGCGGTCGAAGCGGCCAAGGCCTCCGACGTCGCCATCGTCGTCATCGGCAACCACCCGACCTGCGATGCCGGCTGGGCCAAGTGCGAACCCCTCAGCGACGGCAAGGAGAGCATCGACCGCAGGTCCATCGACCTGCAACCCGCGCACGACCAGTTGATCAAGGATGTCTTCAAGGCCAATCCCAGGACGATCGTGGTCATCAAGGCCAGCTTTCCGTTCACCATCAACTGGGCCCAGGAGAATGTGCCCGCCATCGTTCACATGGCCCACAACAGCCAGGAAGAAGGCGCCGCTCTGGCCGACGTTCTGTTCGGCGACTACAACCCCGCCGGCCGGCTTGTCCAAACCTGGGTGAAGTCCATCGACGATTTGCCGCCCATGATGGACTATAACATCCGCAACAACCGGACTTACATGTATTTCAAAGGTCAGCCGCTCTATCCGTTCGGCTACGGGTTGAGTTACACGACCTTCGCTTACTCGAACCTCCGCACCAGCACGCCGCGTCTGGCCAAGGACGGCCGGCTCACCGTCAGCGTGGACGTCCGCAACACGGGCAAGCGGGACGGTCAGGAAGTCGTTCAGTTGTACGTGAAGCACATGGGTTCCAAAGTCGAGCGGCCCATCAAGGAACTTAAGGGCTTCCAGCGCGTCGCACTGAAAGCCGGCGAGACGAAGACCGTCCGCATCCCGATCAAGGCGGCGGACCTTGCCTACTGGGATGCGCAGGCCCACAAGTGGGTGGTCGAGGACGAGAAAGTCAACCTGATGGTGGGCGCCTCCTCGGCTGACGTCAAGCTGCAACAGACGATCGACTTAGGGTCGTAGCGGCGCAATAGTGGGGCAGACCGTCGTTTTTTTTGGTCTGCCCCGCCCCGGGGGCCGCGCCTCGGCCGGCGGCGGATTGGAAATCCGCGCGGCAATTACACGGCTGGCAGGTCAGCCCTCGGCGGGCGGCGCGGCCGCGGGCCCCGCCACATCCGGTCCCCGGTACATCATGTCCTTGATGCCCAGATCGAGCAAGGCGTCCCCGAAGTCCTCATACAGCAGGTTGGCCTCGCCCCATCCCTCGCGCCGGCGGCGCCGCAGCCAGATCCAAATCGCCACAAAAACCGCGAAATACACAACGAAGATCCCCGTCATGCGGCTTGCCGTCGCGATCATGACCGAGAGCATGGGCAGCAGCAACCCCAGCGACTCCACCCAGAATCCGGCGACTACCACCAGCGAACGCTTCCCCGGAACGTAAGTACAGGTGAACGGCAATTGCTGCCAACTGTCAAATAGTACGTCGAAGGCAGCGAGCGCGACCACAAGCTGGAATACCGTCATGCGCACGGCAGTGGGCCAGCCCAGCAGCGCCACCGCCACGGGCAGAGAAACCAGGTGAATGGGCGCAATCACAACCGCGACGGTGAAGCGCTCCACCGCCGACATCCACTCGCGCCGGCCCTCGCTTTCCGTGATGCGGAAGACCCAGTTTGAAGCCCATTCGGCGGGCATCGAAAACGCGTGCCGGATGCCGGCCAGCATCACGAACGACATGCCGATCGGCCACACCAGCACGGCGAAATCGAGCGCGCCGCGCCATCCTCCCGCCGGCCAGCGCCTCGCCGCCCCCGAGAGCAGGGAGGCGTTCACCATAATGGCCAACCCCGCGCCCAGGTAGGCCATCGCCACAAGGCGGTGAGTCCGGCTGCGCGAGAGCACGTTCGCCATGAACTCCATGACGGCTTCGCGGCGCGGGTCGCGCGCCAGCAGGCGAATCAGGCTCCACTTGCGCTCGCGCCGGTTCGGCGCCGCTTCCGAGCCTTCGAGCAGCAGCTTTCGGTAGCGGCTGTAGGCCGCCACGTAGGTCAGCGCCGCCAGCCCGGCCGCCCCCGCCACGGCCATCAGCGCGCGTTTGGCCATCCCGACGAAAAACGGGTCGCGGTCTCCCAGGATCGCCTGGTGCACGCCCGCGAACCACACCGGCGGCGCCCATGCCCCGAAATCGGGCAGCCGGGCGATCGTCTTCGCGTCCCAATCCACCATGGACCAACTGAGCAGTCCGGCCAGGAACAACACCGCCACCAGCGCTCCCTGGACGTAGGTGGAAACGCGGGCGAACATGCGCCCGGGCAGCGCGTTCAGCAGCACGCCCTGGATCGCCACTATGGAAAAGAAGATGAAGAGACAGCCCAGGCTGGAAGCCGCCGCCCGCGCCGCGATGGTGGTCATGGCCGAAACGCCCGTCTCCGCGTGCGCCGTGAACTGGTGCGGCGCCATCAGGCTCGGCAGCACGTTCATCGCGCCGACCAGAACCAGGGCGAAGATCGCCATGGACGCGAATCGGGCCGCGAAAATCTGCCGCGAGCGCACCGGCAAGCCCGCCACAGCCAGATAATCGCGGCGGCTCGGGAACAGCGCTTGCCAGGCCAGCAGCGCCACCACGCCGGTGATGGCGAACAGGAAGGTCAGCAGCCCCAGTTCGTCGGCGATGGCGCCCGCGCGCACCGCCTCCGGCGACGGCATCGAGAACCGGTGCGCCATGTAGGGCGGGTCGAGCAGCAGCATGCCCGCCGGAAGCGCCATCGCGAACGCGCTCACCGCCAGCCTGAGCCACTGTCCGCGCGCCGAGAACATCTCGCTATCGAACATCCGCGCCAGGAAATGGCGCACCAGCTCGAACTTGGTTCCGTGCGTCTCCTCGATCCAGCTCATGCGGACCATCTTTCTTGGTGGGGCGGACCCCCCGGTCCGCGCGGGTCCCCCTGGACCCGCTCTTCTTCCTTAACCCCCTCCGCGCCACCGGGCGTCATGCCCGCATCGCCTCGATGATGCGTTCCGCAAGCAGCCCTTTGCCGTCGTCCTCGGTGAACCGGGCGAAGATGCCTTCGAGCGATGGCTCATGGGTCAGCTCGCGCAGATGGACGATGGACTCGTCCGCCAGCACGCGCCCCTTCCGCAGTATCAGCACGCGGGAACAGACCTTCTCCATCACGTCGAGCACGTGCGAGCTGTACAGAATCGCCTTGCCCCGCGCCGCCAGGCTCGCCAGCAGCTCGCGAACCGCCACCATCGTGTTCACATCCAGGCCGGATAGCGGCTCGTCGAGGATCAGCACCTCCGGGTTGTGCAGCAGGGCCGCGGAGAGCAGGATTTTCTGCCGCATGCCCTTCGAATAGGAGGAAAGCGGCGTTTCCCGGTCCTCCCATAGCGAGAAGATCCGCAGGAACTCTTCGATCTTGGCCTCCAGCGTCTTCCGCCCGATGCCGCGCAGCCGGCCCGTGAGCTGGAGGTACTCGCGGCCGGAAAGAAACGGATACAGGTTCGGCTCCTCCGGCACGTAGCCCAGCCGCCGCTGAAAGCCGGGAAGGTCGTCGATGATGCTGGCGCCGCCGTACAAAATCCGCCCGTCACTCGGTTCGAGCAGCCCGATGATCATCTTCACCGTGGTGCTCTTCCCCGCGCCGTTGGGCCCGACATACCCCAGGATCTCCCCCGGCCGGATCGTGAAACTGACGTCGTCCACCGCCGGTATCCCGTTGAAGCGCTTGGTCAGCCGCTGAATCTCGAGTTCCATCACCCCTTGGACACCGTTTCACGCCCGGAGTTCCCGGCAAACCGCCGACTGCAACCGAAAGTCGCCGGAAGGCCGTGGGGCGGGCTTTTCAGCCTGCGGACCCGCTTTCCAGCGGGTCCAGCCGGCCGGAAGGCCGGCTTGCGGGCAGGATTGCCCAATGCCGCATACTTTTTGAGCGTCGCGTAGCATGGTGCTAGTCCCTGCGATGGGGGAACGATTTGGGTTTGCCCCAGACCGCCCTGGGATAGGAAGGGCG
>CAIRXZ010000109.1 GCA_903882645.1 uncultured Acidobacteriia bacterium | reverse complement strand
CTTGCTCGATCACATGATCGGAAAGTGGGTGCTTCAGGGCACCATCGCCGGGAGGAACACGACGCACGACATCGTGTCGGAGTGGGTGCTGGGTCATCAATATATGCGAATCCAGGAAGTGTCCCGAGAGAAGGACGCCAGCAACCAACCGGCGTATGAAGCGATTATCCTCATCGGCTGGGATCCGCAGTCGAGCCAGTACACCTGTCTGTGGCTTGACAATACTGGCCCTTGGGATTTCACATCCCAGGCGATCGGTCGCGCGAAGCGAAGCGGCGACGCCGTCACATTCCGGTTCGGGAGCAATGACGGCAGCAGTGTCAACACAACTTTCTCCTACAACAAGAATGCCGACGATTGGGATTGGTCGATCGACAACGAGACGGACGAGAAGATTCGGGCCTTCGCACGGGTAAGACTGACGAGGAAATAGCCGACCAGCCGACCGTGGTCAATCCGGGCCGTGGGAGTATCGTCGGCCACTCGTACAAAGCTCGTATGGTCCGGCCGCCTCGGCGACCTCGTAATTGGCCCCAAACGGCGTTGTGGAACATTACCGCGGCGATGTCCCCCTCACGTCAACTGGCCGCGAGGGGACGGCGATGGCGGGACGCGGATGGGCAGGGTCGAAAAACCAGCGTAGGCATCGATGCGCCTTCGTGGAGCGAGCCTCCGGCTTGCTATGCCGGCGTTCCTGGCGGCATCCTCCTAATTCAATGCCTGACATATGCCCGCAAGAAAGCGGGCATGGCAGGCCGGAGGCCCGCTCCACGGAAGGACCATGAACACCATTGGTCCGCCCCCCTACTTCAAACGTCCGAGCTGGTCGAGGGGCCAGTAGGCGAAGACGGCCTTGCCATAGATGTTCCCCCGAGGGACGAAACCCCAGGTCCGGCTGTCGCTCGAGAAGATCCGGTTGTCTCCCAGCACGAAGTACTGGCCATCGGGTATGGTCCGCTCCGCAAACGGCTCCGGCGGAGACGGCCAGGAGACGCGGTCGCGGTCGGAAGGCGCCACGTAGTCTTCCACCAGCGCGCGGCCGTTCACGTAAACCTGGCCATCCACGATCCCGACCCGGTCGCCGGGCAAGCCGATGACGCGCTTGATGTACGATTTCGCCGAGTCGAGCGGGAACCGGAAGACCACCGTATCTCCGCGCCGGATATCGCCCAGGCCAAAGCGATAGGTGAACTTGTTGATGAAGATTCTCTCCTGGTCCTGGAGCGCCGGCGTCATGCTGGTGCCTTCCACCTTCACCGGCTGGTAGATGAAAACGATCAGGCCGGCCGCGATCGCCACCGAGAACGCAAGGTCGCGCATCCAAATCAGGATGGTCCGCAAACCCCGGCGCAGGGGCCTGTCCGCCCGCTCCTCGGGCGGCGGTTCGACGAGGGTGGTATCCGGGCTGTCGCTTTCCTGCATCGCTGGCTCCGCTACGCCATGATAGACGTTTCGCCAGGCGCTTCGGTTGGTCCGCCGCGGCCGGTTCCGCGGCCACGATTCGCCCGCCTCGGGCCAGGCCCGCGGGGGCGGAGCCAGCGGTTGGCGGACGAAGGCGCCCGCCCCGCTATTTCTGGCCGGTTTCTTTCGCCAGCCGCACGCGGGCGCTTTCCAGTTTCCTGGCGACCTTGGCTAATTCGTCCGGGTCTTTTTCCGCGGGTACGGCGCCTTGGAACTCGTTCACCGAAGCCTGCCACTGCGCGATGGCCTCTTTGGTCTTCCCGAGCCTGAAGTAGACGTCGCCCAGGTGGTCATGGACCGTGGGGTCCTCGCCCAGGCGGTCAATCGCCTGCAGCAGCAACTGCTCGGCCTGGTCGAGCTTGTTCTGCCGGTAGCACACCCATCCCATGCTGTCGAGGTACGCGCCGTTCACCGGGTCCAGGTCGAGCGCTTTCTTAATCAGATCCTGCGCCTCGTCCAGACGCACGCCGCGGTCCGCCAGCATGTACCCCAGGTAGTTCAAAGCGCCGGCGTTGCCCGCGTTCAGTTGGATCACTTTGCGAAACGCGGCTTCGGATTCGTCGTACCTCTTCATCCGCTCGTACATGGCGCCGCGCATGAAGTACACGGTTTCCTTCTGATCCTCG
>CAIRXZ010000108.1 GCA_903882645.1 uncultured Acidobacteriia bacterium | reverse complement strand
TATCCGGCCATCAGCCCGGATGAGGCCGGGCTGCGCAAACTCTTTCTGCAGTTTTCCTTTCCCGGCGGCATTCCCAGCCATGCCTCGCCGGAATGCCCGGGCTCAATCCACGAGGGCGGCGAGTTGGGCTATTCGCTCAGTCATTCGTTCGGGGCGGTGTTCGACAATCCCACTCTCGTCGTCGCCTGCGTCGTTGGCGATGGCGAGGCGGAAACCGGACCGCTGGCCACGGCGTGGCACTCCAACAAGTTTCTCAATCCGGCCACTGACGGCGCGGTGCTGCCGATCCTGCATCTCAATGGCTACAAGATCGCCAACCCGACCCTGCTGGCCCGCATCACGCGCGAGGAATTGGAGCAGTTGCTCCGCGGCTACGGGTGGACGCCCTATTTCGTCGAGGGGCACGAGCCCGAACCGATGCACGAGGCCATGGCCGCGGCGCTCGACGCGGCGGTGGAGCGGATCAAAGACATCCAGCGGGGCGCGCGCGTCCACGGGAACTTAGAGCGTCCGCGATGGCCGATGATCGTCCTCAATTCACCGAAGGGATGGACAGGGCCGAAGGTCGTCGATGGCCTTCAAATCGAGGGCACGTTCCGTTCGCACCAGGTTCCGCTCTCCGACCCGGCCGCCCATCCCGAACACCTCAAGCTATTGGAAGACTGGCTGAGAAGCTACCGGCCGGAGGAACTTTTCGACGAGCGGGGCCGCTTGAAACCGGAGTTGGCCGAGCTGGCGCCCGAGGGCGAACGGCGCATGGGCGCGAATCCCCACGCCAACGGCGGCATTCTGCTCCGCGACTTGCGAATGCCGGATTTCCGGGACTACGCGGTGGACGTGCCCTCGCCCGGGGCGCCCGGCATCGGCGACACGCACGTGCTCGGGCCTTTTCTGCGCGACGTGGCGAAGCTGAACGGCGAGCAGCGGAATTTCCGGGTCTTCGGCCCCGACGAGACGATCTCCAACGGCCTGGGAGCGCTGTTTGAAGCGACCAATCGCCAGTGGGACGCCGCGACCGCGCCGAACGACGAGTTTCTCGCGCCCACCGGGCGGGTGATGGAAATGCTCAGCGAGCACCAATGCGAAGGCTGGCTGGAGGGCTACCTGCTCACCGGGCGGCATGGACTGTTCAACTGCTACGAGGCGTTCATCCACATCGTCGATTCGATGTTCAACCAGCACGCCAAGTGGCTGAAGGTGGCCTCGCGCGTGCCGTGGCGGCGGAAGATCGCCTCGCTAAACTACCTGCTGGCCTCGCACGTCTGGCGGCAGGATCATAACGGCTTCACACACCAGGACCCCGGTTTCATCGACCAGGTCGTGAACAAGAAGGCCGAGGTGGTGCGCGTCTACCTTCCGCCGGACGCGAACTGCCTGCTGTCGGTGATGGACCACTGCCTGCGCAGCCGCCATTACGTGAACGTCGCGATCGCGGGCAAACATCCGGCGCCGCAGTGGCTGACGATGGACGCCGCCGTCAAGCACTGCACCGAGGGCATCGGCATCTGGCAGTGGGCCAGCAACGACCAGAGCGCTCCTCCCGACGTGGTGATGGCCTGCTGTGGCGACGTGCCCACGCTCGAGACGCTGGCCGCCGTCGCCATCCTGCGCGAGCACCTGCCCGGCCTGAGGATACGGGTGGTCAACGTCGTCGACCTCATGAGGCTCCAGCCGCCGAGCGAGCACCCGCACGGGTTGAGCGACGTGGATTTCGACGAGATCTTCACCAAGGACAAGCCGGTGGTCTTCGCCTTCCATGCCTACCCGTGGTTGATCCACCGGCTGACTTACCGCCGCGCCAACCACGACAACATTCACGTCCGCGGCTACAAGGAAGAGGGCGCCATCACGACGCCCTTCGACATGGCCGTGCTGAACGATCTGGACCGCTTCCACCTCGCGATGGACGCCATCGACCGCCTGCCGCAGACCGCCGAGAGGGGCGCCTACCTGAAGCAGCAGCTCAAGGACAAGCTGGTAGAGCACAAGCAGTACATCGACAAATACGGCGAGGACCTGCCGGAGATCCGGAACTGGAAGTGGGGCAGCCCGAAATGAACGCGAGAGAGGTTAGGCCGGGGAATGAGCAGCTCAATCGCCGGCAACCGCTCTCTCAGAAGCTGTAAGAGAATTCAGGCCGCCGATGAACGCGGATGAACGCCGATTGAAAACAAAGATTCTATCGGCGTCGATCGGCGTTCATCCGCGGCTCGAGGCGATTCTTTGCAACTTTTTGCGTTCGCGGCTCGGCAACGGCGTGCGAAGTTGTCCCCCCGATCCCGGGGGGGCATGCCAGCGCTTCCGCTACGCCACGGCCAGAGCCTTAGCCGCTTTGCGCACGTCGGCCGGCTCGACGGCGATGAGCGCGCCGAAGCGGCCCGCGCCGGCGCACAGGGCATGCAGCGACGTCACGTTGATGCCCGCTTCCGCCAGTTTGCACAGCAACTCGGCCACCGCGCCGGGACGGTCCTCGCCGCTTACCAGGAACGCCTTCCGCTTCTTGCCGAGGGCGAGAGCGGCTTTCTTGCCGGCGGCGCCGGCTCCCGGCTTCTTCTCGTCCAGAACCAAGATGATTTCGGCATTCCGGGCCGTCTTCCGGTAGCAAAGGCAGCCCACCAGGTTCATTCCGGCGTCTTTGAAAGCCGTCAAGACCCGAGCGCCCTCCCCGGTCTTGTGAGGCATTGTCGCCACGTAATACTCGACTCGTAGAATCTCATCAGCCATAGTCGTTCTCCTTCCACTAGCTTACGCCAAGACGGCCCCGCCTTACCCGATCGGCCCCGATGGGCCTCATTCCAGCAAAAGACGGAGGCGCTCTCCCTTGGGCTAGGCCGCGGCGGGCTTCGGTTCCCTGAGATGCTTCGGCTTTCGGAGGATCAGGACCAGCGGGATGATGAGCAGAAACACGATGCCTATGATCCGGAACACCGTCAGGAAGCTCAGCACCGACGCCTGCTGCCGTACCACGCCATAGAGCATCGCGACGGCCTGGCGATTCGCGGTTACGGGATCGGCGCCATTCCGCGTCAGCATCGCCTGAGCCTGGCTCAGCATTTGCCGGGCGGCGGGATCGTAGGGCGTCGCATGGGCAGCCAGCATGGTCTGGTTGAACTGGGCGCGCCGGGCGAGCCATGTCGTAACGAACGAGACGCCGACGCTGGAGCCGATGTTCCGCATGACGCTGTAGAGGGCGGTGGCATAGCCAGTCTCGCGCTTCGGGATCGGGTCCATGGTCAGAGTCGTGAGCGGGACGAAGATGAACGACATGCCCAGACCCTGGCTGATCTGCCACACCAGGATGTCCCAAGTTCCGGACTGGAGGTTCATGTGGGAAAAGCCCAGGAGGGAAAAGCCGGCGATGATGAAACCGAACGCCAACATCCAGCGGCCATCCCAGCCCTTGCCGAGCAGGTAACCCACCAGCGGCATGCACAGCGCCGTGCCGATGCCGCGCGGGCTGCACCAAAGACCGGCGGTGGCGGAGGTCCACCCGAGCAGGGTCTGCATGAAAAGCGGCAGGAGAACCAGGCTGCTGTAAAGCACGAACCCGAGCACTGTCACGAAGAAGATGCCGGCCGCGAAGCTCCTGTATTTCAGCAGATCCAAGTGAACGATCGGCTGGTCGATGGTCAGCTCCCGGACGATAAAGCCGATCAGGAAAACAGCGGCGGTTATGGCCAGCGCGACGATGAAGTCCGAGCCGAACCAGTCGTCTTCCTGGCCCTTATCCAGCATGATCTGCAGGGCGCCCATGCCCACGGCCAGCATGCCGAACCCCCAGAAGTCGGCGCGCAGCGAGCCGCGACCCATGTGCGGCGGATCGGTCACGAACATCGAAATCAGAACCAGGCTGGCGATCCCGATCGGCAGGTTGATGTAGAAGACCCAGCGCCAGGAGTACGCGTCGGTGATCCACCCGCCCAGCGTGGGGCCGAGTATCGGGGCGGCCACGATCCCCAGCCCAAACAGCGCCATGGCCTTGCCGCGCTCTTCAGGGGGAAACTCCTCCAGCAGCACGGCCTGGGAAAGCGGCTGAAGCCCTCCGCCGGTGATGCCTTGCAGCACGCGAAAGAGAATCAGCATCGGCAGGGACGGCGCGATCCCGCACAGCAGGCTCGACGCCGTGAAGCCCGTCACCACCGTCAGCAGCATGCGTTTGCGGCCGAAGTAATTCGCGAGCCAGCCGCTCATGGGCAGAATGATGGCGTTGGCTACCAGGTATGAAGTAAGAACCCAGGTGGCTTCATCCGTGGTGGCCGAAAGGCTCCCCGCAATATGGGGCAGGCTGACGTTTACGACGGAAGTGTCCAGCACTTCCATGACGGCGCTGGACAGCACAGCGATCGCCACCAGGTTCCGGCGAGCTATCATCCTCTAATCGGATTTTAAGCGAGTGCGCCGCAAACGGCAACGCGCGATGCCGGCCGCCGCGCCGCGTTCCGTGAGATCCTTTGATAACCCGCAAGGATTTGGCATACTCACGGACAGCGGGTTAATCATGCGCCAGCGAGCCGTTCTCTTCCTTGCGGCAGTCTTTCCGCTGTACGCCGAGCAGGGCGTACTGGTGGCGCGGGTGAAGGACATTTACAGGCGGGCGATGCCGGGATTGCAGCTCAGCGCGGAAGGCGCCGCCATAAGCGCGCCAACGGACGCCGCCGGCATTGCCCGGATCCCGCTGCCGGCCCAGACTCAGGCTGGAGCCCGGGTCAGCCTGCAACTGATCAAACCGCCAAGAGACCTGACCTTCATTTCTCCCTGGGACGAGCAAATCGCCGTACCGCGCTTCGATAGGGCGAAGGAAGTTCCGATCATGCCGGCCGATCGCGGCGACCGCGCGCTTCCGGAGGATGGCCCGGCACTCGCGTCGCTCACGGCGAATGTTCTGAAAAGGATCCAGCCGTCCCCTAAGAACGAACCAGCCGGCAACGCGCAACGCCGCCACGAGGCCATGATCGAGGTCTCGAGAACTTATGGATTGAGCCCCGAAGATCTCGACAAAGCGATCCGCGCCTGGGGCGAGAAGAGCGACGATCCCTACGAAAAGGGCCTTGCCGCGCTTTATGAAGAGCGGTATCCCGAGGCATCGTTACAACTTCAGAAGTCGCTGGCGAAGCGCGAAGCGGAACCGGACAAAGCGCGGGACGAGCTGGCGGATGCGGAGCCTTTGTACCGCCGCGCGCTGGCCATTGCGGAGAAGGCGTTGGGACCGGACCACACGGAGACTCGAACCATCCGCCAGAATCTTGCCGCGGTCCTGGAGAAACGCGGAAGATAGCCAAACCATTTGCACCAAACCATTTGCACGGCCGGCAAGCGTTGAACCGGTGTATTATTGGAGCCAACAAACACGTGAAAAGAGATCCCGGCCAAGTTGCGCTCCGGGCTGAGCAGTAGAACTCATTCATACAGGAGAATTCAGTGTCAAAACGAGAATTATCGCGCCGCAGTCTGCTGGGCGCTTCCGCGCTCGGCGCCGTTTCCGCGGCGGCAGCGGCCCTGGCCGATCCCGGCCAGGCGGCGGCCCAGGCAGTGGGAGTCAAGAAGACCGATTTGCCCGATCTCACCGTCAAGGAGGTCAAGGTCTACGTCGCCGATATCGGCAATGTCCGCCGCCTCAACGGTTCGGAGAGCGGGGAGATTGTCTCGATCGTGACCAACAGCGGGATCGAAGGCAACATGACCCTCGGCAATCGAGGAAACCCGCCGGGCTTTCTGGACTATGCCAAGCGCCGGGTGCTCGGGAAGAGCGCACTCGATGTGACTGCGATCACGCACGTTCCCAACACGAAGCGTTTCAGCGCCTATGGAGCGCTGGACGCGGGCCGCGGTTTTGCGGGATCTCCGCCCGCGGGCGCCGGCCAAGCTGGCGGGGGACGCGGCGCGGCAGGCGCGGTTCCGGCCGGGGCCGCTCCCG
>CAIRXZ010000107.1 GCA_903882645.1 uncultured Acidobacteriia bacterium | reverse complement strand
TCCGGGTCGTTCTGGACTGTCGCCGGCGCCAATGCCATCATCGCTTTGCGCTGCTGCCGCCTTAGCCACAGGTTCGAAGACTACTGGGAAACCCGTTCCCGAGCCGCCTGATTACCCACTTTTTTGTCGTGCACCCGATCTCCGGAGATTCCGTCCCAAACCGCCGCTAATACCCTTCTCCCCATTCCCGCCGGCGGGCGGCAACGAGCCCTATCCCACAACCAACGTCGGCCGCAACCGGCTGGTGTTCGCGCAGCAGGTGCGCGATACCAATGCAGCCCGCCTGAACCGCGGCTGGCGCGTTGGTGGAGCGAGCCTCCGGCTTGCCCTGCCGCCATTCTTGGCGGCATCCTCCCAATGGCTGGCAGGCGCCCGCAACAGAGCGGGCATGTCAGCCGGAGGCCCACTCCACCGGCCAAGCCACGCCCTTCTCACGCTGGAATGCCGGGATCGGGCCTATTCCTGTTCCCAGGCCAGGGATGCGTCTGCCGTTTCACCGCTTCGTAGTTCGCGTCCAGCGCCGGCCCCATCAGCAGCAGCGCCGCGACGCGACGCGCCATGTCGGTGACGTGCCGCGCTTCGTCCTTGGTAATCGGCCGGCCCAGCAATTCCTTCTCGCGGTAGCTGAGCCACTTCTTGATTACCTCGTACCCGCCCAGCGTGTACTCCCACACCGCGGACGGGATGTTCTTCCAATGGGCCTTGTCGTTGAGATACACGTCGAAAGTCGTAGCGCCGAGCAGGCCCAGGACGCCCGCCCCGCTCTCGCGCTCCACCAGTTTGCCTTTGCCCGGCATGGTGACCCCGCCCTTGCCCGCATGTCCCCATCCGGCGGTGATATCGAGATCGCCCGCGGCCGGGTCCAGCGTGCCGCTAGCCGCGCTGATTACGGCGATGGTCCTCAGCTCCGGCCGGACCGGAGATGCCGTCACGCCGGGCACGGCCTGTTCGCAATCGAGCAGCGCCGCCACCCGGCGCCCGAGCGCGGCGGAAGCGGCCAGCGCCCTTTTCGTGGCGGGCAAAGGAATGCGCGGCCAGTCCTGCCGAAGCGCCCCGGAGTTTTCGGTCCGGTAGCCCGGCGAATGTAGAACGGCCACTGCGTGGTGGAATAGCCCGGTTGCATCGGCTCCGCCGAGAAACGTCTCGGCGGAACGCGAAAGGTTCCAGTCCGGCCTTGTGGCTCCCGGCAAGGATCTGCCGGCCAACCGCAGCGGGAAGAAATTGGAAAGCCCGTTCCCGAGGTTGTCAGCCAGGACGCGCACGACATAGCCGCGGTCAAACCGATCCATCGCCTGCCTCTGGCGGGCCTCGATCCATACGTTGCCGTCAAATACCTGCGGGAAGTAATCGCTGCGCTTCTCATCCAGCAACTTTGTTTCGGGCTCCCAGTAGAGCCAGCGCAAATCGAACGGGCGGTAGCAGAAACGAACGACGTTTTCCGGCTTGAATCCGCGCTTCCGAAGATAGTCTCGCGTCTGCCCAGCCTGGAAACGCGCTGTGCTTGCCATCGCCCCGGGCGCAATCCGCCGCATCTCTTCGTGGCTGATGGCGGGGTCGAAGTACCGTTCCATCCGCTGCGCCAGCCGTTCCTTGTCGATGTCCACCACCACGTCGTCGCGGCTGGTCTTGACGCCTGGGAAAGAAACCGGAAACAGTTCCGGCAGACGCGGCCATGAGAGGTATCCGCGCCCCACCGCGCGCGGCTTGAACGGCAGGCCCAGCGCCAATTCCGGCGCCAGGCGCCGGTACGCTTTCACACTGTCCACGCCTCCAAGCAACGCCGCTCGCCGGTCCGTCGCGCGGGCCTCCTGGTGGTCGCGGTAGCGCACCTCGCCCGCGTGAGCCTGGCCCTTCCTGCGCGCCATCAGGGTGACGGCGGTCCCGATCTTGATTCCCGGCGACTTGCCCTCGATCGCGAAAACGGTCTCGCTCGTTCGGCCGTCCGGCGCGTACTCGGAAATGATCCTATCGCCATGCAGGTTGTCGATCCAGATCTTGTCGAACACCTCCAGATAGCGCTCACGCATCCCGGTGAACGACAGGCCGTCCAGCCAGGAGTAATTCGAAATGAAGCAAACCACCCCCGCGCCGGTCTTTTCCACGATGCGCTTTTCCGCCATTCGGAAGAAGCGCACATAGAGGTCGTTCAACCCCTGCCCCCGCGGCGCCGGAGCCTTCTTCGTGGCGCGATACGCGCCGGAAAGTTCGCGCTCCTCGTCCACCTTGGCGATGCCCGCGAAGCTGTTATAGGGAGGGTTGCCCAAAATGACCAGGATGGGCGTCTCGCGCTTTACCCGGTCCGCCGCGTCGCGCTCCTGCTCCAATTCCAGGAACGGCAGGGGCTTGGGCTTGGCCGGCGGCTCCCATCCGGTTAGCGAGTTGGTGAGGTACACGCCCGCGCGTTCCTTGTTCCCTTTCTCGGCGAGCGGCGCGCCCAGGCGTTGCAGCAGCAGGCCGAGTTGCAGGTGCGCCACCACGAACGGCGCGGGCAGAATCTCGAACCCGAATACGCGGTTCAGGGCGGCCTCTTTCAGGTCCTGCGCGAGCAGCGCGTCGCCGCCCTTTTCGCGCAGGGTCTCCGCGATCCGGTTCAGCACGGAAACCAGGTAGGCGCCCGTGCCGCAGCAGGGGTCCAGCACGAACACGCGCGGGTCCGCCAGGCCGTCGGGCAAACCCAGTTCGTCGCGCAAGACCCGGTCCACCCGCGCCACCATGTAATCCACAATCTCGGCGGGCGTGTACCAGACGCCAAGGTCCTTGCGCAGCTCCGGGTCGAAGGCCTCCAGAAACGGCTCGTAGAAGTACTGGACGGCGTGCTTCTCCTCGAACGTCTGGAAGAACGAGGCGCGGTCCACGCGGTTCAGCGCGGCGGCAGCCCAGTCCAACACCTCGTTTAGGTCCATCGACTCCATGGAGCCTGGGTCGGCGACTTCGCGGAAGAGCTTGCGCAGAATGGGAACGCGCAGGTACTGGTCCGATAGCCGCCAGTCGAAGCGCGCCGAACGGCTCGGGCGCGGCTTGCTCCACAACACCCACGCGGAAAACATGCCGTAAAAAAGCGTCTGCACCAGCGTGGAGCGGAAGAAGTGATCGCCCTTGGAGCCTTCGAAGGTCATCCCGAGGCCCTCTTCGAGCGCCCGCCGCACGGAGGCCAGCGCCGGGAAGTCGCCGTGTTCGATGCGGAACTTCGCCTCCCGCGCGTAGGAGGCCAGGAACCAGGCCAAGTCCGCCGGGGAATCCAACGGGGCGGAGAGCAGCAAAGCGCGCTTGAGGAACTCGAGGAAGCTCTCGCCCAGACGTTCGGCGGTTTTGCGGGGGGCCGCGGCGACCGTCCAGAATTCGTTTTCAGTCGCGGCGAGGCGGTAGCGTTCGAGCTTCACCTGCCGGCCCTCGGGACCGCGGCCCACCAGCACGAAATCGCGATAGTTGGTGACCAGCACTTGCTTGTAGCGGTCCCAGTACTTCGTGACCTGCGGGCCCTCGGCGGTGATCCAGGCGTCTTCCGAGGTGGATTTCACTTCGATGACGCCGCGATTGGGAAGACCCGCCCCAGGCGGCTCGGCGTGGCCCTTCGGGAACTGGTCGGCGGTGAACAGGCCGCCATCGGGATTGCCCGCGCCGCGGTTCTGGAGTTGCAGAATGCAGCGCACGCGGGGCCGCAGTCCCTTGCCTACCTCATCCAGAAGCTTCGCCAGCGCCGGGTAGTAGGAGGTCTCCTTCACGCCGGCGCCCGAGGACCGGATCTCCCTCAGTTCGTGCAGGTACGTCTCCAGGGGACTCATCGTACCTTTGTGTTATAGCAGGTCGCGTGCGTCCAGCGCGGCGTTCGCGCTCGGAGAACCTCTCGCCACCGCCTCCGCTATACTGCAAGAGGAACGGAGTCATGGAGTCCCCACCGCGGCCGGCGCTCAGCATTGTCGCTCGCAAGCCCCCGGCCGGCGGCCCTTCGCGGCGCCGCTGGATCCTCCCGGCGGCTCTCGCGGCCATTCTCCTGTTGTCCGGGGCGGCGTACCTGCGCCTCCGGCCCAGGAAACCTCCGCCCCAGCCGGTCGCCAAGCTCGCGCCGAGCCTGACCACCCCCTCCGGCGAGATGGTCCTCGTGCCCGCCGGAACATTTCTGTCCGGTGAAGCCAAGGAGCCGCTCTGGCTGCCGGCCTTCTACATCGACAAGATCGAGGTCACCAACGCCGCTTACGCCGCCTTCTGCCGGGCGGCGCCGCACGACCTGCCGCCCGATTTCCCGCGCGGCATGGCGGATTACCCCGTGGTCAACGTGTCCATGGCGGACGCGCGGGCCTTTGCGGCGTGGGCCGGCAAGCGCATTCCCAGCGGGCGCGAATGGGAAAAAGCGGCGCGCGGAGAGAGCGGGCAGACCTTCCCATGGGGCGAGGAGCCCGACCGCTCCCGCGCCAACATCGGACTGATTTCGCTGCTCCCCTCCAATGCGTTTCCCAAGGGCGCGAGCCCCTACGGCGCCCTTCAAATGATCGGCAACGCCTGGGAGCTCGTGAACGACGAGCACAGCCCCGACGAGCGGACGCTCGCGATCTTCAGCGCCCGCATGGATCCTCCGCTCGCCGCCGACGAGCCTTGGTACGCCATCCGCGGCGGAGCCTACGACAATCCGCAATTGACGGCGCGGCTCCTGTGGGATTCGACTTCCGTTCCCGCGCGCTGGAGAAGCCCCAACATCGGTTTCCGTTGCGTCCAAGACGCGAAGTAATTGGCGCCGGCGCCCTTTTTGCCCCTTGGCGCTACAATAATCCCTTGGGGAGGACACAACGTGCCGGAGCTTACTATCAGGCCCACCGTCAAGTTCATCAAGGTGGGCGCCATCCTGACGGCTATCGTGATTGCGGGGTTGGATCTCCTCTACTGGACCCAGGCGGGCGGCGCCCAGCTATGGCTGATGGCGCTGCCCGCGCTGTTGTTTTGTTGGCCCGCCTCTCGCTGGTTCCGGCGTCAGTATACCAAGACGACCATAACCGGGGACCGGCTGCGCCACGAGGTCGGCGTCGCCACTCGGTCCACGCGGAACATCCAGCTTTCGAAGATTCAGGACGTGCGGGTGGACCAGGGTATGGTGCAACGCTTGTTCGACGTCGGCAACCTCTCGATCGAAACCGCCGGTGAATCCAGCCGCCTCACCCTCTTCAACGTGGACAAGCCTCAAGCCCTGGCCGACGAAATCATGACTCGCGCCCAAAAGGGAACCGGAATCTGAGTGGGGCGGGCCTCCTGGCCTGCCTTCCTGCCTTCCCCGCTCGACCATGCCCTCAAGCCCGACGTGCCTCTACCCGCCGGGACCGGCCCCCTGGTCTGTGGCCGCCCTCGGAGCTAAGCTGGTATCTTGCATCCCGCATATCCCACAAGAACGCGCAAACGCGTCCACCCCTGGTGGACGCGCTGGAAGCCGACCCTTCACTACATGATGGAAACCGAGGCGCACGTCTACGCCCTCGCCATCTCCGCCAGCGTGCTGCTGGCCTTCTATCCGTTCGTCATCGTCATGATGTCGATTTGCCGCGACCTGCTGCATTGGAAGGCCGCAATGAACGTGGTCCCCTTGGCGCTCACGGATTTCTTCGCCGGCGAGCAGGGCGATTTCATTGTCCGGAACATCAAAGCCGTCGGCGTCCCCAAGCTTGGGCTCACTTCGATGTTCTTGTTGTTGTTCACGGCGAATGGCATCTTCGAGCCGATGGAGGTTGCGCTCAACAGGGCTTGGGGGGTCACCCAGAACCGAAGTTATCTTAAGAACCAGATTGTCAGCCTCGGCCTGATCTTCGCCTGCGGCGGTCTGGCCGTGTTGTCTCTCTTGCTGACGGCCGGTCCCTTCCAGTGGCTCTCCGGGACAGGTTGGCTCGGCGATTCCCTGGAGAGGATTGTCTTCAAGCTGGCTGCCGTCCCGGTCTCGATTCTGGCGCTGTTTCTGGTCTATTGGCTGCTTCCGAACCGCAAGGTGGAGCCGGGGCGCGTGGCCCGGGTGGCCGTCGTGGTCGGCCTGATTCTGGAGGGCTGCAAGTACGTCAATCTGCTGATCGCTCCCGTGCTGGAGCGCAAGTTCAACGAGGAATATCGGTTCTTTCGGCATTCCGTCACGCTTCTGGTCTTGAGCGCTCTGGCCTCGCTCATCGTCCTCGCCGGCGCTCATTGGACCGCCAACCACGAGACGCAGGATCCGCTGGCGCGAGATCCGTGAAGGATTGGAGAGCCGCCGCTTTCGCAGACGAAGGCGTGGGAATTCCGCCCAGCCCGGCGTAGGGCGCGCGCCGCCTGCTAAAATGCCGCTGTCGGCGCCCCCCGGGCGCGCGCGCTCCGGGACGCGCTCGCGTCTTACTGAAAGGAAGGAAGAGAGATGAACAGGGTGGTTATTCGAATCGCCATGGCTGTGGCGGTATTGGCTCTCGTGTCAACGGCTTTCGCGCAGCAGGCCGCGCCGCCCGCCGCGGGGCAGCCGCCGGCCGCGGCCGGCAGAGGCGTCGCCCCGGGCGGACGCGGAGCGGGAGGTCCCCAATTTGTGTCGCCCGAAGTGACGCCCGACCGGCATGTCATGTTTCGCATTGCCGCGCCGCAGGCCCAGAATGTGCGCCTCACCGGCAGTGACATTCCCGCCCTCGCCGGCGGCGGCAGGGGCGCGGCGGGCGCGGCCCCGGCCGGGCCGCCGCCGGGAACCATGACCAAGGGCGAGAACGGCGTGTGGGAAGTCACCCTCGGCCCTATCGATCCGGGCGCGTACCGCTACAACTTCAACGTGGACGGCGTCACGGTGATCGACCCGCGCAACCCGTCCATCAGCGAATCCAACACCAACGTCTGGAGCCTGGTGTTCGTGCCGGGTTCGGATTTCATGGACACCAGGCAGGTCCCGCACGGCGCCGTGGAGGCCGTCACCTACTACTCCACCGCGCTCGGCAAGTTCCGCCGCATGCACGTTTACACGCCGCCCGGCTACGATCTGGGGGGCAGTCGGAAATACCCTGTGTTCTATCTGCTGCACGGAGCCGGCGATTGCGACGAGGCGTGGACCTCCGTCGGCCGCGCGGGATTCATTCTGGACAACATGCTGGCGGCCAAACAGATCAAGCCGATGATCGTGGTCATGCCGGCCGGGCACACCAGCGCCAGTACGTTCGGCGGCGGACGCGCGGCGGCTCCTCCGGCCGCTCCGGCCGCCGGCCAGCCCGCCGCGGCAGCCGCTCCCCCATCGCCGCTCGATGAGTTCGCGCGCGATTTCCTCACCGACCTCATGCCGTATGTCGAGAAGAACTATCGCGTGTTGGCGGATCGCGCGCACCGCGCCATCGCCGGGCTGTCCATGGGTGGAGGTCAGACCATGAACATTGCGTTCCTCCATCTGGATCAGTTCGCCTACATCGGGGTATTCAGCTCAGGCGCGGGTCTCGGAGGCGGCGGCAGGGGCGCCGCGCCCGCGGCGGCTGGGGCGGCTCCGGCCGGGCCGTCGGCTTGGGAAACGGCCCACAAGGACGATCTCGACAATCCCGCTCTGAAGAAAGGCACGAAGCTGATCTGGCTGAGCACGGGCGTCGACGATGGCCTGATGAATAGCAGCACCAAACCAACGGTCGAGATGCTCAAGAAGCACGGCTTCGCGCCGGTGTTCAAGGAGAGCCCCGGCGCTCACACCTGGATCAACTGGCGCAACTATCTGCACGAGTTTGCGCCGCAGTTGTTCTAGAGGAAGGAGACAGAAGTCAGGAGCCGGAAGTCAAAAGCAAGCCTGCGCCAACTTCCGACTTCTGCCTTCCGGCTCCCAAATCCCGTAGGGATTTCCAGGGCGGAGCCCTTGCCTAGCTCTCCCCGTAGACTTGCATCGTATAGCTGGTCGCGCCGGGGGCCCAGGAAACCGCCAGCGTTTGTCCGCCTTCGAGGCTGACTCCCAGGGGCTGAATGAGCTCGGCATCCGCGCCGTCATTGGTGTATAGCGCCCGCCCGAAGGCGCACTTCCAACCCACGTCCCGATTCTGGCCATCGCGCGTCGCCCGGTGCGTGGCCGCCGCCAGGGCGGCGAGCCAGACCGGAGCGGGATCGCACTCCAGTTGAAGCATGGCGCGGTTCGCCGCCGCGCGCTTGAGACGCGACCCGGCGCCCCGCCGGACGGTTCTCCCTCCCCAGTGATATTCGCCCGCGTTCTTCCGGCTTGGCGTCATGACGTCTTCTCCCCTCTAATGCGAATGCATCGCGCCGTAAAGGCACGCCAGCAGCAGATTCAGCTCGCCGGCCCCCAACTGCTGTCCGATTGGAAACGCCTGGTCCAGCGCTTGCGTGGCCGCCGTCTGATCCGTTTTGGATGAAAGCTGCGCCAGCAGAGCCGCGCCGCCCGCCGCGAAAGGAGCGCTGAACGAAGTCCCCCAGCCGGCCGCATAGTTGTTCCCGGGATACAGCGTAATCACGCCCTCGCCCGGCGCGGCCACATCCACCGAGCTGCCGTAGTTCGAAAAAGAACTCCGCTGGAACTGATTGTTGGTCGAAGCCACTCCGATGACGTTGTAGCCCGCCGGGTAAACAATCATCTGCTTTCCGTCGTTACCCACGGAAGCCACGCAGATGACGCCCTTCTTGGTGGCGTTATTGATCGCCGCCTGCAACTCCGAGTCCGGCTGCGTCGTACTGAAGCTCATGTTGATGACGTCGGCGCCCTTATCGACCGCGTAGTTGATCCCCTGCACGATCAAGTCCATCGTGGTGGATCCGCCTCCGCTGAACACCTTCACCGGCATGATCTTCGCCGTGGGAGCCATCAGGTGGACGATGCCCGCAACCATCGTGCCGTGGCCGAACGCGGCGGGCAGCTTCGACTTGTCCAGAATCGCCGTGGTCGATTGGTCCAGAATGGCGGTGGTGGATTGATTCAACACCAGCACCCCGGTCTTATCCAGGATGGCCGTGGTCGACTGGTCCAGAATGGCGGTCGTGGATTGGTCCAGAATGGCGGTCGTGGATTGGTTCAAGTCCGCCATTTCCGAGCCGCCCGGAATGTTCCGCGTAAAGTCCCACCCCGTAACGAGCGAGTTCTTGAGGACCGAACTGCCCGTGTCCACCCCGGTGTCGAGGATGGCCACCACAGCGCCGGTCCCGGTAGCCAAGCCGCGGGCAGCCGCGAGCGCCACAACCGAACCTGCCGGCTGATTGACGTACGCGCCCAGCGCCTGGACGCCGTAGAACCCCACCGCCGTCGGGGCGCCCAAGCCTGGAATCTGTGACGAAGCTCGCAGCGGAACGCCCGGAGCGATCTCCGGCAGAAATAGCGTTCCATTCGGCTCCACGTTTTGAACGCTGGCGTCCGCGGCGACCTCGCCGATGCCTTTCCCCGCAGGCAATTCCACAAGGAAAAGGTTCCCGGCGGCGCCGTCCAGACCGCGCAGAACCGTCAGACCGTGACGGGCCGCGACCGCGCCGATCTTCGACGAGGGCGTCCGGACCAGGTATTGGTCGCCGGCAAACGCCCAAGCCGCCGACACCGCCAACATAAGACCGATTCGCGTCAAGATTTTCATGAACGTACCCAACCCATCTGCCGAATATTCCTACTTCACTCGCGGGCGATCCAGGCGACTGGCGCGCCGCGTCGCCATGCCGGCCGCGTCGCCCGCCGGCTGTCCCGCCATCTTGCGCAGCGGCGCGACAATCCGCTTGGCGCCGCCTTCCAGAAGAACGCAAAGCTCCAGGCGGCTTTGCGGTTCGTACTCCATCTGAAACTCGCCGAACCGGTTGCTCCGGGTCTCGGCTACCACGCGTTTCCCCGACTTCAGGCTGACCGGTATATCGTCCATGGGGCTCTCCGGCATGGCGTGGTTCGAAACCTGCCCGATCAGGGCCGCGCGGGATGAAAGCGGATCCGGCTCGATTCTCACGTCCAACGAACAATCTCCGGCCCGGTAAAGCGCCTGCCAGCCCACCTGCCAACTGGCGCGCAGGCCTGCCGGGGCGGGGGCCAGAAAACTATCGAAAACCAGCTCGCAGGGAATCCGGAAGGCGCGCCTGTCCTCGGCCGGACAGATGGCGCGGGCGCGGTCCACGGCTGGCTGCGGGGCCTGCTGCAACGCCATGACCCCGGTCACGCGGGCCAGCATTCGCCAGAAATCGGCTGTCGCGCGGCACTCGGCGCAACCCTCCGCGAGATGTTCGCCAATGGCGGACCGCTCCGCAACTGGCCCTACTTCCCTCGCAAAATCCGCCCATTGGAGAACCCTGAAGTGGCTCATTGGCGCCTCCTCCCCGTCACGGTTGAACTCTGTTCTTCTCTTCGCACGATCGCCTTTCGCCCCTCTACTATAGTAGGGGAATCGAACGGGCGATTCGATATGAAGGCAAAGCGAGTCTATGCGCCCCGAAAGTACCTTTTTGGGTACCGGAGGTACTGAGGCGTTTACTACCTATAGAACGGCTGTTGCGACCCCTTGTCTTGAGCCGTGATGCGCCTCGGGCCGGCCTGCTTCATAGGCTCCCGGGTCCGGCGCTTTGCCGGTAAAGCCATCGTTCACTGTGGTTAGGAGAACGCCGGCAGCGACGGCCTTGGAACCGGCTCTCAGCCGTCAGCTTTCACCCCAACCCCGGAATTCCTCTTAGGGTCCTTGCCAGCCTCACCGCGCGCAGAATGGCTTGCGCGGCGGCCTCGGCAGCGGCGGCGCCCAGCGTATCGATATCCGCGGTTTTGGTCCCGAGCGAAAGTGCGAAGGTGGTGTCGCCATCGAAGATGACGTTGACTGGGTAAATGGAGCGCGCCACTCCCAGGCTGGCGAGTTGCGCGAGCTTGTTGGTCTGCACCTTGTTGAGCCTGGCGTTGGTCCACCGGCCGCGCCATGTGGCAAGCCGGAAGGGTATCCGCATAACAGCCGGCCCGAAGTGTCTGCGCCGGCGCGGAAGCTTCGGGTAGAATGAAGAAGGCCACGCCATGACGCCAGAACAACGAATGGAACGGATCGAGAACGGCTGGATCGAGATTCAACAAGCCCTAAAAACCGTCATCGACTCCCAAACGCGCACGAACCAAACCATAGGCTCGATGGCCGAATCCATCACCCGCTACACCGACGCAGCCGACGCCCGCATGCGCCGGCTCGAAGACAACCTGGACGGTCTCATCCGCGCCATCACCGCCGAACACTCCAACGGCAAGAGCCACGCCCAGTAGCAGTGGCAAAGCAATCCAAGCCCAAGGCCAAGAAGCGGACGCCGAAGAGTACGGTCGCGGGCCGCTCCCTTCTGGCCAGCCTCAACCAGGCCCTCGCATACGCCCGAGGCGAGCGCGTTCCAGGCATCCGCGTCACCCAGGTCCAGGTAGATCGCCCCGCTCCGATCGGCCCGCTGGCCATTCGACAGAACCTCGGCCTCAGCCAGTCGCGGTTTGCGGCGCGATTCGGATTCACTCCCGCCACGATAAGAAACTGGGAACAGGGGCGAACCCGGCCGGATGGCCCGGCGCGCGTTCTCCTTGCGGTGATCGCGCATCATCCCGATGCCGTAGAGGATGCGCTCCGCAAAGCGAGCTGAAGACCGGTGGGGCGGTTCGGACGGGGAACAGTATGCGTCGCTGAAGCGCGGTGCCTGCGCGGGGCGTCCGGGGGTGTGCGACACAGAAGTGATGCGGACTCCGGTGATTGGGTGGGGCGGACCCCCATAAGCGCTAAGATAATGATTGACTTCTATTCATTTTTTGCGTACTCTGATTTCAGGGTGCGGAAGCATGGAAAACGCGGCCGACGAAAGTTGGGGATTACTGCTGAGTTTGTTGCCTTTGGGCT
>CAIRXZ010000106.1 GCA_903882645.1 uncultured Acidobacteriia bacterium | reverse complement strand
GGGCCTCAACAACAAAATCCGAGTGGTTACCAGACGATCCTACGGCTTTCGCACCTTCGACGCCATGGAAATTGCCCTGTATCACAACTTGGGACGACTCCCAGAGCCAGAATCGCCCCACAAATTCTGCTGAGGAAGCGGATGTTCATGCCGTGGTCCACCACGTTGGAGACGAACTGCGCGTGCGCCTGCGCCTGGTTGAGTCCGCCCATGATGCCGAAGCCGATGTGCGCGCCGCCCTTCTCCATGAACGCCGGGATGATGGTGTGGAACGGGCGCTTGCGGGGCGCGAGCGCGTTGGGATGCAAGGGGTCCATGACGAACAGGGCGCCGCGGTTCTGCAGGGCGAAGCCGTAGTCGTCGACGACCACGCCCGAGCCGAATGCCCTGTAAACGCTCTGGATAAGCGAAGCGATATTGCCCTCGCGATCCACCACGGAGAGGTAAATCGTGTCTCCGCGCGGCGGGAGCGGCTCGCCCGGCGGGATCTCGCAGCGGGCTTTATCGGGGTCGATCAGCTTGGCGCGCTCGCGGGCGTAGCCCATCGAGAGCAGGCCCTCGACGGGCGGCTTGCTGAAGCGCGGGTCCGCCACGTAGCGCTGGAGGTCCGCGTAGGCCAGTTTTTGCGCCTCGATTTGCGCGTGCAGTTCCTCCGCGCCGCGCGGGGCGTAGCTCGCCATCGGGAACTGCGAGAACAGGTTCAGCATTTCCAGCGTGGCGATGCCCTGGCCGTTGGGCGGCAGCTCGTAGACTTTCCAGCCATGATACCCGGTGGAGATCGGTTGGACCCACTCCGATTCGAACTCGCTCAAGTCGGCGGCATCCATTTTCCCGCCGAGCCGGCCGCTGGTCTTCAGCAGGGCCTTGGCGATTGCGCCGGTATAGAATGCGGCCCGCCCTTGCTGGGCGATCAGCTTGAGCGCGCCGGCCAGTTGAGGATCGCGGAACACCTCGCCCGCTTGCGGCGGCGCTCCGTCACGGAGGAACACCTTCGCGGCATTCCCGTCGCGCGCCAGTTTGGCCGTGTCCAGACCCCATGCCGCGGCGATGATCTCGGTGACGGGATAGCCGTGCTCCGCGTAGTAAATGGCGGGCTGGAAAACCTCGCTCCAAGGGAGGCGTCCGAAGCGCTGGTGCAGTTTGGACCAGCCATCCACGCATCCGGGGACCGTGACGGATTGGATGCCCTCCTGCGGCATGGTGGTCCGGCCCATGGCTTTCAGGAAATCGATGGTGAGCCCCTTGGGGGCCCAGCCGCTGGCGTTAATAGCGGTCAGCTTGCCGGTTTTGGCTTCCCAATAGATGGCGAACAGGTCGCCGCCGATCCCGCAGCTTTGCGGCTCCACCACGCCGAGCGTGGCATTGGCCGCGATGGCCGCATCCATGGCCGATCCGCCGCGCGCCAGGGTCTGCGCGCCCGCCTGAGAGGCCAGCGTCTGGCTGGTGGCCACGATTCCGCGGTCGGAGATCGCCATCGAGCGGGCTTGCGAGCGGTTTTGGGAGTACGCGGGTAGGGCCAGCATGAGGAGAATCCACAAACGCATTCAGAAATGGTAACAGCCGGCGGGCGGCGCGGTCAGTGCCCGCACGAACGGCGCTGGCAGGCGGAAGCGCCTGCCCCACCTCAGTGCGACATCGAATAGACCAGGTAGTTCACGCCAAGGCGGATGCCCAAGGCGGAGAACCTCTGCGGGTACCGGATGTCGTCGGCGTTCTCCCAGGAGTCGCCCAGGTCCATGTCGTGACAGATGGCCACCATGAGCCGGCCCTCGCCGTCGTAAATGCCGCGCCACCGGGGTATATCGCCGCCCCCCGATCTATAGACGGGATTGGTCGGACACTTTTCGCAGACGCTGTGCGAGTAAACGTACTGAAACCCTGGCACTTGGTAACGGTCGTCCAGGTCGTAAACGGAATGAAAGATGGCGTCGCCGTTGTCGATATCCACGATGGGGCGGTCCGGCAGCACCTTTTCCATGCTGCGAACAAAGACGTTCCATTCGTCCGTGCCGTGGAAGTCGTCGCACATGAAGAAGCCGCCGCGCGCCAGGAACTCGCGGAACTTCGCGGCCTGCGAATCGGTCAGCTCCCAGTGGCCCACCTCGACGGCGTATAGCCAGGGATAGTTGAACACGTCGTCATCCGCATCCAGGTTGATGGGCTGCTCGACCGACTTTGCGTCGATGCGAGTCAGGCGCCGGATGGCCGCGGCGAGATGCCGGTCCGAGCGGGGATAGTCGATGGTCCAGTTGGTATTGCCTTCTCTCCAATCGAAGAACGGTTTGAACTGCCAGTCGATCTGAATATGGCTGGATGGGTACATGAGCCGGGCGAAGGTCCACTCGCCCGGGACGTTCCAGTCGGGAGGGATCGGGAAATTGTTATACTCCCACGCCGGGTATTCCCGAAACGGGTCCTGGAAAGCGTGGAGCGCCAACGCCAGCCCAGCAACCCCCGCCGCAACCGCCAGCATCCGGCCCGCACGCATCAGTTCTCAGTATAGATGCCCCGTGGGGTCGGGCTTTCAGCCTGCCGCCGGGCTTCTGCCCGGCGTCTCGCGGCACACGCACGGAACGCCGGCTGGAAGGCCGGCGGCAGGTTGAAAGCCCGACCCACGTTGGCGCCCGCCGCCGCTGCTAAAATGGGTTACTTCATTCTCATGCTCGATCAATCGATACGGGAGCTGGAGTCCGGTTCGCTTGCGCGCATCGCCGCGGCGGAGTCGCTCGAGGCGTTGGAAGCCGTGCGCGTCGAGGTTCTCGGCCGCAAGGGCGCCCTGGACCAGTTCTTCAAGCAAATGGGCAGGCTGGCGCCGGAGGAGCGCGCGCGCGCCGGCAAGCTGCTCAACGGCGCCAAGCAGACCGTCGAGACGGCGCTTGAGACCCGCAAACGGCAGTTCGCCGAAGCCGCTCTTCACGCGCGGCTGGACCGCGAGTGGGTGGATCTCACGCTGCCCTCGCCGGGCCCGCGGCGCGGCCATTTCCATCCCATCACGCGCATTCAGGGCGAGCTGGAGGACCTGTTCGTCTCCATGGGCTTCACGGTGCTCGATGGCCCGGAGGTCGAAACCGAGCGGCACAATTTCGATGCCCTCAACATCCCGCGGGACCACCCCGCGCGCGACATGCAGGACACCTTCTGGCTGGATGGCGGCAACCTGTTGCGCACCCATACATCGCCGGTGCAGGTCCGCGGAATGGAGCGGCTCGGCCCGCCGCTGCGCATGCTCGCTCCCGGCCGGGTGTTCCGCAACGAGAGCGTGGACGCCTGCCACGAGCACACCTTCTACCAGATCGAGGGCATGATGGTGGATCGCGAAGTCTCCGTCGCGCACCTGATCTACTTCATGAAGACGATGCTCGCGGCGGTTTTCAAGCGGGATGTCGCGGTGCGTTTGCGTCCCGGCTACTTTCCCTTCGTCGAGCCGGGTTTCGAGCTCGACATCCAGTGCCTGATCTGCGGCGGCTCGGGCTGCCCGGTATGCAAGCAGAGCGGCTGGGTGGAGCAGTTGGGCTGCGGGCTGGTTCACCCCAACGTGCTGCGGGCGGGCGGTATCGACCCCGAGGAGTGGAACGGTTTCGCCTTCGGCCTGGGCCTTACGCGCCTGGCCATGATGCGCTACGGAATCGACGATATCCGCCATTTGCAGGGCGGAGACCTGAGGTTTCTGGAGCAGTTTTGAAGAGAGCTTTCAGCCGTCAGCTATCAGCTCTCAGCTCTTGCCGCGCTCCGCGCGGCCCGGTTTAGCCGATCGCTGAAGGCTAACTTGAGACAAGCATGAGATTCTCATATAACTGGATTCGCGAATTGGTCGAGGACCTGGAGTGCGCGCCCGGTCCGCTGGAGCGGCTCATCACCATGAAGACGGCCGAGTGCGAGGGCATCGAGCGCACAGGTGAGCTGCTCGAGCGCGCGTGCGCGGCCCTGGTGGAATCCGCGCAGCCGATTCCGGGAACCCATAACGTCGTGGCCCGGGTGGACGCCGGGAGTTACGGCAAGAAGACGGTAGTCTGCGGCGCGCCCAACTGTCGGCCGGGCGTGGTCACCGCGTACGTACCGATCGGCAAGAAAACCATCCACGGCGTGGAGAGCGATGGCATGCTCGCCAGCGGCTCCGAGCTGGGCATCAACCGCGACCAATCGGGCGTGATCGAACTGGATGCCCAAGCCGGCGGGCCGATCCCAGGCTGCCTTCCCGACAGCGTGATTGAGATCGACAACAAGTCGATCACTCACCGCCCGGACCTGTGGGGCCATCTGGGCATGGCGCGCGAGGTGGCGGCGATCCTGGGACGCAGGGTGAAAGACCCGGCGCAACTCCACCTGCTGCCCTCAGGCCCCGCGGCGGTGAAAATTCGGATCGAGGACCTCGACCTCTGCCCGCGGTACAGCGCGCTGGTCTTCGAGAACGTGACGGTGAAGCCTTCGCCGCCGTGGCTGCAATACCGGCTGACCGCGATCGGCCTGAATCCCATCAACAACATCGTCGACATGACGAATTTCATCATGGCCGAGCTGGCGCAGCCCATGCACGCCTTCGACGCGGATCTGCTTCAGGGGGACGCCATCATCGTCCGTCCGGCCAGGCCCGGCGAGCGTTTCCGCGCCTTGAACGAAGAGGAGTACGCGCTGGACGCTTCGAATCTGGCCATCACCGATGCCGGCGGCGCGATTGCGCTGGGCGGCGTCATCGGCGGGATGGGCAGCGCGATTAGCGCGAAGGCCACGCGCGTGGTGCTGGAGAGCGCCAACTTCCAGGCCGCGTCGATCCGCAAGACTTCCGCGGCAATCAAGCTGCGGACCGATGCCTCGATCCGCTTCGAAAAGGCCCAGGACCCGGCCAATACCGTTCGCGGGCTGGCGCGCGCCATTCAATTGCTGCGCGAGATTTCACCCGGCATCCGGCTGGTGGGCGGCGTGGCCGACGAGAAGAGGGAGATTCCAGCGCCGCCGCCGATCCGGCTTCCGCTGGAGTGGGTGGAACGCAAGCTGGGCCGCGCCGTCGATTCCGCCGAGGCCCGGCGCATCCTCGAAAGCCTCGCATTCGGCGTGACCGAACCCGAGCCGAGGGTCTTCCGGGTCGCTGTGCCCTCCTGGCGCGCCACCAAGGACGTATCCATCAAAGACGACCTCGTGGAGGAGATCGGCCGGATGGTGGGCTACGATTCCATCGCGCCCGCCGCTCCCCTGTTTCCCGCCACCGCGCCGCCGCGGAACCCGGAGCGCGAATTCCACCGTGAGGCGCGTGGCATTTTCGTGGACCAGGGCTTCACGGAGGTCTATAATTACTCGTTCCTCAGCGAGGAGGACGTGCGGGCTTTCGGCCTGGACCCCGCCGCGCATGTGCGCGTCTCAAACCCCATCGCTTCCGACCAGGCGTTGATGCGCACTTCCCTGCTGCCGGGAATCTGGAAGAACATTCGGGAAAACAGCAAGCGCAGGGAGGAATTCCGCATATTCGAAATCGGCCTGGAGATTCACCAGCGCGCCGGCGAGTTGCCGGAAGAGACTCCGCACCTTGTCGCCGCTCTTTTCAGCCGGCACGGCGACGGCGAAGCTGGGCTGTTCGAGGCAAAGCGCGCGGCCGAATGCTTCCTGCCGGGCGCGCAGGCGCAGCCCGCCGAAGCGCGTCCCTTCGAGCACCCGGCGCGCGCCGCCCATGTCCTATGGCGCGGCGAAACCGTGGGCCGCTTGTTCGAGCTGCACCCGTCGCTGGTGGAATGCGGCCGCGCGGCGATCCTCGATCTGGATCTGCGCATCGTTCAGACCATCGGAGGCGCCGAAAGGAAGTACGCCCCCATCCGGCGCTACCCGTCGAGCGCGTTCGATCTCTCGGTGGTAGCCGGCGCGCGCGAGCATGCCGGGAAGCTGGAGGCCGCCATCGTTTCGTTCGCGGGTCCGCTGCTGGAATCCGTCGAGTTCGTGCGGCAGTATTCCGGCCCGCCCCTCGAAGAGGGACAGAAAAGCGTCTCGTTCCGTCTGACCGTGGGTTCGCCCGAGCGGACGCTATCCTCCGAAGAGGTGGGCGAGGTCCGCTCGAAGATCATCGAAGGCATGCGCGGGATGGGATACGAGCTAAGGGTGTGATAGTGGCGCAGACGATCGTTTTTTGTCGTCTGCGTTGGCAGGCCACAAGAAGCGATGGCCTGCCCCACTGGTCGAGGGCGGGTTGGGGTACGAGCTGCGGGTGCGAGCCGAGAGAGGGTCAATTCCCGGCAATTCTCCCCAACGGAATGGTGAGCGTACCAATCTGGCCGGCAGCGTCCTCGCGTACCAGCAGCCGTAACTTCGATGCGCCGCGCGGCACTTCGAGCTCCTTGGTAAAGCGCAGGCCGTCGCGCGCCGCGGCTTCGTAATTCCGCTGGCTGAGATTGAAAAGGACTGTCTTCGATGCGGGGGCGCCGCACTCTTTTCCATCCTCGGCCGCGAATCGAGCCACAAATTCGATCCGGCCCTGCCAGCGCTCGCCCCTTCGGACCAGGCCGAGACTGGCCGGCTCCAAAGCGATCCGCAAGGACAAAGCACCCTGCTTGTGGACCGCTTTCACCGCGATGGGGATCGTTGTGTCGTCCGCGGGGCTGAGCAGAGCCTGCACGACCTTGGCCTTCCGGTCCTCGGCGGGACTGGCTGCCGTATCCGCCAAGTACCCCTCCCGGTAGCGCAGCTTCACGCCCGGCCGTTTCACTTCCACCTTGAGCCGGTGGAACCTGGTGTGAGTGTAATTGGTATCGGAATCCGGCGGAGCATAATAGCCCAGACTGTAACTGGTAGTCACGTCCTCGATCGCCGTTTGCATTTCCGTGTCGAGACCATTGCCTCTCCAGGACAAGCCTCCTGTCCGGGAAGCGAATTCGTCAAGCGTATTCGGCCCATGATTGCCCCATACCCCCTGCGAGGAAACGCCATACACCGCCACGTCCGCATTGGTCAGTTTGTGTATCGCCCGCTCGATTTCGGTGGTATACGTTCTGGTCTGTTTCATGGCGTTTGGGAAGAACCTGGCCCCCGCCGGCTTCAGGTCGATGGAGCCCGGAACGCCGTACGATACCCAAATCAGCCCCTTTCTGCCCGGAACGCCGGCCAGATGATCCGCAATCGTTTCGAATGTATGCAGAGTACCCTTGACCGTCCAGTCCGCGATGAAGCCGTCCATCTCCGAGAACACCTTAGAAGGCGGGTTCAACGCGTCAATCACCGAACCCTCGTCCGACCCTGCGCCTTGGCCTGGTGATACCGGGCCTGAGGACGCGTTCAGCGTCCCCTGGCCCTCGCCCGCCCCTTGGTCGAGGCCCGGGATAACCGCCCCTTCGGAGTGGCCATACGTCGCGAGGTAGGGAGACATCCTGCCGGCCAGCACGGCGAGCCTTCTCAAAAGCACGTCTCTCTCCGTCCCGAATTCGCTGAGTACGCGAAGGCCCCACGCATCCAGGAAGTAGAGGGCGAACCTTTCGTTGGGGCCCATTCCCTTCACCACCTTCTCCACCGCCTGGCGCGCCCAAACCTGGTCGCGGAACTCGCCCGTGTTGAGAAAGTCCAGAAGGATGACGGAGTAGCCGCCGCGAGCGCCGCCGGAATCCCCGCGCTGATTCGTAAATATATTGGGCGGCAGTTCGCGAGGCGCCGCCGAAGCGGACGTCTCGACGGAGAACGTGGCGATGCGCTGCGGCCGGCCATTGTCGAAAACCTCGAAATCGTCCTTCGTCAGGCCCGTCACAGGCCTGCCTCTTGCATCGCGCGCCGCGAGGTTCACCTGCACCAGCGTAGTCGTGGACCGGATGGTCACGCTCGGCTGATCGGCCGGCGCCGCTGAGAGCGCAATCGCTAAAACCCATAACGGCAGTTCCATGGTGCTATCCTCAACTACCATTACCGCCAGACCCGCGCCAGGATACGGCCGCCCCGAAAAAAGTTCTCCGCCCAAATTACTCTCTGCCTCCAGGCTCCGCGCGGATGACCCACGCACCCGGGCAGCTCTCCCCCGCATTTCTCTGGTATAATTATTCACATCAACGAATAATCAATCAACCATGACCCCCAAAGTAGCCATCGTCGGGTATCGCGGCTATAGCGGCGTCGAGCTCGTGCGCCTCCTTGAACGTCACTCCCGCGTCGAGCACGTCCTCCTGGACCATCGCGAGGATTCCGGCGCCGGACCGGCCATCCGTCACCAGAAGCCCCCGCACCGTCTGCCCTGCTCCCCCGAAGCGGTCAAGGCCGAAGGCATCGCTCTCGTCTTCCTCGCCACCCCGCCCGAGGTCTCGATGGAACTGGCCCCGGCCATGCTCGGCGCCGGCGCTCGCGTGGTGGATCTCAGCGGCGCCTTCCGCCTACGCACGCCAGAGAACTACGCGGCCTGGTACAAAGAGCCGCACACCCAGCCCGCCCTGTTGGCCGAGGCCGCCTACGGCCTGCCCGAATTCTGCCGCGAGTCCATTCCCCCCGCCCGGCTGGTGGCCAATCCGGGCTGCTATCCCACGGCCGCCAACCTCGCCATCCGCCCGATCGTCGAGGCGGGCGTGGTGGACCGCGCCGCCGGCATCGTCTGCGACGCCAAGTCCGGCGTCAGCGGGGCCGGCCGCAAGCCGAGCCTCAAGACCAGCTTCTGCGAAGTCGCCGACAACTTCAACGCCTATTCCATCCTCCGGCACCGTCACGTTCCCGAAGTCCTCCAAGTCTCCGGTCTCGCCGAGTGCGAGTTCAGCTTCACCGCCCATCTGCTCCCGCTCGACCGCGGCATCCTCGAGACCGTCTACTTTCGCGCGAAGGGTCTCGCCGGCGCCGAGGATCTGCTCGCCGTCTACGAACGCCGCTACGCCGGCGAGCCGTTCCTGCGTCTCTACAACCCCGGTCACTTCCCCAATCTGCGCTCCGTCGCGCGCACCAACTTCTGCGACATCGGCGTCGCCCTCGACTCGAAGACCGGGCGCGCCGTGGTGGTGAGCGCCATCGATAACCTGGTGAAGGGCGCGGCCGGCCAGGCCATCCAGAACATGAACCTCATGCTGGGCTTTCCCGAAACCGAGGGCCTGCTGTGAAGGTTCTGATCAAGCTCGGCGGCACGCTGCTCGATTCCGCGGCATCCCGCGCCCGCCTGGCCGCTCAGATCGCCTCCGCCCAAGCCGGCGGCCTCGAGGCCGTGGTGGTGCATGGCGGCGGCAGGCAGATGACCCGCTATCTCGCCGAGCGCGGCATCGAAAGCCGCTTCGTCAACGGCCTCCGCGTCACCACTCCCGAGACCGTGGACGCGGTCCTCAAGGTCTTCGCCGGCAGCGTGAATCACGAGCTGGTCGCCAGCCTGAACCGAGCCGGCGCCCGCGCCGTGGGGCTTTCCGGCATCGATGCGTTCCTGGTCGAGGCCGAACAAATGGACCCCGCGCTGGGCGCCGTGGGCCGCGTCACCAAATCCGACCCCGCCCTGCTCGACTTGCTGACTTCCCATGGCTACCTTCCGGTGGTTGCCTGCGTGGCCGGCGGCCGCGACGGCTGCATCTACAACGTGAACGCGGACCAACTGGCCGTGGCTTGCGCGGCCGCCTTCGGCGCTCGCCAACTGATCTTCCTCACCGACGTCGAAGGCGTGCTGGATGAAACCCGTCGGGTGCGCCCCGTGCTGACCGCCGCGGAAAGCGAGAGCCTGATCGCCGCCGGCGCAGCCACCGGCGGGATGATGGCCAAGCTCAACGCCGCGCTGGCGGCTTTGCGCGGGGGCGTCGAACAGGTGCGCATCGCCTCCGGCGCGGCCCCCCATGTGCTCGAACGGGTCCTCGCGGGCGAAGCCATCGGCACGCGCATGGTCCTCGCGGAGGCCGCCGCATGATCAGCTCGCTGCGCGAGGACGCCTTCGTCGAGAATCCCTCCGGCGGCCAGGATCTGACGGCTCGCAAGGCCGTCATGCACGACATCGGCCCGGTCCTCGATCTGATCAACGGGTACGCCGCCAGGGGCGTCATGCTGCCGCGCACGGAATTCGAGGTGTCGGAGGCCATCCGCGATTTCACCGTAGTCGTCCGGAACGGCCAGTTGTTAGGCTGCGGCGCGCTGCATTTCTACAGCCCAACGCTCGGTGAAATCCGTTCGCTCGCCGTCCGCGAGGACGCCAAAACGCACGGCGTGGGCCGCAAGCTCGTCGAGGAGTTGGTCGAAGAGGCCGTCCGGTACGAACTCGACGCCGTGTTCGCTTTCACCTACGTCGTGGACTTCTTCCGCAAGACCGGCTTTCACGATGTCGAGCGCGGCGTCCTCCCGCTCAAAGCGTGGAAGGACTGCCTGCGCTGCCCCAAATTCCAGGCCTGCGATGAGATCGCCGTCCTGCGCATTTTGCGTCCCGACCACTGGCTGCAACCCCAGGAACAATGGACCGCCGCCCCGGACGATCCCTACATCCGCATCCCCACCCCCGCCGTGGGGCGGGCGCCTTCGCCGTAGGGGTCGGGCATGCCCGCCCCCCGACAAAACCGCGTCGTCTGGTATGCCACTATGGTGTTGGTAAACCCCGATGCTCCCCAACGCATTCATCGGCAAAACCGATAAACCCACGCCCGAGGAACTCGCCGCCGAACTAGGCCCCGCCATGGCGCTCTGGGACCGATTGGTCGCTGGCCTGGCTGAGGAACACGGAGTAACCGGCCAGGAGTGGAACTCCTATTCACGCAAGGCCGGCTGGTCCTTGCGTCTGAAGAAGGGCGAGCGCAACATCGTGCACCTGTCTCCATCCCAGCGCTGTTTCATGGCGTCCTTCGCGCTGGGCGACAAGGCCATGCAAGCCGCACGAGCCGGTAAGTTTCCGCCATCGGTAATCGCGATCCTAAACGAGGCCCGCCGATATGCCGAAGGGACCGCCGTCCGCATCGAAGTGCGCGCCGCCAAAGACGTCGCCAACGTCAAGAAACTGGCGGCCATCAAATTGGCGAACTGACCGCGGCGCGCGACAGCCGGCCGAATGGGTCCGCACCTTGCCCGGAGGCCGTCAATTGACACGCCGCGCAAAAAGTAGCTTAATCGAGGGATGAGAAAAGGTCCAAGCCGGCGTGAACTGATGATTAGCGCGATTGCCGGCGCGACGCTCCGAAGAAAAGCCTGGGCCCAAGCGCCCAAGTTGACCCTCAACCAGATCAAGAACGACCTCTACGAAATCGAAGGCGATGGCGGGAATGTCGCCGTGTATCTCACCGACGAAGGGGTGATCCTGGTCGACGACAAGTTTGAGCAGGATTACGAGGGAATCGTGGCGCACGTTAAGAGCCTCACCAGCAAACCGGTGAAGTACGTGCTCAGCACGCACTATCACTCCGACC
The DNA here is from genome assembly GCA_903882645.1 of uncultured Acidobacteriia bacterium. Taxonomy (GTDB): domain Bacteria; phylum Acidobacteriota; class Terriglobia; order Bryobacterales; family Bryobacteraceae; genus BOG-224. Next base: position 14,317 of record CAIRXZ010000106.1, on the reverse strand, counting down.
ACAGCGGAGGCAACGCCAAGTTCCTGCCCACGGCGGAGATCATCTCGACGGCGAATGCGCGGGCCGCCATCGTCGAACATAAGCAGGCGAACGCCCCGCCCGTGGCCCCCGCGCGTGTGGTTTTCAGCGAGGAGGCCGGCGTGTTTCTAGGCGGCAAGGAAGTGCACGCGCGGTACTGCGGCCGCGGGCATACCAATGGGGATGCAGTCGTCTATTTTCCGGCATTACGGACCTTGCACACGGGCGACTTGATGGCCGGAACCAGTCCGCTGATCGACTACGCCGGCGGCGGCAGCCTGGCGGAGTGGACCAAGACGCTAGACGAGGCAATGAAGCTCGATTTCGACACCGTGATCCCCGGCCATGGCGCGGTGACAAACAAAGCCGGCCTGCTCGCCTACCGCAATAACGTCGACAAACTGCGCACCCGCGCCGCCGGACTGATTCGCGAAGGCAGGAGCCAGGAGGAGGTCGGCAAGGTCATGACTGTCGAGTTCGGCTGGGCTGCCAACAGCATGCAGATGCAGTGGGGCCTGCCGGGCATGATGAAGGAATTGAAACAGGCGGAACGCTGAAGTCCGCGCCGATAATACGCACGCGGCTGTCGCGAAGCGCGCCGGCACTTCGCGAACCAGGGTGACTGCGATTCTGAACGACGATCTGGGGCACGTATCGAGCGACCGTCTCATCCGCATCCTTGCCTCTCTTGGTCATCGCGTGAAGGTCTCCGTTGTAAGATCCGACAGCGCGGCTCGACGCTTCCCCGCGTTCCCTCGTTTGGGTACAATCAGATGTCGCGGTTCGGTTTTTTACCGGCTGGAGAGAGAATCATGCCGCACGAATCGACTGTTCCCACGTTTGACGCCCTCATGTGGCCCGCACTGAAGGCCATGAAGGCATTGGGTGGTTCCGCGAATCATGACGAGCTGCTCGAAAAACTCGTTGAGATTGAGAAGATACCGGAATCCGTTCAGAACGTTATGCACACGGAGAGCTTGACGAAGCTCAGCTACAATCTGTCCTGGGCCAAGACTTGGTTGGGCAAGTACGGCGCGTTAGAAAACCCGTCACACGGCGTCTGGGCTATCACGGCGAAGGGAAAGACCCTCACCGAAGGCGAGGTCAAGCAAGTTCCCGCCGAAGTTCGCAAGCTCTACAAGAACAAGAAGAAGCCTGAAGGCGCTGATGAAGGACGAGCGCTCGACCAGGAGGCCAAGACCTGGAAAGAGGAACTGCTCGGCGTGGTCACCGGCATCAAACCGGACGCCTTCGAGCGGCTGGCACAGAGGGTTCTTCGCGAATCCGGTTTTGTGAAAGTGGAGGTGACCGGCAAGAGCGGCGACGGCGGAATCGACGGCGTTGGCGTGCTTCGACTCAAGCTCCTCTCGTTCCAGGTCTACTTCCAATGCAAGAGGTACAAGGGAAGCGTCTCGCCTTCGGCGATCCGCGATTTTCGCGGAGCGATGATAGGCCGGACGGACAAGGGCCTTTTTATCACAACCGGGACGTTCACGGCCGACGCCAAGAAAGAAGCGACCCGCGATGGCGCGCCGCCTATAGACCTTATCGACGGTGATCAGCTTTGCGAACTGCTGAAGAGCCTGAAGCTGGGCGTAGAGACGAAGATGGTCGAAGAGGTTGTCGTCAACCCAGGATGGTTCGCGGGAATCTGATCGTCCCGCGCCCGGACCGTTCGCCACAGTGTGGCTGATAATCGTCCATACAGTGGATGATTATCAGCCATGGCTGCAAATGCAGCGCCGGTCCCCTGGCTCCGGGATCGTAATTGGCTATCCTTAAAGTTCTGGAGACACCATGCCACCCCGCTACGTGATCGGCATCGACCTCGGCACCACCAACTCCGCGCTGGCCTACGCGGAGGTCCGGGCGGATGCCGATCCGTTCGCGCCCGCGAACGTGCAATTGATGGGCATTCCGCAATTGGTGAATCCCGGCGAAGTGCGCGACGAAGACCTGCTGCCGTCGTTCCTGTACTTGCCCGGCTCCGCCGATTTCCCGGCAGGTTCCATCGCGTTGCCCTGGGATGAGACCAGCGGGTTCGTGGTGGGCCGGTTGGCGCAGAAGCGCGGAGCGGAGAACGCCGGGCGGCTGGTCTCCTCGGCCAAGTCGTGGCTTTCGCACTCCGGCGTGGACCGCACGGCCGCGCTGCTGCCGTTCCGCGCCCCCGAAGGCGTCGAGAAAATCTCGCCGCTCGAAGCCAGCCGCCGCTACCTGGAGCACCTGCGCAATGCCTGGGACGCCAAAATGCCGGACGCCCCGTTCACCGCGCAACAGGCGCTGGTGACCGTGCCCGCTTCCTTCGACGCCGTGGCGCGCGAGTTGACGCAGGAAGCCGCCATTCGAGCCGGCTTCGAGAACGTCACCCTGCTCGAAGAGCCGCAAGCCGCGTTCTACGCCTGGGTGGAGCGCCATGCGGACTGGCGCCGGCGCGTCAGCGTGGGCGACCTGATTCTGGTGGTCGATATCGGCGGCGGGACCACCGACTTCACGCTAATCGCGGTCACCGAAAGCGACGGCGAACTGCGGCTCAGCCGCGTGGCGGTGGGCGAGCACATCCTGCTCGGCGGCGACAACATCGACCTGGCGCTGGCGAGCGTGGTCTCCGAGCGCCTGGCGCAGAAGGGGACCAGAATCGATAGCCGCCAACTCCAGGCGCTCTGGAACAACTGCCGGACGGCCAAGGAGAAACTGCTCGAACCGGGGTCGAAGGCCAAGGAACACGCGGTGACCATTCTGGGCCGGGGGACGGGCCTGGTGGGCGGCACAATCAAGGCCACGCTTTTGCGCGAGGATATCGACCGCGTGCTGGGCGAGGGCTTCCTGCCGGCCGTGCCGAGCACCGGGATGCCCGAGCGGCAGCGGCGCGCCGGCTTGCAGGAAATCGGACTGCCCTACGCCGCCGATCCCGCAATTACCAGGCACATGGCGCGATTCCTGCGCCAGCAGACCGCCACCGCCGAGCACGGTGTGGTGCGCCGCGGCCCCAGCGGGCTGGCTTGCCCCACCCACGTGCTGTTCAACGGAGGCGTGCTCACCGCCGCGCTGGCGCGTGAGCGCATCACCGGCGCTCTCAATTCCTGGCTGGCGGAAGAGGGGATGGACCCGGTGAAGCCGCTGGCGGGCGAGGACCTGATGCACGCGGTTGCGCGCGGCGCGGCGTATTATGGCCTGGCGCGATGCGGCCGCGGAGTCCGTATCCGCGGCGGCGTGCCGCGCACGTACTACGTGGGAATCGAAAGCTCAATGCCCTCGGTTCCGGGCTTCCCCGCCCCGCTCAAGGCTCTCACCGTGGTCCCGTTTGGGATGGAAGAAGGCACGGACACGCGCATTCCCGGCCGCGAATTCGGCCTGCTGGTGGGCGCCCCGGCGGAATTCCGCTTCTTCACTTCCACCGCGCGCAAGGACGACCAGCCGGGCGATCTGATCGAAGACTTCGGCGACGAATTGCAGGAGCTGTCTCCCATGGAAGTGAGTTTCCAGGCCGCCGAGAACGCCTCCGAGGTAACGCCGGTTTCCTTTGAAAGCGTGGTCACCGAGACCGGCGTGCTGCAACTCTGGTGCGTGGCCCGCGACGGCCGGCGGTGGAAACTGGAGTTCAATGTGCGGGAAAGGGTGGCAGGAGCATAGGCTGTGGGGTCGGGCTTTCAGCCTGCCGCCGGGCTTTTGCCCGGCGTTCTTCGCTCCGCCGCCCCGCCGCGCCGCTACAATAGTCCCTTGGCGCGGCGACGGTTCTTAGTTGACGGCATACGGAACGGAGCGGCGGAGCTGCGCGGGGACGATGCGCGGCACTTGACCCGCGTGCTGCGCTCCGAGTCCGGACAACGCTACGAGATCTCCGACGGGCGGCAGGCGTATCTCGCCGAGATCGTGGAGGCGCGCGGCGAGCGGGTCGTCTTCCGCGTCGTGGAGCCGGTCGATTCGCCCGCGATCCCGGTTCGTATCACGCTGTGCGCGGCGCTGATCAAGTTCGACCGTTTTGAGTGGATGATCGAGAAAGTCACCGAGCTCGGCGTCGATCGCATCCAGCCCGTGGAAAGCTCGCGCGTCGAAAAGGGGCTGCTCGAAGCTTCGCGCAAGCGCAGCTCCCGGTGGGAAAGGATCGCGCGCGAAAGCAGCCAGCAATCGCGGCGTCTGCGCGCGCCCCAGATCCTGCCGACGGCTGGCTTCAGCCGCGTGCTGGCGCAGGAGTCCGAATACCGCTACTTTCTGGAGGAAACCGTGGCGCCGCCGTTGCTCGGCGTCCTGCCCGCCGCCAGACTGTCGTCCGACTGCGTGGCGCTGATGGCCGGGCCCGAGGGCGGCTGGACAGATTCCGAGCGCGAGGCCGCCGCGGCAGCGGGCTGGCGCTCCGCGTCGCTTGGACCGCTGGTGCTGCGAGCTGAAACGGCGGCGGTCGCCGCCCTCGCGGCGATCGCCAATGCCTGGATGTTGTAGACAGCCATCAGCCATTCGCCATTCGCCATCAGCTTTGGCGGCGCCGCTTCGCGGCGTGCCGCCGGGTTTGGCTGATGGCTGAAAGCTATTTCTTATCGCCAGCGGCGGCCGCCGAAGAAACCGCCCCGGCCGATCGCGATGCCGAAGCCCAGACCCGGGCCGTAGCCGTAGTAGCCGTAGCCGTAGTATGGTCCCCAATAGCCGTACGGGTACGGCGCGTAATAGGGGCTCCCGTATACATACGGCGCCGGGCGCGGCGCGGGCGCGGTGGTTCGGGTCTGCAATGGCGCGGGCCGGCCGTAATCGTTCGGGCCGACGAAACGGAACGCCTGAGGAGCGTGCACCGTCGAGATCTTGAGCGGCGCTTCGAAGCGGAAGGTCAGGCTAGTTTCCGGGTAGATCACCGTCGGACGGTTGCGCGTCATCAGAACCCCGATGGTTCCGGCCGTCGCGCCCGCTCCCGCTCCGATGGCCGCTCCCGTGCCCCAGCCCGCGGCGGCTCCGATGGCCGCTCCCAGCGCGGTTGTGCCTATCACCGTATTCGCCTGCTGGCCGGCCGGCGCCCTGCCGCCCTGGAAGGCCACCAGTTGGGACCGCACCGGCGCCTGTGTGCCGTCAACCAGCGTCAGGCCCGACAATTCCAGGCCAAGGCGCGAGGGGGAGCTGGAGTTGGCCTTCTCGACTTCCGCCACGCGGCCGTAAACCGTCTGGCCGCGCTCCGCCACAACCACGCCATCCACCACCAACGGTTGCGTCAAGACCGCCGAAAACGTATCGCCGGCGTGATTGCGATTCGAGGAGAGCATGTCGTCCACCCGCACCGTGATCAATGTGCCAGGCTTCACGGACAGTTCGGCGGGAACTCCGTACTGGGGCAGATTGTTGGCCGGTCTCGCCGGCGGAACGGGATCTTGCCGCTGCGGCTGGTCCGGCCCGGCGCTGCGATCGACCGGTTCGGGATCCTGCGCCGCAAGATTCGATACCGGGGGCCGGTCGCTGAACCGATGCCACCCGCTCGAAGAGTCCTGGGCTGCCGGCGAAGTGGACGGTTGGTCCTGGGCGCCGGCGATGCCGGCCGCGGCGAGCAGAAGCAGGCTGACGGTTGGAAGAACCGTGGGAAACGATCGAGTTCGAATTCGGGTCATGGTAAACGCCTCGTACGCCCCTGGGAGTGCATCTTGGTGGCCAATCTCAAGTTATTGAAAACAGACGGCTTTTTTGCCATGAGCGCTGGCCGGAAAGCACCGCGGTGGTGCATTTCGGCCATTCCGACGAGACTGCGGGGCGCCGCCGGTTGCAGCGTGTTAACATCGCCGCCAGAGGCATTCAATGAAGAGAATCATAGGAATCGTTGCCCTGAGCCTGGCGCTGCCGGTCTGCATCGCCACGGCATTCGCGCAGGCTCCTGCGCCACCCGCGCAGCCCGCTGGACGCGGCGCCGCTCCGGGCGCTCCCCCGCAGGCCGCGCAGCCGGCCGCCGCGCCGGCCAGAACCCCCCACACCTGGTGGCGGGACCAGGCCCCTGGAGCCGGGCGCGGCGGCGCCAACCCGAACGCCACGAAACTGCCGTTGATCTCGGTCAAAGGCAATCGGTTCGTGGACCCGGACGGCAAGCCCGTGCTATTCCGCGGGCTGGCCATTTCCGATCCCGACAAGCTCGCTCAGCAAGGCCACTGGAGCAGGGATCACTTCGTCAAAGTCAAGGAAATGGGAACCATGCTCGTGCGCATTCCCGTGCATCCGATCGCCTGGCGCGAACGCGGCGGGATCGAGTACATCAAGCTGCTCGACCAAGCCGTGGATTGGTGCACGGACCTTGGCATGTACATCATGATCGACTGGCATTCGATCGGCAACATGACCACCGGAATCTATCAGGATCCGATGTACGACACCACCAAGGAGGAGACCTTCGGTTTCTGGCGCGCCATGTCCAGACACTTCGCGCGCAACAACACGGTGGCTTTCTTCGAGCTGTTCAATGAGCCGGCTGCTTTCGGCAGGGTCTCCTGGGATCAGTGGAAGACCCTCGTCGAGGACGAAATCGCCATAATCCGCGCGAACACTAAGCAGGTGATCCCAATGGTCGCCGGTTTCGACTGGGCCTACGACCTGACGCCGCTACGCCTCAACCCCATCGCGGCCGAGGGTATCGGCTATACCATCCACCCTTATGCCAACAAGAGGCCTCAACCTTGGGAGCCGGCATGGACCGCGGACTTCGGATTCGCCGCCGCCAACTACCCCCTGATGGCGACGGAATTCGGCGGCTTCGCGGCCCCGGGGGCCACGCCCACGCCCACGCCCACGCCCCCAGCCGGCGGCCGCGGCGGGTTTGGCGCCAACAACCCAACCACCATTGCCTACGGGCCTGCCATCATCAAGTACCTCGAAGGCAAGAATATCAGTTGGACCGTCTGGTGCTTCGATCCGGAATGGGGACCGACGCTAATCAGCGATTGGGACTACACGCTCAACTCATCCGGTCAATTCGTCAAAGCCGCCATGCACGGCGAGATCAAGTGACGGTCCCACGTGGGGTCGGGCCTTTTGGCCCGCGATGACGCCTTCCGGCGTCATCAGCCGGGCGGCAGCCCGGCCGGGGCGGCCATGCCCGGCCCCTACCTGGGAGCCTTCAGACTTTCGATAAACACTTCGCAGACCGCGCGCCGGAGTCCCGCCTTCGGCGCCGCCCCATCGCTCGTGAACGCCAGATACTCCTGCGCTTGCGCCGTGAACTTGGGCCACCGGGGCAGACCCTCGCCGTTCGGATCGCCCGTGCGCGCGAAATTCGTCCAGTAGGCCTGCATCTGCTCGGAGTCCTTTTGAATCGCCGGCGTAAGCTGCGCGTTGGCGCCCCAACCGAACAGGAAACTCAGTTCGGAAGAGTGCGCGGTCGCTTGCCGGCCCGGCGCCGGCTGCTCGAACTCGTACTGATAGGTCGCGCGCCCGCCGCCCGCGTGGCCCAGGGCCTCCTGCGTGGAGGGACATCGGAACCCTGTGTCCGTGGACCATTGCGCGCCCGGCGCCCCATATAGCGGATCGGGCTTCCCTGCGCCGTCGCCCGCCAGCCCATACAGCGCCAGCGCCTTGTCCGCCAGCTTGCCGTAGGCCTTCTGAATTGCGTCGCGCAGCCGCGCGGCCGGCATGGCGCCGCCGGTCTCCACGGCGTTGCTGCCGGTGATCAGGGGGACCGGCAGACCGCGGCCCGCCGCGAACACCTCGGTTGGCGATTGCGGCAGCACCCAGCCATCCACTGCTGTTTCCAGGCCCCACCGGTCGGCGTTCACCGCTCTGCCCGCTGTCAGAATCTCCAGGGCCGGCAAAGTCCGCAGGGTCTTGAACGCGTCCGTCTCCGGCGCCTTCAATGCCGCGGCGAGCTTCTTGCCGATGTCCGCGGCATACGCCTGCGTCATGGACCCCTTGAACCCCGACACGGCGCCGCTTTCCGCGATGGCCCGGCGGAAGAGCCCCTTGGCGAGCGGCGAGGTCAGCAGCAGGCTGATATCGAATGCGCCCGCCGATTGCCCGGCCACCGTGACGTTGCCGGCGTCGCCGCCGAACTTGGCGATGTTATCGTGAACCCAACGCAGCGCGGCCAACTGGTCCATCAGGCCGTAGTTGCCGGAAGCGTGGCGCCGCGACTCGCGGGTCAGCTCAGGAGAAACAAGGAATCCCAACGCCCCCAGCCGGTAGTTGAGCGTCACCAGCACCAGGCCGCGCTTCACCAGGGTGCGCTGGTCGAACCCCGCCGCTATGCCGGACCCGGCCGTGTTCGAGCCTCCGTGAATCCAGACGAACACCGGGTGCTTCGTCTTGGGCGGCCACTCCGGCGCCGCGACGTTGAGATACAGGCAGTCCTCACCGCTGGCGGCCGCATCGCGCGCGTTCCAGCCTTCGGAAAGCTGCGTGCATGCGAGGCTGAACTTGTCGGCTTCGCGAACGCCGGCCCAGGGCTTCACCGGTTGCGGCTCGCGCCAGCGCAGGTCCGCCAGGGGAGGCTGAGCATAGGGAATCCCCTTGAACGCCGCGCCCCCTTCCGCCATCCGGCCGCGGATCTGGCCGCCGGGCACGGCCACCACCGGATCGGTCCGGGCCGCGGCAAGCGCGGCGCACGCGTATAAGAGCGCTAACGGCAGGCTGTTCGGCTTCATAGGTAGATTATGGCCCGGTCCCAGCGCGAATCGCCGGCCCGTTTCCATTGACCCCCTTTCAAACTGCGCGTGCGGTTTTCCCGCACGCAGATTAACGATGATCTTCTCGACTGCTGGCACGGGTGCCCGCATGCCAGGCCGGAGGCTCGCTCCACGGGGTTTCTGGTTGCGGCTATGCTGCTGTGCCGGCCACGCCATCGTCGCTTGTGGCCCGGCGCGTTGCGCGCCCCGGCCGTTGCGGCAGACCGTGTTCGGCGAAAGATCGCATGCGTCGCCAGGCGGAAACCCAAAAACCGCTCAGACCGCCCGGGCTTTCCGCGCGGCCGCGCCGGTCTCGGATCTGGCGGGCTTGCGCTCCGCCACCGCGGCCAACCGCTTCACCTGATCGCTGACGCACACCAGGAACATGGGCTGGCGGGATCTCTTCAGGACCTCGATGATGCGGCCCGGCGCGTCCTCCAGGTAAATGGTCTTTCCGTCGGTCAGCAGATGCACATCGGAAGAGGCCGCCAGCGCTTCGTTCAGCCGCTTTCCCATGTCCTTTTGCAGAAAGCGCAGAACCCGGCGGATTCTCTGGAGAGAGAAACCCTTCCGCCGAAGTTCGGCGATGACCGATATCTCGACCACCTCGGCCGCCACGTAGATGCGCTTGTGCCCATCCTGGCGCGGCGAGACGACGCTGCGCTCGTCCCACCACTGCAACTGTCTGAGGCTGACGCCGCAAATCCGGCTCACTTGCGCGCTGTTATAACCCGCGACTTCGGGGGGGGATGCCGGACGGTCGTTCCTGGCTTTGAGCATCGTGCGCCACTTCCGTTGTGAAAATAGGGGCCACTCTGGATTGTACATGGCTGACGGGCGGTGTCAATAGGGTCCCTCCGCCGCGGGACATGAGAACGGCGCATTTGGGGGTATCCGCTTCACCCAGATAATCGCCGTGCCGGGGGCTTGGTGGGGCGGTCCCCCTGGACCGCGGCGGACGCCCTCGTCCGCTCGCCGGCCAGCCGGCCAGGCGGCGGCGCCGCGATCTTTCGCCCCTGGCGCGGCTCTCTTGTTCCGTCTCTCATTGAGATCTCGGCGCCCGAATAGTACAATTCGGTTAACGGTAACCGGCATTCCGCGCGGGCGGATGCGGGTGGAGCGTGAGGCGCGTGCTCGAAGCGAACGAGAAGGAGCCGGATTTTCCAAGCGGCGCGGCTATGGCGGGCGAGCTTCTGGCGGACAGGCTCGCGCGCGGGCCTGTTCCGCCCGACGCGGCCTTGCGTTACGCCATCGAGATCGGCTCGGTTCTGAATCGGGCGCACGCGCACGGCCGGATTCACGGCGCTGTGTCGCCGTGCTCGATTCTGATCGCCAACGATGCCGCCGTGCTCTTGAAGCCTCCCGCGGAGCCCGATGAGCGCGCGGCGCGTTATCGTTCGCCCGAACAGGTCCGCGGGCAACCGGCCGGCGAGCGCAGCGACATCTTCGCCTTTGGCGCGGTTTTGTACGAGATGTTGGCCGGAGAACCCGCGTTCGGGGGAACCGGTGAGGATCTGGATCGCGCGATTCTCGAAGAAGCGCCCGCGGCGCTCATGGCCAAAGCGGCCATCCCGGCGGCCATGGAAGGCGTCATCGCCAGTTGCCTGGAGAAGGATCCCGGACGGCGCCGTCAGCGCGTCCTGAACGCCGTGACGGAGCTCAAGCTGTCGGCCCGTTCCTTGCCCGCCGCCGAGGTGCTCCGCGCTCGCAGGTTCAGACCGCTGTTTCTGCCGTCCGAGGCCGCGCCGCCGGTGGTCCCCGCCCGTGCCGCGCACGCCGCCGCGCGGCCCGACTACGTGGTCGTGGCGCCGCCCCGCGACGGTTCCGGCCGGCGCCTGACCATTCTCGCCCTGGCGCTTCTATTCGTCGGGACCGGCTTGGCTGCGGGCGTTTTTCTGCTTTCCCGGCGCCCCGCGCCGCGGCCGATCCACTTCACCGTGCCGCCGCCCGAGAACACGAGCTATCCGGGCGCTCCGTCCGTGTCGCCCGACGGCCGCCTTCTGACGTTCTCCGCGCTCGGCCCGAACGGCGCCCGCATGCTGTGGCTGCGTCCGTTGGATGCCGACACCGCTGGTCCCGTCCCCGGCACCGAGGGCGCCTTCGAGCCTTTCTGGTCCCCCGACAGCCAGTCGATCGGCTTCTTCGCGAACCGGGCTTTGAAGAAAGTGAAGATTCCCGACGGACCCGTACAGACCCTCTGCAACGCGGGCATGGCCGCGGGCGGCGGGTCCTGGAACCGCGATGGCGTCATCCTCTTCGCGCCCGGCATTGCCGGCGCGCTGTTTCGCGTTCCCTCGGGCGGAGGCGCGCCGCAGCCGGTTTCCAAGCTGGCTGAGTCCGAGCGCGCGCATCTGTGGCCGCAATTCCTGCCCGACGGCGCGCATTTCATCTACTTCGCGCTGACAAATCTCGATGCCACCACGGGCGTATACGCCGGCGCGCTCGACGGGTCGATGGTCCAGCGGATAATCGGCTCCCAGACCAACGCGGTTTACTCCGAGGGCGATGGCGACGCCAAGAACGGATACCTCATTTTCCTGCGCGACCGCGCGCTTTACGCGCAACGCTTCAACACCGCGCGTCTCGCCTTGGAAGGCAATTCCTCCGATCTCGCGCAGAACGTGAACGGGGTGATGAGCATGTCTCTGACTCCCGTCTCGGTGTCGAATAATTCCGTCCTGGTCTATCAAAGCCTCGGCGATCCTACCCGCCAGTTGCTGTGGATGGACCGGTCCGGCAAGCAACTCGCGGCGGTGGACAAGCCGGGCGAGTGGGCCCCTCCCCGCATTTCCCCGGACGGCCGCCGCGCTGTCGCTCCCTGGATTCCCCCCGGCCAAAACAAGGCCAATCTCTGGTTGCTCGACGAAGCCGGCATCAGCTCGCGATTCACCGATGCGCTCGTCCACCAAGGCTCGCCCGTCTGGTCGCCCGACGGCTCGCGCGTGGTCTTTTTCGAGAACCGGAATAACCAGTACGACCTGGTCGTCAAGGGATCCGAGCCGGGGGCCAGAACCGAAACTCTGTACAGCAGTTCGTTGCCAAAATACCCCACCGACTGGTCGCGCAACGGACGGTACATTCTCTTCGGAGTCATATCCCCGGGTACGCGCGCCGATATCTGGACCTTTTCCATGACCGACCGGCGCGCCACGCCCATCCTGACCACGGTCTACGCCGAGGCTTATGGATCCATTTCTCCCGACGAAAAATGGCTCGCCTACCAGACCGACGAAAGCGGGGCTCCCGAGGTCTACGTCCAGCCCTTCGATCCGGCCACTTCGATCACCCAACGAAGGTGGCAGATTTCTTCCAGCGGCGGGAGTCTGCCCCGCTGGCGCGCCGATGGCGAGGAGTTGTTCTATATGGCGCCCGATGGCGGCCTCATGGCGGTCCCGGCGAGCTCGGACGGCAACGACTTCCAGTGCGGCAAGCCCCAGATGCTCTTCCAGACGCGCCCTCTTCCCAAAGCGCCGTGGAACCTGTACGATGTGTCGCCCGATGGGCAGCGATTCCTGGTGAACGTGCCGCTGGAGTGGTCCATCTCGGCGCCCATCAGAGTCGTTGTGAACTGGAACGACAAGCTCAAAAGTTGAGCCCGTCCCGATCTGCCGTCGCGAAGAGCCTTCCCGCGCTGTCTCTCCGCGCAAGATAAGGAATGCGCGCTCCGTGCAATTCTTACATCGCCCGCCGGCCGTTTTCGTCCCGCCGGCCGCCACGGCCGCCCGGAAAGACAGGTATTCGGCGCGTTGGCCTCCGAATTGCTTATGCTGGTAGCGGAGGTTTCGATCATGAAAGTCATTCTTGCTGCTACGTGCATGGTTGCGGCGGTTCTTTTCGCCGGGGGCTGCGCAACCAAGAAATACGTCCACGACGCCACGGCGCCCATCCAGGCGAAAGTCGATCAGGTTGGCGACCAGGCCGCCCATAACGCCCAGCAGATCGACGATACTCGCACCCAGGTGAAACAGGTTGACGACCGGGCGCAGAGCGGCATCGGCGCTGCGCGGGAACAAGCCGTTACCGCCGATCGGAACGCCGCTGCCGCCGACCGGCATGCGGCTGACGCGATGAATCGCGCCAACCAGGTTGCGCAGACCGCCGATCGGAACACCCAGGCTCTCGATAGCCTCAGGCGCGTGATCGCCAATATCGACGACTACAAGCTCCAGACGTCCGTTTCGGTTCTGTTCGATTTCAACCGGCGCGTCCTCACGCCGGAAGCGCAGCGGAGTCTCGACACGCTGGCCGCCGGCATCAAGGCGGACAAGCATTTCCTGATCGCAGTGGAAGGCTATACGGACAGCGTGGGATCGAAGGACTACAACGAAGCCTTGAGCCTCCGGCGCGCGGAAGCCGTCGTGGAATACCTGGTGGCCAAGCACGACATCCCGGTCTATCGCATTCACCTGGTGGGGTTGGGCGACCAGAAACCCGTCGACGACGCCAAGAGCGCCGCCGCCCGTGCCAAGAACCGCCGCGTCGAAGTGAAGGTCTTTACCATGGACTAGGCGGCTTCCCCGGCATCGCAACAGTAGGCGCCCGGCTCGCGTCCCACATAACACGCGCCCCGCGGGGGCCGGTCGTTCCCGGCCCCCGCCTGCCGTTTGTACATCCCCGATCCGCGTCGGCGCGTCGCGCCAGTCTTGCGCCTGCGCGATTCCAGTCCCGTCAGGGGCGTCGGAAAGCAGCCCAGGGCGTAAGCCCTGTAGAACCGCTCCGGAAACACGCCAGCCCCGTCGGGGGCGTCAGAAAGCCGTCTCGCGCGAGATTCGCCCCGTGAGCACGCGCCGCGCCCAACGCGCTCCCTTTCAGGAGCGCCGCTCGACTCCCTCGCGCACGCGGAGCGCCTGCCACCAGATGTAGAGGAACGTGAGGTTCGACAGTATGCTCACCAGGCCGCCCGCGAAGGTGAGCGCCGAGGAGCGTCTTGCCACGGCGAGATCGGAAATCGACGCGCCGATCGCCGCGCCAGCGAACAGAATGCCTAGCGCGCCGCTGAACATGAGCAGGCGGGAGTCTTTGGCGCGCGAACCGATCAGCATGGCCCAGAGCCCGAGATCGAGAATCGCCGCGCAGAAGTACAGCTTGCTGGTCCACGCAGTGATCCACTGCCCCGGCGGAACTGTGGGATCGTAGTAGAACCATAACGCGATTGCGGAGAAGAGAACGGAGCCGGCTACCACCGACGCCCGTATAACGCGACGCGAGCGGGACCTGTCGGTGGCTTGATAGATGAGGCTAAGGACTACCACGAACACCAAGGCTATCAGAATACGCTCATCGAGCCAGTAGGCCTTGAGGTACTGTCTCCACACGTGACGATCGGCGTATCGCACGATGTCCAAGTGACCCACGACGTAGAATGGACTTTCGACGAGGGAGACCACGAAGACCGCGATCATGTATACGAACAGCGCGGGATAGCGCCGGTAGGAGCCGCGCAGCATCGCGGCAATGATCAGGATCTCGAGCGGAATCCCAACCACGTTTGCGCAGATATCCAGCGCGAACCGCATGGCGCTTCAATTCCAGGCCGCCGAGGCCTCCGGTACATCCGGTATTATGCTACGCGAATCTCATCCCATGGATCCGGCGGCGCGCCCGGCCCATGCGCTACGCGAATCTCGTCCCATGGATCCGGCGGCGCGCCCGGCCCATGCGCTACGCGAATCTCGTCCCACGGATCC
>CAIRXZ010000105.1 GCA_903882645.1 uncultured Acidobacteriia bacterium | reverse complement strand
GCCGCAGGAATGCGACCCGAGCGCCGACTCAAGCGCCGGAATGGCGGGGGCGGCTCCGGCCGCCCCGGATCTCAAATCAGACCCGCCGATCCATAACTTATTGCGGCCGAAAAATGGTCTTGACAAAGGGGTCCACTTTACACTGCGGCGAGCGAACGCACTTCGCCCATGGAGCCGATGCCCTCGCTCGAAGCCAGTTGGAAGGCCGCGCTTCGGCGACTGGAGTCGCAACTTGGCGACGACGACACTGATTTCCTCTTTGAAGCAGGATCTTTGGATGAACTCCTGTCGGTTGTCGAAGCGATTCAGAACTCCGAACCACGCCTACTGCGACGTGTCAACTTCCCCGAGGGGCTAGATAGCGAAGTTGAAGAGCTCCTCAGCAGGGTTGACCGCGAACTAAACACATATCGATCCTACGGTGGAAAGGAGGGGTACGATAGCGAAGCCGACGCTTCGTTCAGCCTCGCGGCGTCTTTGAAGCGTCTTGACGCGGCTGTGTCGGACCTCGAAAAACCAGTGAAGGCTAGGATTGACAGACTCACCATGCATGCCAACGTTTGTAGAGAGAAGTACGACGAACTAAAGCGCGAGGATTCGGAAGAGGAAGATTCAACCGCTCCGGATGAATATAGGGCGCAGCCGGAAGAGCCATTCAACATAGACTCAGTCTTTGTAGACTTGTGACGCACGTGGCCGAAAGGGGCCAGACGCATTTTCTCAATATCTCAAGCGATTTCTCGGCGGTTCGTCCCGATAAACGCCCGTCACGGAAGCTGAGAGGCGCCCGCTATGGGCCCGGCGGTGCCTTGGGGCGACCTGTTATCCTGGCTCCTTCCAACCGCAACCGGGGAGGTCGTCCGCATGTTGATCGAACAGCAGATCGCCGAGCGCCAGGAAAGGGCGCGGTCCGCCATCGTCAAGACACTCGAGCGGCCGGCCGGCGGCCCGTACGGCGACTATCGCGTGGAGTCGGCCAGCGGCAAGACCTATCGCGTCGCCATGCGCGGGCCGGGACTGTTTGAGAACTACTGCTCGTGTCCCGATTTCGCCGTGAACACCCTGGGCACCTGCAAGCATATCGAAGCCCTGCTGTTCGAGTTGCGGCGGCGGCACGGCAAGGCGCTCGAACGCAAGCAATACCTGCGGGAGCGCGCTTCCATCTCGCTCCAGTACGGCGACGCCATCGAGGTCCGGCTGCGCCTGCCGGCTTCGCCGTCGCCCGCACTGCGGAACCTGGCGGCGGAGTACTTCGATCCGGCGGGGCTGCTCCGCCGCGGCCGCTTCCGGGACTTTGCGGCCGCGCTCGAAGCGCTCCGGAGGGCCGACGACCGGGCCGTTATCTACAGCGACGTTCTCGAGTACATCGAGCGCGAAAACGAGATCGCCGAGGGCCTCGAACTCGAGAGCAAGCTCCTGGCCCAGTCCGCACGGGACCGCGACCCGCTGGCCGGAGTTCTCAAGACCAAGCTCCTTCCCTATCAGACGCAAGGCGCCATCTTCGCGGCTTGCCGCGGCCGCGTGGTCCTGGCCGACGACATGGGACTCGGCAAGACCGTTCAGGCGCTGGCCGCCACGGAACTCCTGCGGCGGCGCAAGGGGATTGAGCGGGTGCTGGTAGTGGCGCCCGCTTCGGTCAAATACCAGTGGAAGACGGAGATCGAGAAGTTCACGGATCTTTCCGCCCAGGTGATCGACGGGCCGCTGGCCCATAGGCGGCAGTTGTACGAGTCTCCGGCGTTCTTCAATCTCACCAGCTATGAACTCGCGATCAAGGACGTGCGCCACATGCGCGACTTGAAGCCGGACCTGGTCATCCTCGACGAAGCCCAGCGCATCCGCAACTGGACCACCGCCACCGCGCGGACCATCAAGCAACTGAAGAGCCGCTACGCCTTCGTGCTCACCGGAACGCCTCTGGAAAACAAGCTGGAAGAACTCTTCTCGGTGGTGGAGTTCGTCGACGGCCGCCGGCTGGGCCCCGCCTTCCGCTTCCTGCACGAGCACCGCATGGAAGACGAGAAGGGCCATCTGCTCGGCTACCGCGGTCTGGACCAGATTCACGATCAACTGGCGCCCATCCTCCTGAGGCGCACCCGGGACGAGGTTCTGAAAGAACTTCCCGCCCGCACCGACCAGATCTTCCGCGTTCGCCTGACCGAGCAGCAGGCCGAACCGTACTGGGAACAGAGCAGCATCCTGGGACGCCTCATGCACAAGTGGGGGAGGCAAGGGTGGCTCTCCGAGATCGACTTGCGCCGCATCATGTGCTGCATCCAGAACATGCGCATGCTGTGCAATTCCACTTTCCTTTACGACAAGGAGACCAACCATTCCCCCAAACTGGAGGAGTTCCGCGAAATCATACGGGAGCTTGCGCTCGAAGAGGGCCGCAAGGTCGTAGTCTTCAGCGAGTACGAGCGTATGACCCACTTGGCCGGCGAGGAACTCGGCAAGCTGGGGATTGGATTCGTATCGCTGCACGGAGGCGTGCCTTCCCAAAAGCGAGGCGCGCTCATCGAGAAATTCCGCAACGATCCGGAGTGCCGCGTGTTTCTGTCCACCGACGCGGGCGGCGTGGGATTGAACCTGCAAGCGGCTTCGGCGGTGGTGAACTTCGAGCCGCCGTGGAACCCGGCGAGGCTGGAGCAGCGGATCGGCCGCGTACACCGGCTCGGGCAGTCGCGCCCCGTGCAGGTGATCCACCTCCTGACCACCGGCAGCATCGAGGAACGGGTGTGGGAGACTCTGCGCCTGAAGAAATCGCTGTTCGCCGGCGTGTTCGACTCGTCCGCGTCTGAAGTGAGTTTCGCCGCACTGGGCCGCAAGAGCGTCCTGCAAGCGGTGAAGGAGGTCTTCGCCGGACAACCGGAGAAGCCCCAGCCGGCGCCCGAGCCGGCGCCTGCCCCCGTGGCGGTTCCAGTGAAGCAGGCGGCCCCGGCCGTTCCGGCGCCCCCGGTGGTGGAGGAGGCTCCGCCAGGCGCCGCAGCCGGCGATGCCGGCGGCGCACAGCGGCCGGCGGACGCGCCGGCGCCGCCCGCGGCTCTGCCCGCCGCCGCGGCCGGCCTGATCGAAGCCGGTGTGAAGTTCCTCGAGTCGCTGGCTGGCGAAGCGGCGGCCGGAGCTTCCGTGAATGCGCCCGAACATCCGATTCAGCGGGTCCTCGCCGGTTTAATCTCGCACGATCCCGGCACGAACCGGCCGGTCCTGTCGATTCCCCTGCCGGCGGCCATCACCCAGGACCGTCTCACCAGCGCGTTTGCCGGCCTGCTGAACGCGCTGGGACGCCGCGCATGACCCGGTTGGCGCCAACGCGCGGGGCCATCTCTCGCGCCCGGCCGTCAAACCGCCTTTCGCGCGAAGTACGATAGAACGCCCGGAAGATGTGCGACACGGAAGCGATGCGGACTTGGGTGCTTGGGTGGGGCGGACCCCGTGGTCCGCGGCCGATGGCTCAAGCCCGATGGCCGACCTACCGCGGCAGGATCCCCTTGTCTTCGTCTATGGTGATCCGCTGGTTCGCGGGCATGGCGCCGAAGTGCTGGCGGGGGGCGTTGGGCCACTCCACGTCGACCGAAGACACTGACGTATCCTTGCCGAGGCCAAAGGTTAGAGCGAGGTCGCTCTGCGAGCAGTAACTCGAGCCGCTGCGGACCATGTTCCATTGCTCGCCGGACGCGCTCTTGATGCGCACCACGGCGCCGATGCCATCGCGATTCGACCGGACTCCCGTCAGGCGCACGGACAACCAATGGTTCCGATTTCCGCCATCGTTGCGGAAGAGATAGGCGGGGCCGTTGTTGGCGGAGACCAGAATATCCAGGTCGCCGTCCTGGTCGTAATCCGCGAAGGCGGCGCCGCGGGCGACCACGGGCCGGGTGAAATCGGGGCCCATCTGGGCGGTCGCATTCTCGAACTTGTGGTTGCCCAGGTTGTGAAACAGCAAAGGCGATTCGCGGTAGCTCACCTTGGGCTGGACGCGCGCGATGTTGTCCTCGATGTGGCCGTTGGCCGCGAAGATATCCGGATAGCCGTCCAGGTCGTAATCGAAGAAGAAGACCCCGAACGCCAGCGAGAGCAGGCTGGCGCGGCCCACCGTGGAGGAGGGCGCCTCGTCCACAAACAGGCCGTTGCCCTCGTTGTGATACAGGCCGAGCATCTGGTTGGAGAAATTGCCGACCAGCAGGTGCGGGCGGCCGCTGTGGTCGTAATCCCCGGCGTCGGCGCCCATGGCGCCGCGCGCCACTCCGTCTTCGCCATAGGCCACCCCGGCGAGCATGCCTTCTTCCCTGAACGTTCCATTCCCCAGGTTGCGGTAGAGCTTGTTGGGCTGGGTGTCGTTGGCAACAAATATGTCCGGCCAGCCGTCGCCGTTGTAATCGAGCACGGTGACGCCCAGCGACTTGCTGGTGGGGTCGCCGAGGCCGGCGCGCGCGGCCACTTCCTCGAAACGGCCGCCGCCCAGGTTGTGGTACAAGCGGCTGGGCGCGCCTTTGTACGATTCCGGCGTGCAGTACGACTTGGTGGCGCCGTCGAGCGAGCACCACAGGTCGTTCCTGGCGCTCCACTGGACATAGTTGGCGACAAAGAGGTCCACCTTGCCGTCGCGGTCGTAGTCGAGCCATGCGGCGCTGGTTCCGAAGCTGGCGTTCCGGATGCCGGCCGCTTTGGTGACGTCCTGGAACTTGCCGTGGCCTTCGTTGTGAAACAGGTGGTCGCCGTCGAGCGCGGTGACGTACACATCCTCGCGGCCGTCGTTGTCGTAGTCGGCGATGGCCACGCCCATTCCGTACATCTCGACGTCCAGCCCGCTGCCGGCCGTGATATCGGTGAACGTGCCGTCGTGGTTGTTGCGATAGAGGGCTGCCACCGTGTGGCGGCCCTTCTCGATGAAATCCCTGCCGTTAATCAGCAGGATATCGGGCCAGCCGTCGCCATCGGCGTCGAAGAACGCGCACCCCGAGCCGAGCGTCTCGGGCAGGTATTTCTTCCCCGTGCGCCCCGCGTTGTGGACGAAATGGATGCCCGCCCGGGCGGTCACGTCGGTAAAGACGATTCCGGCCGCGCCAGCGGGGGGAGCGGTTTTGGAGGCTTGGCCCGCGAAAACGGCCGCCGCAGCGGCGGCAAGGAAGAGGGCGCACAATTTCGTCGAATCAAGTTGAAAACAAGAAGGCAGACCAGGAGGTCCGCCCCACTGAAACCACTTCACTGCCGCGCTCCCGTCACGGCGCTCTCGTGATCGTGGATTGGCTGGCGCTCGTTGTTGTCCTCCGGACTGACGATGCGCCGGCGTTCGGTGATCGATTGCGACGCCTCGTCGGCTTTGAAGCGGAGGAAGAGCGCCTCCTCGCGCCGCGCTCCCGCCTGGTCGTTCAGGCCGCGGTAGCACAACATCCGCGTGTAGTGCAGTTGGACGTCCTCCGGGTCCACCTCCGACACCTGCTTGAGGGCCGCCAGGGCCGGCGCGTACTCCCGCTTGAGGAAGAGGATGCGCGCAATCTGGTTCAGCGCCACGCGGTCGCGGGGGTATTTGGATCGCACGGTCTCGAGCGACCGCAAGGCCGCGTCGTAATCGCCGTCGGCGCGCTCGATCTGGGCTTTGAAGAACCAGATCCGGGCGAGCCCGGAATCGATCTTCAGGGCCTTCTCGATGTACGGCCTGGCGCGGCCTGTCTCACCCTCCTGGATGAGCGCGCGCGCCACGTTCAGCCAGCCGTCGGCGTAGTCCGGATCGGCTTCGGTCACCTTTTCGAAAGCGTACTCCGCGCCCTTGAGATCGCCTTGCAGCAGAAGACCGATGCCCCAGTCGTTCCAGCGTTCCCTATCCGGCTTGCGCGCCACGGCGGTCCACGCCGGCTTCCCCAGCGGAATGGCGGCGTGCGCTTCCGCCAGTGTGACGATGGGCAGGCCGGGGATGCGGTCCCGAATCTTGCCGGAAACGTTCGCCGGAATCGACGCCGGGGAGAACTCGTACTCGAGTCCGTTGTGGTCCGGCGCGAGCAGCGTGGCTTCCTGGCCCGGCTTGGGCCGCCCCGCGTATGCAAACTGCGTGTAGTACCAGGAGAATTTCCGGTAGTTCAGCTTGGCCGTAAAGCGGATGGGACCGCGCGCGTTCTTGGGCACTCTCACCAGGAAGTGCGCCACATCGGCCGCGCCCGGGGGAATCAGCCGGACGTAGAGCAGGCTGCGCGCTTGCCACGCGTTGCGCTTGTCGATGGGGTTGGATTGCGCGTCCAGTTGATAGGAGCGGTAGAAGTGCGCGCCCGGCTCGACCGGTCCCTTGCCGTTGTCCGTGACGTTGCCGCTCCAGAAGATCACGCCGCCGTCCGCGTCCAGGGCTTGAAGTTCCAGCCACACGTCGAACGCATCCACCGTGCCGCCTGGGAAAAAGTGGCCGATCTTGCGCGTGCGCACCACCACGTCGATGCGCGCCGTGCTTCCCGGTTCCAGCGCGGCGCCGGATGCGTCAATCGGCGCCGCCAGCGCGCCGACCTCCCGGATGGCCGCCGGGCCGCTTTGTTCCACCTCTTCGCCGGACGCAAACGTGGTGTTGGCCCGCACGGCGTCGCCGCGCCTCCGCATTTCCACCTGGCCCAGACCGCGATCCGCCGGCGCCGCGGCGAAGATATCCACCGTGACGAATCCGGACTTCAGAAACTTCTCGATGGCCTCGGTCTGCGGCTGGTCCCGGTTCACGGTTGCCAGCGCCATATTGGCCGCCGGGAAGCGGTGGGAGTGTACCTGGCCGCCGCGATTGCCGGGATCGCGCGAAGGCGTCAGCGGCATGTGGCAATCCGCGCAGACCTGGGGCTTCGCCGGATAGTACAACGACCGCGCGCCCTGCCCCGAAACCCCGCTCGCCTGCCAGTTGTCGTAGTCGTTGAAGCCGCGCACCCAGCGGTACCCGTTGACCGGCGCGTCCAGATGCACTTTGTGGCAGGCGGAGCAGAATTCCGACTCGCGCATGAAGGGCTTCAGAAACGTCTGGCGGTGCGGCGCCGGATTGAGATAGGTCAGGAAGGAATCCGCGGCGCGGATCAGCTTGTCATGGCTGGAGGCGATTTCATGCAACGGCGGATATTCCACCGTGAAATCGGCGTTCCCCATGGTGCTCGCCACGTGTACGATGGAGTGGCACGACATGCAACCCAGGCCCGCCTGCGCCTCCGGCGTATCGATCTGCTCCCTGATGGGCCGGTCGAACCGCCCATTGAAGAAAACGGCGTGGTCGTGGCATCCCGCGCACCATTTGCTCGGGCGCGTGCCCACCACGTCCTGCATGTACTCGATAGACTTGCGGTAGAACTGGTTGTTGAACGACGCGAAATGGTGCGCCGAACTCTTCCACTGCTCGTAGATATCCTTGTGGCACTGGGCGCAGGCTTCGGAATCCATGAAGAAGTTCGACGGGATGATCTTCCCATCCGTCGTCTGGGCCGACGACGGCGCAAACGGCGAACGGTCTCCCGCGCCCTCTTCGTCCATGGACAACGGCGCATTGGCGGGGTTCGCGATGAGGTCGTTGGGGTTGGGGCGCCCGAGGCGGTAAAGCGCCGCGCCCGCCGGCAAGAGGACCAGCGCGGCCGCCGCGGCGACGAACCCGGTCTTCCAGGCGGGCTTCCCCACGCACTGGAACACGCGGACCCCGATCAGCAGCACGGCCGCCGCGGCCAGCAGGACGTGCAGCCAGAGCGCCCAGCGATGGTCCAGCGTGTTTCCTCGAATGGCCAGGTAAATCGCCGGCGCGCCGGCCATCAGGAACGCGCCGCACTCGCGCGGATAACGCCTCGCCAAAAAGGCGGCAGCCGCCATGAGTCCCAGTCCGAGGACCAGGTGCAGGACCACGTTGGCCATGAAGAACACTGTGGCCCGCGGAAACGCCGCGATATACCCGCTATTCACCAGCAGAGCCACGAAAGCGGCGGCGCGCAGCCGGGTTGCCGGGATTCCTCGCATTTCAGTTCGTCTGAAGCGGCCGGATCAGCCGCAGCGCCGGCCTCGTCAGGAACTCGCGTAGGTACTGCGCGTGCGCCGGATCTTGCGGATATGCCTCGCTGGCCGGGTAGGGATAGCGGCTCATCCCATGGAACGGCAGCGGCAGAACCGATTGCGAGAACGCCGTATTCGCGTCCGCGTCCTTGGCCCACCCGTCCACCAGCAGCAGGAAGTCGCGTTTCCAACCCGCCGGAAGGGCCGGCAGGCCGCCGGCGAAGAAGCCCATGCGGATCTCGTCGCCCGATCCCATGACCACCATCCGGTCGTCCGGCTCCGCCAGAAGCGTCTCCACGGGGCCGTAGCGCGTGTAGTTGCCCGGCGTCGGGTTCCACATGGAGGTAAAGCTCACCTTCTGGTAGTCGAACATTTCGGGTTGTTTGCGTTGCGGGTCGATGGTGGGCTGCGAGAACCCGCGGTAGCGAAGGTCCGCCGCGGCCAAGGGCACAACCGTCATCCTGTTCGCCGGCGCGGCGTTAGTCTCCAGCAGGTAGATCTCATCCCAGTAAACGCACAAGTTGGTAACGATGCGCACCTCGCGCGAGGAGGACAGGAACTTTCCGGCCAAATCCACGGCCATCGTTTTGGGCTTGCCGGAGGGCATGCCCATGTCTTCGACCACGGTCGTCCACCGGCCCGCCGGGTCCTTAACCTGCAAATAGGGGAACACCAAGTCCCGGTGCGCTTCGGTAGCGGCCAGGAACGTGCTGCCGTCGGCCCAATCCACCCATCCGTTCAAGACCAGCGCCGCGCGGTTATCGCGCGCGGCCGAGCCGAAATCGAGATCCAGGTAATGCAACTCGGCGGTCCCCGCCTTGTCGCGCCGGAACGAATCCGGGTAGGCGCGGTCGCGCGCCAGCAGCGCCGCACGCGCATCCGGTCCGGGCCCGAGGGGCGTTGCCTCGCGGGCCGCCACAGGGTAGATCTTGCGCTCGGACCCGAACAGCCGGAACTCCGGGAACGGAGGCGACTTGAATTTCTCGTTGGTGACCACATCCACCGCGGCCGGATGATCGAGAGCGATGAGCTTGATCTGGTCGATGTAGGAGACCTCGCGCAGCTCCTCGGCGAGCCGTATTTCGTAGCGCCCGCCGCTCGCCTCCAGCATGTCTCCGGGGATCGAGACGTATTCGTCGTGGTCCACCGGAAAGTACTGGCCATCGCCCGAGCTTGCGCCCAGCGGCGCCACGCCCAGGACGTCGGTGATGAACTCGAAGCGCCTGCCGTTCCACGTGAAGATCATGGGGCATGATCCCGCCAGGCGGGGCGCCTCCTTAATGGAAGCCACGCGATTCACCGTCTGGTTGGTTTCGTTCTGAATCATGCCGTTCGGCCAGGCGATCCGGACGGTGTCCACCCGCGTGCGCGAGCCCAGGCGGAACACCACCGGAACGCCCTGGTACGCAGCCTTTTCGTAGCTGGTCCCGGCCTTCACCTCGACCTTGGAATTCAGAGGGATCTTGGGATTCTTGACGCCCTCCAGGGCGATCTCAGTCCAGTTGCCGTAACTCAGCGCCGTGTTGCGGTCCAGGTTGAGCGAGCCATCCTTGGCGATCCAGGCGCGCGCGAGCCGGCCGTTGCCATCGAAATCCGCCGATGCGAAGGGACCGCCCGTGAACGCGAAATCGGCCGTCTTCGGGACCGGAGCGGCTTCCCACCGGCCCGGCCGGTTGAGCAGCAGCAACGGCGCGGGAGACGAGGCGGCCAGATCCGTGCGGCCGTCGCGATTCACATCGGCGGCTTGGAGCGATCCGGCGCCGGCCGGCAGAAGATCCAAGGTCTCCGCCTGGTATGCCCCGCCGAGGTGGTCTCGGTACAGTACGCCCTTGCGGTCCTGGTAGGACGCCACCAGGTCGAACCCAGGCGTGTCGGGCTCCAAGTCGAACGGCACGGCGTCCAGCGCGCGGCCGGCCACGAACGGGAAGCGCTTCGATTCATCGCTGAAGCCGGCCTCGCCGTTGTTGCGCAACAGCCGGGAATCGTCGCCGAACAGGAACAGGTCCTGGTCGTAATCGTGGTCGAAATCCAGCCAGACAGCCTTGCGGAACGAGCCGGCGGCCAGGTCGGCCTGTTTCTGAAAACGGCCCTTCACGTTGTGGTAGAGCGATGCGCCCTGCCGAGTCACCACGCACAGATCGGGCAGACCGTCGTTATCGAAATCGCCGGGCGCGATGTATACCACGTCGCGCAGGCCTTCCAGACCCGAATCCGCGGCGGCCGTCCGGCCGCCACGGAACAGCGTCACACGGCCCGCGGACCACGCAATCAGACTGGGACGCGCGCTGCCATCGGCGTCCAGAACCGCGAGCCCGGCGGAGGCCTGGTCGAAACCGCCGGCGACTCTTTCCGTGCGGTAGACCGGCGGCGAAAGGGGCGGGGAAGGCGGCGCATCGGCGGGGTCGTAGATCTCGGCGTAAAAGCTCCACTCCATGTCCTCGGGAACCGCGGCGCCTTCCTGCTGTTTCTTCAAGTCCTGAAAAAGGCTCAGCTCCGCGGTTGCGGCGTCCTGCCGGTCCGCCTGGCGGTAAAGGCCGAAAAGCTGAAAATGAGGGGCCGACAGCCTTGGGTTCAGATCGCGGGCTTTCTCGAACTCTCTGGTAGCCGCCTCGTATTCGCCCTTCGATTTGTACAGCGAGCCGAGCTGGTAGTGCGTGACCGGCTCGTCCGGCACGAGCCGCGCCATTCCCTCGAACTCGGCCTGGGCTTTGTCGAAATCCCCCTGCTTCTTGTAGACGATTCCCAGGTTGAACCACGTATGAGGGAGTTTAGGGTCCTGCTTCTGCGCCCGCTCCAGCTCGGCGATGCCGGTTTTTGCCTCGCCGGCGCGAAGCAGGGCCAGCCCGTAGTTCACCCGCTCCCGGACCGAATTCGGCGCCATGGCCAGCGCCAGGCGGAACTGCTCGACGGCCTGTGCGGTGGTGGTGGGGTTCTCGTAAAACGCCTTTCCCAGGTTGCGGCGCTGCCACAAGAGGCTCTGGCCGGCCGTACTCAACTGGGAATACGCCAGCCACGCGCAACTGAGCGCCGCCAGAACGGGCGCGGCGACCCTAACTGCCCGAGCGGTCCGCGTCATTGTCCGTCCCCGGCCGGGAGGTCGGTTCCGCGTTGTGATGGTAAGGTGGATGTTTTCGGCATTCCAACCGGAATGATACAACGGTTTCGACACCCGCCGCCGCGAACTCGGGCATTTGACGGTCGATCTTGTGGATAAAAACGGACCCCTCACGATTGCCAGTGTCGCGTTTCCGAAATATGCGACCGCCCCCGAGGGCGCCCCCTTCAGGGGGCGGTCAGCAAAGTTGGGAAAGGATTAGCAAGCTGAATGTAGAATACTATTTCGAAGCGGGTGTTCCCATAATAGAAAGAGACTAGGACATAGTGGCGCACGCTTCAGCGTGCAGCGGCGAACTTCAGTTCGCCGTCAGGCGCCAAGGCCGGGCTCAAGACTGCCGGCTGAAGCCGGCAGCGGCGCGCTGAAGCGTGCGCCACGTAGCATGGCGATCATGAAGGACCGGCGCGCTCCCACAATTCGTTTGCTGGCGGGGCTGGCGGTGACGCTATCCGCCGTGGTGGTCTACTCCGGCTACACCTTTGTGCAGCTTCGCGGACTCGAGGAGCTGCAAACCACCGCCATCGACCGCAACCGCGCCGATTCCCTGCTGCTGCTCCGCATCCAGAACAACCTCAACTCCATCGCCCTGACGCTGCGCGACATGCTCGAGGGCAGCGAGCCCTATCCTCTGACCGCCTGGCAAGGCCAATTCAGGCGCATCAGGACGGACCTGGCGGACGCCATGGAACAGGAAGCGAAGTATTCGCCCCTGGACCGCGGCGCCGATCAACGGAAGCAGTTCTCATCCGGCGTGTCCCAGTTCTGGGACTCCCTGGACCGCGTATTCGCGCTGGCCGCCTCGGGCGCGGAGTCCGATGCGCTGGACCTGATCCGGCTCTCGCTCGAAGCGCGGCAGCAGGCGCTCAGCGGCGCCGTCGCACGCCTTCTGGTGGCCAACAACGAGGTTGAGCAGGAAGCCAGCGTGCGCGTCACCGGCATCTACGCGCGGGTGCGGCGCAACGTCTACTGGTTCCTGACGGCCATGCTGGTCCTGATCGCGCTAACCAGCCTGTACCTGGTTCAATACAATCGCCGCCTGTTCGGCCGCGTGGCCGCCCTTTCGGAGCGGCGCAGCGAACTGGCTCAGCAACTGATCTCCATGCAGGAAAGCACCTTCCGCTCGATCTCCCGGGAGCTTCACGACGAGTTCGGCCAGATTCTCACGGCCGTCGGGGCCATGCTCCAGCGCACGGCCCGCCATGTTCCCCCGGAGGAAGAGCGCGCTCGCTCCGAGTTGCGCGAGGTGCAGGAAATCGTGCAGGCGACGCTCGAGAAAGTCCGCACGCTTTCGCACGCGCTGCACCCGGTAGCCTTGGACGAAGCCGGTTTCGAGAGCGCGCTGGACGCCTACCTGCCCCGTTTCGAAAAACAGACCGGCATTGCGACCCGCTGCGAGAAGCACGGCGTCAGCCGCGAGGTGGACCGGAGCCTCGCCATCCATCTCTACCGCGTAATGCAGGAAGCGCTGAACAACGTCGCCCGGCATTCGAAATCGACCGCCGCCGCCGTGCGCCTGCGGTTCCTCCCGGAATCCCTGGTCCTCGAAGTGGAAGACAACGGCATCGGCTTCGGCAACCGCGAACGCCAAGGCATGGGCATGGTCTCGATGCGCGAGCGGGCGGAGATGATCAACGGCAGCATCGAGTATCTTGACCGCGAAGGAGGCGGCGCGCTGGTGCGGCTCACCGCGCCGACGGGGGCGGAAGAGAGCCGGGGATGAGGACGTCCCCTGGGGCGCCGGCTCTGGCTGCCCCGGTAGCGTCGCGTGGCGTCGAGGCTTTCCAGCGGCCCCTGAATGGCGCATGAAAAGGTAAACTGTGGTTATGCCGCTCTCCGAGCGCATCGTCGTGGATTCCGAGGTCCTGGCTGGCAAGCCAGTCGTGCGAGGGACGCGCCTCGCAGTCGAGTTCATTCTCGAGCTCCTGGCGGCCGGCCAGTCACAGGACGAGATCCTCAGAAACTATCCCGGCCTGACGCGGGAGGATATTCTCGGCTGCTTGTCGTACGCCAGCCACTTGGCCCACGAGTACAAGGCCTACCCAATTCCAGCGTAGATGCGTCTCCTCGCCGACGAGAACTTTCCGAAGCCGATTGTCGCTCCACCCGCTACCATGGTGGTTCCTCTATGATCCCGTCCCCCCGCCTTCGCGCCGCCGCGCTCGCGCTCGCATTGGCCTTCTGCGCGCGCGCCAACGTCACGCTGCCGTACATCATTGCCGACCACATGGTGGTACAGCGCGGCCTGCCGGTCCACATTTGGGGAAAGGCCGAACCGGGCGAAACGGTTTCGGTGGCGTTCCGCGCCACGGAGCGCCGTACCGTGGCGGACGACCTCGGCCGCTGGAGCGTATATCTGCCGCCGGGCGAAGCCGACGGGCCGTTCGCCATGACCATCCGGGGCGCGAACACGATCTCCTTAGAGGACGTGCTGGTAGGGGATGTTTGGGTGGCTTCCGGGCAGTCGAACATGGAGTGGCCCCTCGCCCGCGCGGCCGCTGCGAAGGCCCGCATCGCCGCGGCCAAGTTCCCGCGTATGCGGCTGGTTCGGGCCATGCACAAGGTCTCGGAATACCCGGCCGAGAACCTGGCCGGCGAGATGTGGCGCGAGTGTACGCCGGAATCGGCGGAGAACTTCTCCGCTGTGGCATACCACTTCGGCCGGGCGCTTTGGGAGAAACTCGGCGTTCCGATCGGTCTGATCCAGACCGCATGGGGCGGCACGCCACTGGACGCCTGGACCAGCCTGGGAGCGATTTCGCAGGACCCGGCCTTGATGCCGGTCTTCGCGGAATGGAACAAGCTGATGCGCAATCACGCCCTGGAACTGCTGCGCTACGACCGCGCCGCGAAGGACTGGGAGAGGGCCGCCGCGCTCGCCAAGGCCGATCGCAAGCCGCTGCCGCCCGTGCCGGAGAAGCCCGCGGGTCCAGCCGGGGGCTCGCAACCCGGCAGCCTGTTCAATGCCATGGTGGCCCCCATCACGCCCTACGCCATTCGCGGCGTCATCTGGTACCAGGGCGAAGCCAACGGGTACAACCCCCGCGCGGCGATCTACGGGCGGTTGTTCCAGGCTATGATCCGCGACTGGCGCGGCGCCTGGGGCATCGGCGATTTCCCGTTCTTGTTCGTGCAACTGGCGAACTACTCGACCGGCTCCCCGGATACCGCGTGGCCGGAGGTTCGCGAGGGACAGCGGCAGGCGCTCACGCTGCGCAATACCGCGATGGCGGTCACCATCGATATCGGGACGCCGGATAACATCCACCCGCCCGATAAGGAGACCGTCGGCGCGCGGCTCTCGCTCGGCGCGCGCGCGCTGGCCTACGGCGAGAGCATCGAGTACTCCGGCCCGCTGCCACGCCAAGTGACTCCGGAGCCCGGCGCCCTGCGGGTGTGGTTCGATCACGCCGCCGGATTAGCGGCGCGAGGCGGCCCGGCAGCCGGGTTCGAGGTCGCCGGCGCGGACAAGAAGTACGTCCCGGCCGAGGCTCGCATTGAAGGAAGCACGGTGGTAGTGCGCGCCGATTCCGTCGCGTCGCCGGTCGCCGTGCGCTATGGCTGGGCGGATAGCCCCCGATGCAATCTGTTCAACCCGGACGGCCTGCCGGCTTCGCCGTTCAGGTGGGATTAGGCTGTGCTCCCGTTCGCTATTATACTGAATGAGGTTGGAAGTCGCTGAAATGTCAGAGCATAGCTCTATATTGCGGGTCGTTCTACGGAACTACAAGAGCATCCGGGACTGCGACGTGCCCCTCGGGCCGATCACCTTCCTGGTGGGGCCGAACGGCGCGGGCAAGAGCAACTTCCTGGAGGCGCTTCGCTTCCTATCGTATGGCTTGGACAATTCACTAGAGAGGGCGAATGAGAGCCGTTCCGGATTTCGCAGTATCGTTCACCGGGGGGCCGACAGGGTATCCTTTGAGGTTCTCTTGCGCCTTGGAGACGACGAGACGGGCAACTATCTCGTTGAGATCGGAGCGATTCAAGATAGCCCCCCCACGGTTCTGAGAGAGGAATGCTCCGTTCAATCGCCGCGAGGGAGCGCCTGGTTCAAGGTGCACCGGGGAGCCGTGACAAGCAACCAGGGACTGACACCTGCCGTCTCGGCTGGGAACCTGTACCTTGTGAAGGCCTCCGGTCTCCCGGCGTTCGAACCCGTTTACCGGGCATTATCGAACATCACGGTCTATAATTTCGTCCCGGATGAAATCCGCGGATTCAAACCAGAGAAGCGGTACATGACCCTGGATCGATCGGGCAGCGCCCTGGCTGAGACCATTTTCAGGCTAAAACATTCAGACCCGGAGCGACTGGCTCGCGTGACCGATTACCTTCGAAGGCTCAACCCTAGCGTGCTCGCCATTGGCGCGTATTGCCTTGACGCCAACTACACGTTACGTCTTGGGTTGGGCTCCGGTGGCGTCCGTGACGAATTCCCTACACAGAACATCTCTGATGGAACCTTGCGAGCCCTGGCGGTGTTGGTCGCGTTGTTCCAGAAAAGCGATCGCAACCCAACGCTGATAGGGATCGAAGAACCCGAAGCGGGGCTACACCCGGCTGCCGCCGCGGTTCTATTCGATAGCCTCATGGAGGGCAGCCAATTTCGGCAAGTAGTCGTGACAAGCCACAGTCCCGATCTACTCGACAGGGAGGACATCCCTGAGAACTCACTGAAGGCCGTGGCGATGTGTGAAGGCCGCACCATCATCGGCGAAGTCGACGAAGCGGGAAAGGCCGCGTTGAAAGAGCGCCTTTACACAGCCGGCGAGCTTATGCGCATGGATCAACTCCGCCCGGAAGGCGCTCCCGATTGTGCCAATGCCCGGTGACATTGTTCACTTCGGGTTTGTTATCGAGGGCCACGGAGAGGTAGAAGCGGTCCCTGCCCTGATACGCCGCATATGTAATGAACTGTGCGACCTCTATGCGGTGAAGACGGCGCGCCCTGTACGGGTCACAAAATCCAGGCTTGTCCGCAGCGGAGAATTGGAGCGCGCCATTCGACTTGCCCGGGGGACCAATCGCGAACAGGGACCGGTTATCGTGATACTGGACGCTGACGACGATTGTCCCGCTATTCTGGGCCCCAGCCTGAAATCAAGGGCTCTCGCCATCACTTCGCCCGGTACGGTTTCCATCGTGATTCCCAAGTACGAATTTGAGACATGGTTCTTAGCCTCGGCGCAATCGCTTAGCGGGAAAAGCGGATTGCGCGAGGGTCTCTTACCTCCGCCAGACCCGGCCGCGATCCGTGGAGCGAAGCAGTGGTTAACCCGGAACATGGTTCCCGGCCGAAAGTATTCACCTACGGTGGATCAGGCCTCTCTGGTTGCTGCTATGGACCTGACTGCCGCGAGGTCTTGCAGATCGTTCGACAGGCTTTGCCGGGAGATCGAACGTTTGGCTGTGCCGCGCTGACGGCGCACTCGGAGAATCGCTGCGCCGTCGCCAGGGCGGTCGTCTCCTTCTGATAAGATTGCTCCCATGGCCGATTCGAACGTTTATCCACCCAGTCCGGAGTTTGTCCGGCGGGCGCACGTGAGGGGAATAGAGGGGTACCGCGAGCTTCACCGGCAGGCTGCCGAAGCGCCCGAGGAGTTTTGGGGCGAGCTGGCTGAAAAGGAGCTGTTCTGGTTCCGGAAGTGGTCGCACGTTTTCGAGTGGAATCCGCCGTTCGTGAAGTGGTTCGTGGACGGGCAGACCAACGTCTCCTACAATTGCCTCGACCGGCATCTGGAGACGCCGCGCAAGAACAAAATCGCCATCCTCTGGGAAGGCGAGCCGGGCGACCAGCGGCAGATTTCCTACCAGGAACTGCACCGCCTGGTCTCGCGCTTCGCCAACGTCCTGAAGGGACGCGGCCTCAAGGCGGGCGACCGCGCCATCGTCTACATGGGGATGGTTCCGGAGCTGCCTGTGGCTTTGCTGGCCTGCGCGCGTTTGGGCGTCACACACAGCGTTGTCTTCGGCGGCTTCTCGGCCGAGGCCCTGAAGGCCCGCATCCAGGATCTGGAGGCGCAGGTGGTGGTCACCTGCGACGGCGCGTGGCGGCGCGGCAAGGAAGTCCGGCTCAAGGATGCCGTCGATGAGGCGCTGGCCGAGTGTCCCACGGTGCGCGACGTCGTCGTGCTGCGCCGCACCGGCGGCGCGATCGAGATGAAGCCCGGACGCGACCACTGGTGGCACGATCTCGATGAAGGCGTCTCCGAAATCTGCCCCGCCGAGCCGCTCGATAGCGAACACCCGCTCTATGTCCTCTACACCTCCGGCACCACAGGCAAGCCCAAGGGCATCGTCCACACCACCGGCGGCTACCTGCTTCAGGTCCACATGACCATGAAGTGGGTTTTCGACCTGCGCGAGGAAGATACCTATTGGTGTACGGCGGATATCGGCTGGGTGACCGGGCACAGCTACATCGTGTATGGCCCGCTCTCCGCCGGCGCCACCAGCATGATGTACGAAGGCGCGCCCGATTTCCCCCAGCCCGACCGGTTCTGGCGGCTGATCGAGAAGTACCGCGTCAGCATCTTCTACACCTCGCCCACGGCCATTCGCTCGTTCGTGCGCCACGGCGACCAGTGGCCCAACGCTCACGACATGTCCAGCCTGCGCCTGCTCGGCTCGGTTGGGGAGCCTATCAATCCGGCGGCCTGGGAATGGTATTACAAGACGATCGGCAAAGAGCGCTGCCCCATCGTGGATACCTGGTGGCAGACGGAAACCGGCGCTATCATGATCGCGCCCATGCCGGGCGCGGTCCCGCTGAAGCCCGGTTCCGGAACGCTGCCGATGCCGGGCATTCTCGCCGAGGTGGTGGATCTGATGGGCAAGCCCGTGCCGCCCAACGGCGAAGGTTTTCTCATCGTGCGGAGGCCCTGGCCGAGCATCGCGCGCACCATCTGGCGCGATCCGGCCCGCTACCGCGCGCAGTATTGGGAGCGCATCGACGGCGTCTACATGACGGGCGACGCCGCGCGCCGCGACGAAGACGGCTACTTCTGGATTCTGGGCCGCGTGGACGACGTCATGAACGTCAGCGGCCACCGCCTGAGCACCATGGAGGTGGAATCGGCGCTGGTCCGCCACCCCGCCGTGGCGGAGGCGGCCGTGGTGGGCAAGCCGCACGAGATCACGGGCCAGTCCGTGGCCTGCTTCGTCACGCTGAAGAAGGGACAATGGGACCGCCGCCAACTGGCCGGCGAACTGCGCCAGTGGATCGCCCACGAGATCGGCGGCTTCGCCAAGCCCGAGCAGATCCGCTTCACCGACGCCCTGCCCAAGACCCGCAGCGGCAAGATCATGCGCCGGCTGCTCCGCGAAATCGTAACCTCGAACTCGGTAACCGGAGACGTGACGACGCTGGAAGACCTGTCGGTGGTCACGCGGCTGTCGGCGCAGGCCGACGAAGATTGACGCGGACCGTGGGGCGGAATTCCTGGTCTGCCTTCTTGTTGCCAACCACGCGCATGCGCCCATCTGCTATCCTTAAGGTAAGGACGTAAGGAGTAAGGCAATGGTCTTGGCGAAGTTGACCACCAAAGGACAAGTCACGGTGCCTAAGGAGGTTCGCGAGAAGCTCCGCCTCAAGGCTGGTGATGTTCTGGCTTACGAGGTGGACGGCAACACCGCACATATTCGCAAGTTGGAGCGCTTCGACGCGCAGTGGCACGACGCGCTGTCCGCGAACCTGGAAGAGTGGAATAGCCGGGAGGACGAGGAGGCTTTCCGTGATCTATGACGCTTGGGACGTTGTGGTCGTTCCCTTCCCATTCACCGATTCCCCTACAACCAAGCGGAGACCTGCGCTGACGATCTCCCGCCGTGGCTTCAACGTCTACGGGCACGTGGTGGCCTGTATGATTACCACCTCCCGTTCCGCTCACTGGCCCGGCGACCTGGAACTCGACGAAGCTGCTTCGGCCAGACTCGGCCTGCCGCAGAGTTCGATTATCCGAAGCATGAAGCTATTCACCATTGACAGCCGGCTGATCGCCCGCAAGATCGGCTCTCTGGATGCGCCGTTGCGGGCCGCCGTCGCGGGCCGGATCGGCGAGTTCCTCCTGGGAACCCCAGCCGATCCGCTGCCAGTCCACGAGTTGCCTCAAGAGAGAACGTGAAGCGGACGACAACCGGAAGAGCCTGGCGCCTGCAGGTCGATCTTCGTCCGGTGAACGGCGCAGAACATCGAGGCTCAACGGATCCTCGTGATTCGTGGACGACGTCATGAACGTCAGCGGCCACCGCCTGAGCACCATGGAGGTGGAATCGGCGCTGGTCCGCCACCCCGCCGTGGCGGAGGCGGCCGTGGTGGGCAAGCCGCACGAGATCACCGGCCAGGCCGTGGCCTGCTTCGTCACGCTGAAGAAGGGGCAGTGGGACCGCCGCCAACTGGCCGGCGAGCTGCGCCAGTGGAT
>CAIRXZ010000104.1 GCA_903882645.1 uncultured Acidobacteriia bacterium | reverse complement strand
CGAAGACACTCTTTCCCTACACGACGCTCTTCGATCTGAGGGGGCGCGGCCGCCCCGGCGGTTGCCGCCGCGCCCGGCGGACGCGGCGTTCCGGGAGCCGCTCAGCAGACCGTCCCGCGCGGCAGCGGCAATCCGCTCAACCCGGAGAAGATGGACCACATCAAGGCGTCCATCGCCGGTTACCTGATCTTCCTCAAGGAGAAATACGGCGTCGAAGCTGCCATGTTCACCTTCAATGAATCGGATCTGGGCATCAACGTGCGCCAGACCCCCAGGGAACATGCCGAGATGATCAAGACGTTCGGTCCTTATTTCGCCTCCCGGGGACTGGCCACCAAGCTGGCCCTCGGCGACACCTCCGACGCCAACCCGATCGACTTCATCAAGCCCGCCTTGCACGATCCCGAGGCCGCCAAGTACATCGGCGCCGTCGATTTCCACTCCTGGCGCGGATGCACCGACGACCTCCTGGCCCAATGGGGCGCCGCGGCCCGGGAGCTGAATGTTCCGCTCATCGTCGCCGAGGGCAGCACCGACGCTGCCGCGTGGCGCTATCCCCAGATCTTCCTGGAGCAATCCTTCGCGCTGTACGAGATCAACCTGTACACCCGCATCCTGGCGATCTCGCAGCCCCGCTCGATCCTGCAATGGCAATTGACGGCCGACTACTCCCTGCTCGCCGGCGGCGGCGTTTTCGGCGACAACGGGCCGCTCCGGCCCACCCAGCGCTTCTGGAACCTCAAGCAGCTCGCCTCCACCCCGCCGCGGTCCTTCGCCTTGTCCGTCAAATGCAACCGGCCCGGCCTCACTTGCGCCGCTTTTGGCGACATCTCCAACGGGATCTACACCGTTCATGTAGTGAACAACGGCCCCGCCCGTCCCGCGACGGTCACCGGACTGCCGGCCGCCGTGAAGCAACTCCGCGTTTGGGTCACCGACGGCCAACGCGGCATGCAGGAAGGCCCCCGCATCGCGGTCGCCAATGGCAAGGCCGTATTCAACCTAGACGCCACCAGCTTCACAACCCTGATCGGCGGTCAATAAGGAAGTGCGCTTTTCCGGTGAGCGAAGCCCTTGCCAGGATGACGTCCGGCCGATAGCGTTGGTGGATGACCGTGGACAGAACGACGGCAGGCCCGGTCTTCGTCACCTGGGCTCCAGGAAAGGCTGCAATTCGGTCTCGATCCAGAGGCCCATGCGGCGTTGGCTCGCCGACGTTTGTTTCAGCGAGGGGCGTTTAACGGGAGGAATCCGCCACGAGCGCGCCACGTTTCCCACAAGGACTTCGGAGGCGTTTGAGGTACTTCGACGAGTCGGGCGTTATACGACCAGGCGGATGCGGGATCTCAATGAAATCTCGTTTTCCCTGAACCCCACTTGAACTAAGCCTTACGGCAGACGCTTCGCGTGGTATGCTTGACGCGGCAACTACAATGCGAACCCATCCCAAAGAGGCCTGCGTCGCACAATCGGCGCAGTTCGTATCACAAATCCGATTCAAAACCCAAT
>CAIRXZ010000103.1 GCA_903882645.1 uncultured Acidobacteriia bacterium | reverse complement strand
TTTTGACGGCCTAACTCTTCCTGCGGGTGTGGGGCAGGTTGGAAACCTGCGGGCCGATTGTCAATCGGCCCGCGCGGCGGTTACCAACCGCCGCGCAGCTTGGCAAGCTGCCCCACACACTACCCTCGCCGGCCCGGCTGCATCCGCGACCGCCGTTCTTTTCGCAGAGCGGCGAAATCGAACAACACGTCCTCGATCCGCGCGCCGGCGACTTCGATCCGTTTCAAATCCCGCGTGCCGAGGCCCACATCTTCGGCCAGCCGCAGCGTGCTGTCGCAGTTCTCGAACGGCGGCGTCCCGCGGCCGGCCATCGGGTCGAAACCCATCACCGCCATCGTCACCGCGTCCGTGTTTACGGGATTCGTACCGGCCACGATCACGCCCGGGTTCACCACCTTGTCGGCCTCCCTGATCCAGGGACCCTCGCCGCCGGTCATCGTTCGGACGCCATCGTTGATGGCAAGCTGGATCGGGCGCGCGGAAGCCAGGTCGGTCACGATGCGCGGCACCCGGTATCCATCCTGGCGCGGAGATTTCATGTCCTTTTCCTGGGGCGCGCTCTTGGACGGCTGCCGGTAGCCGCTGTGGAACGTCTGGCGGCCGCCGCCCGGCTGGATGGCCGGCTCATCCACTCCCGCGTCCGATCCGTAGATGGTCGCCGGCGCCATTCCGAAGCAGTTCTTCAATGTGCCGGTGAAACCCGCGGTGGCGTGCTCCTTCATCTTGGAGAGGCTGACAAACACGTCGCATTCCTCGTACGCGTGGTTCAGGTCGAAGCCCGGGTAGATGTAGCCGCCGGTCGGAACCATGAGACGCGAGTATTTCGTCCCCTTTCCCAGGTAGTTGGTGTTCTCGAATTCCACGTTGGGGGCGGCGCTCTGGATGTCTCTCGGCTCCATGTTCGCCAGCAGGAGGAACTCATCCAGGGGGTCCGTGGTGGCCCACGGGCTTTCCAGGATGCGGATGCGCCGGGCGCCCGCTTTTCCCATCAGGCACACCGCGGCGGCGATCACGGCGGGGTGCGTGTAGTGCGAATCGCCCAGCGGGGAATACCCCAGCCGGTAGGTGTAGGCGCCCGTCAGGTTGATTTTCACCGAGACCGTCTTGCCCTTGACGATCCGCCCCAAACCCCCGATCTGGTCGAACATCCTGGCCATCGCCGGCATGAGTTCGGCGGGATCGTAGGTTTTGCACCTGGCGATCGCCACCGGCTCGGCGGGGGCCGCGGCGGCTCTCCCCAATTGCGCTCCGGCATACAAGGCGCCCGCGGATACGGTTTGCAGCAGTTCCCGGCGCGTATAGCGTCCGTGCATATCGTCTAAGGCTCCAGCTCAGCGGCAGCGTATTGGGAAACCGTTGGCAAATGCAGCTCTACCGCATCCTCCTGCAAGTCCATCTCAATGGGACGGGGCTCCGGCCCGTCCAGCGTCCGCAACATCCCCTTTCGATAGCTCCCGGCCACGCGCACGGTCACCGGCGCGGTCGCGCGGTCGGTGTAGAAAAGCATGTGGACCACGGCCCGCTTGCCGTCCGGGGCCGCCGTGACGTACGAGCCCGCCGAACCCGCGTTCCAGAATCGAACGCTGTCGTAACGGTGGCTGACGATCAGCACGGATTCGTTCGCCAGCGCGTACGGGTCGCTGAACTCCTCCCTGGCGAAGGCCACCCGGCCCTTGCCCGATTCGCGCAGCACGTAGCCGGGTTGATTCTGGCCGCGTGCGGGCGTCCCGGGCGCCGGCCCCCAGTTCGGTCCGGTAATCAGCGCGCCGCCGGATTGCACGAAGGCCATGATCCGGCTTCGCAGGTTCGCCTCCGGCGGCTTGGCATCGGCGTAAATCACGCCCCGCAGGCCGGCAAAAGAAGACGCCGAAACCTTGTCTTTCAAGATGATGCCGGACTGTTGGTTCGTCCGCGCCACCAGGTTGAGAAGTTCCTGGCCCATGAACTCGTTGTCACCCGAGAAATCGGAGACAATGCCCAGCACCGCCACCGGCGCGTAACCGGACCACGCCTTACGATCGTTGAAAAACCGCGCCGAGCCGGCGATCTTCTTCCACGCCGCCAGCGCATCGGCATTCCCTTGCGCGATACCGGCGGCCAGCGCCTCGTCCAGCGAGACAATCCAGCGTCCTCCGTAAGCCCCGCAGTCGGCGATCGCTCGCGGGTAAGACGCGGCCAAGAAGGCCCGCCCGGCCGCCGGCTTGGCATCCACCCAGATACGGGAATCCGGATGCCGCGCGCTTTCGAGCCGGATCTTCCAGCCGTTGGAATCGACCCACGGATTGCCGGTCGGGCCGGAACTGGCGGCCGCCTGCCCCCGCGCCATCTGCACTCCCGGCCAAACGCCATCCGTAATCGACGCGCCGGCCGGCGGGGAAGCCGGATCGGCGATGGTAAGACCCTTCTGCTTCGCCTGCGCGAGGACGGAATCGGGCGCCGCCCCCTTTTCGCACACCAGACAGTCGAACGGCGTGTCGGCGAGCAAGGCCACGGCGGAGGGATCCTTCCAGCTCGCCGGCCACCGGAATGGGGTCAATACCGAGATCATATATAGGTCGGCCGTTCACTGCTTGATGATCGTGCCGTCGCGCCGGCGGACCTCGCCCCAGCCGCCGTTGAGGTTGTTTCGGCCCTGCGTGAACGGGGCCTTGGCCGCCGCCGCCTCGTCGATCTCAATGCCCCAGCCGGGTGTTTCGTTCACCCAAAGGTAGCCGTCCTTCATGACCGGGCATCCCTTGAAAATCTCCTGCGTGCGGGCGTTGAACTCCGAATATTCCTGAATGCCGAAGTTGTAGCTCACCACGTCGAGCGTCACGTTGGCCATGTGGCCGACCGGCGAAACGTCGCCCGGACCGTGCCAGGCTGTCTTGACGCCGAACATCTCGGCCATGATCGCGATCTTGCGGGCCGGCGTGAACCCGCCGGACTGCGAGACGTGTACGCGGATGTAGTCGATGAGGCGCTCCGCGATCAGGGGCTGCCATTCGTGCGGGCTATTGAAAAGCTCGCCCATGGCGATCGGCGTGGCGCACTGCGACCGGATCTGCCGGAAGTAGGCGTTGTCTTCTGGCGACAGCGGGTCTTCCACGAAGAACAGCTTGAACTGCTCGACGTCCTTGCAGAACTGCACCGCCTGGTTGGGCGAGACGCGCTCGTGCATGTCGTGGAGCAACTCGACTTCGTCGCCCAATTCCTTGCGGCAAATCTCCAGCATTTTGAGGGCGCGGCGGAGGTAGACCGCGGGCTCGAAGACCTGCCCCTCATGGAGCGCCGCGACGCGGGGCGCGTTGCTTCCGCCGGCCCCGTAGCCGGACATGCCGGGAACGCCAATCTGCACGCGGACGTTCCGGAAGCCCTGCGCGATGAAGCGCTTGGCCGATTCGACGACGTTGGGGAAGTCGGCCCCGTCGGCGTGCCCATAGCAATCCGCGGCTTCGCGGCACTTCCCGCCGGCGAGCTGGTACACGGGCATGCCGGCCTGCCGCCCCTTGATGTCCCAGAGGGCCTGATCGACGCCGCTGATGGCGTTGTTCAAGACCGGCCCGTTCTTCCAGTAGGAACTGTCGTAGCAGGCCTGCCAGATGTCCTCGATGCGGTCCGTGGTCTTATTGAGGAGCAGCGGCTTGAGGTACTTCTCGACCGCCGGCTTGACCAGGTCCGCGCGCTGCGTGAAGGTGGCGCAGCCGTAACCATAGAGGCCGGCCTGGTCCGTGGTGATTTTGACCACCGTGAGGCGCACCCCGGCGGGCGCGCACTCGATCACGCCGATATCTTTGATGCGTGGAATGGGCATTCCGCGCGTGGCGCGGGCCGCCTGCTCCTGCGCTTTCTGCTCCCGCGGCAGGGAAAGCCCCATCAACCCGGCGGCTCCCAGGGACTTCAGTAAATCGCGGCGGCGAAATGGCATCTTGGCCTCCCAGCGTAAGCTAGATTTTCGCATACGCCGGTCTGCTTTGCCATCCACCATGCCTCCGGACCCTCCGGACCGATCAGGCACAGTGCGTCTTTACCAACCTAAGGTCATTTTCCGAGATTCCCGTTTAGCATTCCGCACCTTGGTGAAACCGATCTATTTATGGCTCTCCGCGAGAATTCGTGAAAACCTTCAAATATCGATGATTCAGTGAGATGGCGTTTTTGGGTACACTCGGCAGTTGACAGATAAAGAATGGACAGCGATTCTGGCGTGGCCGGGGTACCGGGTGTATCGGCACGA
>CAIRXZ010000102.1 GCA_903882645.1 uncultured Acidobacteriia bacterium | reverse complement strand
GGAACACCCCGAACTTCTGACGGAGTTCGAGGTCAAAATCACGGAAAAGCAACTCGTCCGCAGTGCCGCTGCCTGAGAAAATGTAGAAACTCCAGGGGTCGGGCATGCCCGACCCCTACGGAGCCACAAGAAGGCAGGCCGGGAGGCCTGCCCCACCGAACTACTTGCCTATTACGAGGACGTGGAAGCTGTCGGGCAGGGCCGGCGTTCTGCCGCGGCCGGGCTGCGCGCCGGCGGCCGGCGGCGGGTACTCGGCGGCCAATAGGTAGACGCGGTGCAGTTTCGTGTCCACGGCCATCGTGCGGGCGCCGCGCTCGGTGGCGACTGTGTCAACGGTGTCGTATTTGCCGTTGACCAGTTGCACAATGCTCAGGCTTCCCTCGCCGTTGGAGCTGAAGGCAAGACCGAGATCGGGGTCGAAGCCGGCGGCGTCGGGACCTTGGCCGATGGCGGGCGTGGCAATCACCTTGAAGGTGGCGATGTCGGTTACGGCCATTTTTCCATCGCACACGGAGAACAGCTTCTTGCCCTTCACGTCAATCGCAAGGCCGGACGGGCCTTCGCAGGGCAGGATCGACACCCGCCGGGTGACCGACGGTTTGGCGCCGGCCGCATCGATCTCGACCACTTCGCTCTTGTCTTCGAGGTTGTTATACAGTTTGCCGGCGCCATCCGCCTGGCAGAACTCCGGCTTGCCGTTGAGATCCACGGTCGCCACAACTTCCCCGGTCTTGGCGTTGATCACGCTGGAGTTGTTGGAGCGGCCGTTGAAGGTGAAGACGCGCTGGGTCTTCGGCTCGTAGCAGACGGCATCCGGATTCTGGCCGACCGCCGGCTCACCCGTCTTGGCCAGCGTTTTGAGGTCGAAGACGGTCACGCTGTTGGACTGGCCGTTGGTGATGAAGCCTTTGCCGAGATCCGCCGCGATGGCGATTCCGTGAACGCCGTGCAGATCGGGTATCGATCCCACGACTTTGCCGGCGTCGACGTCGACCACTTCGACGCTGGCGCCATGCGAAACGTAAAGCCGGCGGGCGGCGTTGTCCATCGCGCAATAGTCCCAACCGCCCGCGCCGCCGATCTTGATCTTGTTGAGAACCTTGTAGCCCGTCGCGGCGAACACCGCGGCAGCCAAGAGAACGACTGTCAGAAGCTTTTTCATTCTTGTTACTCCTTGTTAGTTAGCGTGCCCGGCCTCCGATGTAATAACGAACGGCCGGAGTGACCACCAGCGAGAGAACCATCGAAGCGAGGATTCCGCCGATCACCGCGATGGCCAAAGGTTGCAGCATCTGCGAGCCGGCGCCCCAGGCGAGCGCCAGCGGAATCATGCCGGCCACGGTGGCCAGCGCGGTCATCATAATGGGGCGCAGGCGGCGCTCGCCCGCGCGAATCATGGCGTCTTCGGGCGAAAGACCGTCCGCCCGGTATTTCTGGTCGGCGTCGAGCAGCAGGATGCCGTTCTTGGCGACGATGCCGATCACCATGATCAGGCCCATGAAGGAGGCAAGGTTAAACGTCTTGCCGGTGAGCAGCAGACCGGCGAACACGCCGCAAGTGGAAAGCAGCGCGGAGCAGAGCACCGCGATGGGGGCGGCGAAATTGGCGAACTCAAACAGCAGCACGATGAATACGAGGACGATCGCCAGGATCAGGACGAACGCGAGATCCTTGAAAGACTTCTGTTGTTCCTGGTATCCGCCGCCGAACTCCACGCGGATGGAGGGCGGCATGCCCAGGCCCGCCAGAGTTTCCTTTACCCTCTTGATTCCTTCTCCCAAGTTCACGTTTTCGAGGCGGCCGGTGACGGTCACCAGGCGTTGGAGGTTGTCGCGCCGGATCTCGGTCTGTCCGGGAAGGTCGGTAACGCTGGCCAGGCTTCCGATGGTGGCGGTCTTGCCGGCGCCGCTGATCAGCAGGGTGTCGCGGATGGCGTCCAGGGAAGCTCGCGTCCGCTCGGGAAAACGTACGCGGATGGTGTAGACGCGGTCATTGACCACGACGGGGGTCGCCGCAGGCTCGCCTTGGAGAATGGCGCTGGCGTCCAGCTCGATTTCTTGGGGCGTGAACCCGGCGCGGGCGCTGGCCACGGGATCGACCTGGAAGACGCTGGCCGGCCCGCTGATGGTGTTCTCGATGCCGTTCAGCACGTCCACGACGCCCGGGATCTTCTTGATGGCGTCGCCCACGCGAGTGGCCCAGTTGCGCAGCAGGTCGGGATCCTCGCAGAAAAGCTTGATGGCGATCGGCTCAGGCTCATTGGAAAGGTCGCCGATCTCGTCCTCGAGTTTCTGAACCAACTCGATGTCCACGACCGGCTCGGCCTTCGTCACGCGCTCGCGCACGTCGGCCATGACCTCTTCGGTGTCGCGCTTGCGATTGGGTTTCAGACGAACTGAGATGTCGCCGCGGTTGGCCTCGGTGACCGCCGCGAGGCCCAACTCCAGGCCGGTGCGGCGCGAGGTGGTTTCCACTTCCGGAACCTGACCGAGGATGCGCTCGATGTTGGAAATCATGCGGTTGGTTTCCGCAAGCGAGGCGCCCGCGGGCGTCCAATAGTCCACGACGAAGCCGCCCTCATCGAGCGTTGGCAGCAGATCCGATCCGATCTTGATGTAGCACAAATACGAACCGGCCACCAGGGCGGCGCTGGCGAGCGCCAGCGCGACGGGATGCGCCAGGGCGCCGCGCAGCACACGTTCATAGATGCGCATGAGCCATCGCGGCACGCTGCTCTCGACGGCCCTGCCCGTATGCCGCTTGCGAATGAAGTAGTGGCTGAGCGTAGGGGTCCAGGTAAGCGCAAGCGCCAGGGAAGTCAGCAGCGCGGCGCCCACGGTGAAGGCCAGCGCGCGGAAGAACACGCCGGTCACTCCGGCGATGGCGACCAGCGGGACAAGAACCACGATGGGGGTGATAGTAGAGCCGACCAGCGGGACGCGGATTTCGTGTATGGCGCTGCGGATCGCCTGGGCGCGCGACTGGCCCGAATCGCGGTGCGTGACGATGTTTTCAACGACCACAATGGCGTCGTCGATCACCAGACCGACGGCGGCCGCCAGACCGCCCAGGGTCATCAGGTCGAAGTTCTCATGCATCAGGCGCAGCGCGATGAAGGTGACCGCGATGGTGGCGGGAATCACCAGGCCGGCCACCAGCGACGTGCCCCAGTCGCGCAGGAACAACACCATGATGAGCGATGCGAGCACAAGGCCGATCAGGACCGCGTCGCGCACGCTCGCGATCGAAGCGGACACGATGTCCGACTGGTCGTAGAAGGAACGCAGGTCCACGCCGCGCGGCAGCGCCTGGCGCAGGCGCTCCATCTCCCGGTGAACGGCGGTGGCCACGTCCACGGTGTTGCTCTCGGGCTGGCGATTAATGTTGATCAGAACCGCGGGCTTGCGATTGGCGGTGACGATGGTGTAGACAGGCTGAATCGAAGGACCGACCGCGCCGATGTCGCCGATGCGGATGGGCGCGCCGGCGGGAGTAGTCTTGACGACGATCTCGGAGATCTGCGCGGGCGTCTTCACCTGCCCGGTCACCAGGCTGAGGATGAGCTGGTGATTGGCCTGTATCAAGCCGGGAGAATCGATCAGGTTGCTGCGGCCTATGGAGTCGAGAATATCGGGAACCGTGACGGCGGCCCGCACCAGCTTGGCCGGGTCGGGCTGCACCTGGAACTCGGGGATCTGGTCCCCCTGCACGACCACGGTGGAAACACCCTTGGCGCGATTCAGCCGGGGCTTCATCACGTAGTTGGCGAATTCCCACAACTCGGTCTGCGGCACGGTGTCCGACGTGAGGCTGTAGCCCATGATCGGAAACGCGGCGAAGGTCATGCGGTTGGCGCGAATCTGAACGGTGGAGGGCAGACTGCTCTGAACGCGGGCCAGGGCGGCGTTGACCAGTTGCAGCGTGAGATTCATGTCCGCGTTCCAATCGAAGAACAGGTTGATCTCCGCGTCGCCGCGGCTGGTGATGGAATAGACGCGGTTGAGACCCTGCACCGTGTTGACGGCCTCCTCGATGGGGCGGGTCACGGTGACCAGCATCTGATCGATGGGCATGACGCCGTTCTCGACGCCGAGCACGACGCGGGGGAAATTGGTTTCCGGGAAGACGGCCACGGGAATGCCGAATGCCACGTAGATCCCGATGACTATCAAGGTCAGAATTACGAAAATGACCGGCTTGCCGAAGCGGTCCGTCCAATGGCGCTCTTCGGCTCCGGGCTGCGGAGGCGTCGCGAGATCGCTCATTTCTCGTCCTCGTCGGATTCCTCGGGAGCCGTGAGAACCTTGACTTTGGCCTTGTCCTCCACGCCAAGGCCGCCA
The DNA here is from genome assembly GCA_903882645.1 of uncultured Acidobacteriia bacterium. GTDB lineage: Bacteria > Acidobacteriota > Terriglobia > Bryobacterales > Bryobacteraceae > BOG-224. The sequence continues at coordinate 23,933 of CAIRXZ010000102.1, read as the reverse complement.
ACGATGACGACCGACTCGCCGGGCCGGGCGCCGTTGAGGATCTGCACTTTATCGCCCTCGCGAATTCCCACATCGACTTTGCGGAGATGAGCGACGGAATCCGAGCCGACGACCAATACGGCCGTGCCGCCTTCCTCGCCGGGGAGAATGGCCGCCGCCGGCACGACCATGGCGTTGCGGGCTTCCTCGGTGACAACCCCGACGTGGACGCTGGCCCCGGGCCTCAGGCGCTCGCCGGGATTTTCGGCCTGGACCCAGACCTGGACGGTAGTGCTGTTCGGGTCGGTGGCGGGGCTCACCACGGTCACTTTCCCCTGCACGGCCTCCCCGGTATCGGTCAGGGTGATGGTGGCGAGTTGGCCGGCCTTGACCGGCGCGGCCAGCGCCTGCGCGATGTTCACGCGCGCCACCACGCGGCTGGTGTCCATGACCGTGAGGAGCGGCGTGGTGGGACTGGCCATCTCTCCGGCGTAGAGCGGGCGGTCGGCGATCACGCCGTCGATGGGGCTGAAGATCTTCGAGTAGCTGAGGGCCGCATCCAGAGACTGCTGGTGGGCCGTGGCGGCGCTCACCTGCGCCGTGGCGGTCTTGACCTGCTCATCCTTGGCGACGGCCTGGAGCACTCTCAGATGTTCCTGGGCTGCGAGGAACTGGCTGTTGGCCTGCGCATAGCCGACCTTGGCTTCATCCACCTGCCGCCGGGCCAGCGCGCCGTCGGTGAACAACTGCTGGCGCGAGTCGAGCACCTGCTTGGCGGCCTCCATGGTCTGCCGGCTGGCGTCGACGTCGGTCTGCGCCCTGACCAAAGACTCGGGAATTGAGGCGCCCGAAGTGGACCGCAGGTTGGATTCGGCCTGCTGCAACGCGCCCTTGCTTTCCGCCGCCTGGGCGGTAAGGTCGCGATTCTCCAGTTCGGCCAGAAGCTGGCCCCGCTTCACGTGGTCGCCGCGGTTCACATAGAACTTCTGGACCGGCGCGGAGATCTTTGGCATCACGCTGGCCTGGTCCAGGGGAAATAGCATGCCGTCGCCGGCGACGATGCGGTGGATGGTGGTCTGGGTCACCGCGGTGACCTGAACGGGCGCGGGCGCCTCGGATTCCTTTTTCTCCGGCTTCGAGCAGGCTGAGGTAAGGATGGCCGCGGCCATCAGGAAGACAACGCCTGCATAAGCGGTGGGGCGGACCCCCTGGTCCGCGGCCGACGCCCTCGTCGGCCTGTCTCTTCGAGCGAAAAGCGGGTCCAGGGGGACCCGCGCGGACCGGGGGGTCCGCCCCACCTGATTCCGTGTTGTTTCTTGCATGGCTAAAACGCCCCCGTAAGTGTCTGAAGATTGGCCAGCGCCACGCGGGACCGCACCAAGCCGTCGTCATAGGCGTTGCGGGCGTCAGCCAGGGTCGATTGCGCGTCCACCACCTCGAGCACCGTGGCCTCGCCCGCCTGGTAGCGCTGGAGCGTCAGCCTCAGGCTATCGCTCGACAGTTCCATGGAGTGGCGCAGGGAGGCGATCTGGAGGCTGGCGGTATCGGCTTCCCGGTAGAAGGAATTCAGGTCGGCAAGAAGCTCGCGCTGGGTAAAGCTGAGGTCGGTCCTGGCCTGCTGGAGACCCAATTCCGCCTGCCTGATCCGGCTGCGCGCGGCCCCCCCCGTCCAGAGCGGGATGGTCAACTGCGCCTGCGCCGCCGAGCCGTAGTTTCGAAGTCCCTCGGGCGTGTGGAGCGCGAATTGATTGGCGTTGAGGCCGAAGAAGTAGTCGAAGGAGACCGAAGGCAGCCTGGCGGCGCGGGCGGCTTTGAGGTCCCAGTTCCGCATTTCCAAAGTCGCCTGGGCCGCGCGGATATCGGGGTTGTTCTTCGCGGCCATGGCCTGGATTTCGGGGAAGGCGGGCAGGGCGGGGGCGGTCTCCAGGTCGTCGGCGACGGTGAAATCCTGGCGGAAATCCGGAAACAGCAGAATGGAGAATTCCAGCCGGGCCTTGTCGAGGGCGAGCTGCGCCTCCTGGGCGTCGCGCTGGCGCTGCTCCACCTGGATCTGGGCCTTCACCACGTCGGCGTGCGCCACCTCCCCGCCTTTTTCCTGCTTCTGGGTGATGTCGAGGAACCGCCGCGCCTCGCCGCGGCTCTGTTCGGCGTTGGCGAGCTTGCGGCCGGCGGAAGCCATGCCGTAGAAATCCGCCACCACGGTGGCGGTCAGTCCGCGGGCGGCGATCTCCGCCCTGGCGCGCGCCAACGCTTCGGCCACCTGGGCCTTCCGGAATCCGGCCAGCTTCTCCGGGGCGTAGATATCGCCATGCACGAGGGCCTGATTGTTGTACTCATGCACGCCGTTGTTGCCAACGTAGACGCCCGTTGGAGTGCCGTTGCCCTGCGTGTAGATGAACTGGTTGAACGAGCTGGCGCTGGGCAAGAGGGCGGCTTTGGCCTGCACCGTGTCCTCGCGCGCCAGCAGCGTATCGATGTTGGCGCGAAGGACTTGCGGGCTATTAACGCGCGCCCGAGCCAGGGCATGTTCCAAGGTCAGGCGCAGAGGGGCATTGGAAGGCGCGGGGGGCGGGTTCTGCGCAAACGCGCCCTGGCACAGGACCATCCCCAGCGCCACGACCGGCAAAATGGAAGTCATGGGAGAAAGTTTAGTATATGCTTCGGGAGATGAATGGACGATGAATCAGCGGGGCAAGGTTACGATTAAGACGCCGGCGGCGTGGCCCCGTTTGGCACATTCGGCGCTGGCCGCAAGAAGACGGGAAGGCCTACCGAGCGGATTTCAAGCGGCGAACCTCAGAATCTCGACTTCGGCGCCGCTCTTGACAGCCGATTCGGCGCGCTCCAATACTCGGGCGGCTACTTCGCTCGAAAGATAGTACTCGCCGCAGTTGTCGCACACATCGGCCGGAACCCGTTTCAGGATCACGGTGGTGTCGCCGCGTTGGACCGTCACCGTGACATATCCGTTAAGCGTGTTTCCGTTCCTGCAAATCGCGCAGTTCATCGGCTCTTCCTTATACGGAAGGACTGAGCGGCCGAACCCGAATCCGGTCCCGCGAGACTACGCAGAAAGACCCACGAAGATCCGGCTGCGACTCAACCAGCGCCAATGCCACGTCCGCAGCCTGCTCGGGGGAGTCCGGCGTGATGCGGAACAGCACCACGCCACTGCCGGCCGGCAGCCGGCGGCGAAAAACGAGTTCGCCGAAGTCCTTGTCGAACGTCATGAGGATGCGCTGCTGGTCCTCGCAGAGGGCGGCGACATCCTCATCCGAGGCGCCGGAACACTCTTCGGCGATCGAGAAGACGTCCCAACCCGCCCTTCGCAGCGCCTCCAGAGCCGGCCGCGGGAAGTTTTCGTCGGCCATGATTCTCATGCGATTTTGAGGGAAAAGACCTTCTCTTCGCGCAAAAGCTCGCTCGCGTACGCGAGGCAGGCCCTGATGTCCTGCTCCGCGAGGTGCGGGTAGGCGGCCAGAATCTGCGCGTGGCTCCATCCGGCTGCAAGCAGTTCCACCACCAGTTCGACCGATATGCGCGTGCCGCGCACGACCGGCTTTCCAGTCAGGATCTTGGAATCGACGACAATGCGATCGGGCAAAGCCATGGCAAATTCGGCCTCCACCTAGTGTGGACTACTTATATGCTGTACCGGAGGTGGGTGCAAAAGCAAGCGGCGAATCAGCGTGGCAGGGTCACGGTGAACACGGCGCCGGCCTCCGGTTGGCTGGCAAGCTGCACCGCGCCACGGTGCGCCTCGGCGACCCATTTGACGATCGACAGGCCCAGGCCGAAACCGCCATTTCGCCGCGAGCGCGCTTCGTCGGCGCGGTAGAAGCGCTCGAAGACGTGGGGCGCCGCCTCCGGATGGATGCCCGGGCCGGTATCCGAGATCCGGATTTCGAGGGCCGACGGCGCCACTTTCAAGGCAGCCGAGACCTTCCCTCCCGCCGGCGTGTAGCGGATGGCGTTGTCGAGCAGGTTCATCACCAGGCGGCGGAGCAACTCTTCGTCGCCGCGAAACGGGACGTCCCCGGCGATCGCGCATTCCAGTTCGATGCCCCCGGCGCCGGCCATGGCGCGCAGGGAACGGCAGCACTCGGCCAGCAAATCGTTGAAATAGAAATCCTGAAGTTGCAGTTTGACATGGCCGCTATCGGCGCGCGCCAGGTTCAGCAGGTCGTCCACGAGGCGGGTGAGCCGGCGGGATTCATCCAGGACGATGGCGAGCGATTCCTTGTACTCGGCGGCGCCGCGGTCGCGCGCCAGGGCCACGTCGGCTTCGCCGCGAATCACCGAGAGCGGGGTGCGGAGCTCGTGCGAGGCGTCGGCCACGAAGCGGCGCATGGTTTCGAAGGACTGGTCGAGGCGGGCCAGCAATTCGTTGAAGGAAGAAGAGAGCGCGACGATCTCATCGGCGGCGTTGCCGATATCGAGCCGTTTGTGCAGGCTGGCGCCGGTGATCTCGCGCGCCTGCGTGGCCATCCGGCGCAGGGGCGCCAGGCCGCGGGCAGTCAGCAGATAGCCGCCAAGGCCGGCGATTCCCAGCAGCAGCGGCAACGCGATGAGAATGACGCGGCGCACCAAGAGTAATTCGGCGGCGACCGGGTCCAGCGGGGCCAGCGCGATAACCAGGACTTGGCGCCCTCCGGCCGTCGCGTGGCGCACCACGGCGCGGGCGCCGAACGGCCCGTAGTTGGGCAGTTCCTCCACCTGCCCGTCGCCGGGAGGCGCCGCGACCAGCCCCGCGATGGACCCAGTTTCTCGCAGCCGCGACGGGTCGCTGGCCGCGAGCGGAAGGCCATCGGCAAACACCGCCACCAGAGTGTCGCGGACGCGCATCCCCGAAGCTGTCTCGGAAGCCGCCGTGGGCACGTCTCCCTTGGCCTCTTCCAGTTCGTCGGCGAACATGCCCGCCGCGGTATCGATCTCCGAACGCAACGATGCGTCCAGGCGGTCCCGCAGGGCGCTGGACAGCGTGCCGTAGAGGAAGACGCTGAACGCGACGAACAGCAGCGAGAAGAACGCCAGGTACCACGCCGTGAGCCGCGCGCGGAGGCTTCTAATCATCGCCCGGCTCCGGCGACGCGCTCAGGATGTACCCCTCGCCGCGCCGCGTGTGAATGAGGCGGCGTCCCGGCCCCGCGTCCAGCTTGGCGCGCAGGCGCTTGATGTAGACGTCGATCACGTTGGAGAAGGGATCGAAGTTATCGTCCCAGACATGCTGCGCGATCCGTTCGCGGCCTGCGACGCGGCCCTGGTTCAGAACCAGGAATTCGAGCAGGGCGTACTCCTTGGCGGTGAGGCTGACCGGTTTGCCGCCGCGGGAGGCGGCGTGGCTGGCGGTGTTCAGCACGAGGTCGTCCACGCGGAGGATGGCCGGACGCACATCGCGCGGCCGGCGCTGCAAGGCGCGCAAGCGGGCCAGGAGTTCCTTGAAATCGAACGGCTTGGGAAGGTAGTCGTCGGCCCCGGAGTCGAGGCCGGCCACGCGGTCGTCGATGGCGTCGAGCGCGGTGAGCATGAGAATCGGCGCGCGAAACCCGGAACCGCGCAGTTCCCGGCACACGGCGTGCCCGTCCTTCAGCGGCAGCATGCAATCGAGGATCACGAGATCGTACTCGTTGACCGAAGCCAGGTAGAGCGCCTGCTCGCCATCGGCGGCGATGTCAACCGCGTAAGCGTTCTCGCGCAGGCCCCGGGCGACGAAGCCGGCGACCCGCGATTCGTCTTCGACCAGGAGGATGCGCACGCTGCTTTTATTGTGCGGGATGGGAGATGAAAGGACAATGAACGGGAGGGGGTGCGAAGGCGTCTCCAGAGCGCTCATCAAGATCCCCATTGACAAGCAACAAATCTGTTGTTATTCTTCTCATTGGATAGCAACAGACTTGTTGTTATCCTCGTTGACGGTGGTTAACCGATGCCTATTCAGGAGGTTGGATGACAACCCGCATTCTGGCTGGGGGCGTTCCGGACCCTGACGAGCTCTTCGGCCGCGAACACGTAATCGACTACATTTGGGATCAACTTGCGGCCAACAACATCATGCTGGTGGCCCCTCGGCGCTTCGGCAAGACGGGAGTCATGAACCATCTGCTCAAACGGACACGAGCCGGTTATGTGGCGGTGTACCTGGATGTTGAGGATATCCATGACCCGGAGGAGTTCTGTACAAACCTGATCGAGGCCCTTCTCGAACACAGCAACCTGCGCACCCTGATATGCGGAGCCAAGGGGCTACCGAAGAAACTGACCGATTTCGTAGCTCAGCGCGTGCGGACCATCAAGATCGAAGCGGCGCAGGTGGAACTGCGGGAAGCCGTGGGCGAATCCTGGAGCGACATAACGCGGTCGCTGATTCTAGAGATGGAAAAGGCGGAGGAGACGGTCCTGTTCATACTCGACGAGTTTCCGCAACTGGTAGAGAACATCGCCCGCAAGCACAAGGAGGAAAAAGCCCGCGAATTCCTGAAGTGGTTTCGGGCGCTACGAATGAAGCAGAAGGATGTGCTGCGGCGGTACCGCTTCGTGCTGGCCGGCTCCACGAGCATCGACATGACCCTGCGCCGTTTGGAGGAGCCTGACAAGCTCAATGACTTTTGCCGGGTTCCTATTGAGGCGCTGGCGCCGGAGCACGCCGCGGATCTGCTCGATTCGCTCGCGACGGCATGCAGCCTGCGCTTCACCGAAGAGGGCCGGGCGGCACTTTTCGAACTGGTGTCGCCGCCGGTCCCCTATTTCCTGCACCTGTTTGTCTCGCAGGTTCGCGCGGAAGAGAAGCTCAAAGACAAAGAGCTTGGCGCCGCCGAGGTTCGCGACGTGTACCAGCGGCGCGTGCTCGGGCCCACGTGCCGCGCGTATTTCGACTACTACCGGCAGAGGCTGGCGCGCTATGGCGAGCCGGCCCGGCGAGCCGCGCTGGCCATCCTTCAAGAGGTCGCGCACGCTCCCGCGTGCCGCGTATCGAACAGCACGCTGTATGGCGTGTATCGCAAAGCGAGGGGACGCGGCGCTACGAGTTTCGAGTTCGACGAGATCATGGCGGACCTGGAGAGCGACTGGTATCTGCTCCTCGACCCCCGGACCAACGAGTACTCTTTCCTACTGAACGTGATGCGGGATTGGTGGAAGCGGTTCTACCGGACCCTGGACGCGAGGAAAAAATAGGAGCGGCCAATGGCATACGCGCACCTGCCGTACGACCCTTGGGAGACGCCGGCCGCAGAGCGGAACGCGAGGCTTGTGGGCCGCGAAGGGCTGCTTCAGCAACTTCTGGCGGCCATCGCCGAACAGGAGGAGCACGAGACCCTTCAGCACTATCTTCTGCTGGGACCGCGCGGGATCGGCAAGACGACCCTCCTCTTGACCTTACGCGACCGCGTCCGCGAAAACCCGGCGCTCGCCGCCCGATGGTTCTGCGTGCAGCTTCGGGAGGAAGAGTACTCGGTTGGAACGCTCCGCGATCTGCTGAGACTGGTGGCAAGCGGCCTGGCGGACGAGGAGGAACTGCAGGGTGCCGCGGACCTTGTCGGGCGGGTAGATGAGGAGACACAGAAGGCGCGCAGCCTGGCGGTCGCCGTGGATGGCCTTCGCTCCCTCGCTACGAGCCACAAGCGGCGCATCCTCCTCCTGATCGATAACTTCGACCGCATCTTCCCTCCGGAGGCCACCGGCCGGGGAAAGACGCGGCGGGCGGATAGCGAGTTCCGGTCGTTTCGGAAACTCCTCAGCACCGAGGGTTTTCTGATGGTGGTCGGCGCGTCCGTGCGCCTGTTCGAGGAAATCGCCGCCTACGACCACGCCTTTTTCAATTTCTTTTCGCCGATCGAGATTCCCAACCTGAGCGAAGACGAAATCTGCGAGTTGTTGCGTCGCTGCGCGGAGTTGGAGAAAAACGAAGCGTTCCTGAAGCAGTTCGAAGCGTTGCGCGCCAAAGTGCGTGCGATCACTTTTCTGACCGGCGGCAATCCCCGCCTGGTGCTGATGCTCTACGATGTTCTCCGACACCGTGAGATGGCGCCGGTGGTTCAATCCTTGCGCGAAACCGTGACCAGCCTTACGCCATTGTTGAAGCACGTGCTGGACGACATGCCGCGACAACAGAGCAAGACCCTGGACGCTCTGGTGCGTTTGCACGGCGCCGCGCCTCCGAGCGACATCGCCAGAATGGCGCGCCTGCCCCTGAACGTGGTCACGACGCAGCTTGGCCGATTGAAGGATGGCAGGTTTGTGGCCGTTGAGGGCGAGGGCAAGGGCAAGCCGGCGACGTACCGGGTCTCCGATCCGATGTTCCTTACTTGGTACGAGATGCGTTATCTTCGCCCCGCGGGGCGGCGGATCGAGCTTTTCGTCGATTTCATCCGCGCGTGGTTCTCGGTGGAGGAGCGTAGGGGGTTCCTCGAAGAACAATGGGGCGATCTCGGCAGGATTGGCCTCAAGTTTCAAGGCTACGGCGCTCGCGAGACCACCCTGACGATCCAGTACTACGCCTCGGCGCTGGACGACGAGAGCGAGCGGCAGGCGCACATAGGGCGCCTAGCGGACACCTACGTCGCGGCGGGCAAAATGCGCGAAGCCGCCATGCTGCTTGCGGAATCCGCCGAACCGGGCACGCTGCCAGAGCGCAATTATGACTCCGCCGGACACCGGCTCCTCGGTGACCGGATGCTCGGCAAGAGAAACATCAGCGACGCCACGGAGCAGTATCGCGTGGCGCTAGCGAAGGAGCACGAGAATGTAGAAGCGATCCTAGGGCTCGGCGCGTGCCTTGGGGTGGACGGGGAGTACGCGCGAGCGGCAGCAGAGTTTCAGCGCGTGATTGAGATGCGCGAGATTTCAGCCACTCAAGCTGCGAGGGCGCTGCTCGGTCGGGGCGTGGCGAAGGGGTCTCTCGGCGATAGCCAGGGAGCGATAGCAGACTACACTGCTGTGGTCGATCTGCCAGGCGCGGGGGCTTGGTTGGTTACCGATGCGAGGTTCAACCGGGGCATCGCCAAGCGGTCTCTCGGCGACGGACAAGGAGCGATCAAGGACTACACGGTTGTGGCCGAACTGCCAGGTACTTCGCCCGAGAAGGTCGCCAGGGCGCTGTTCAACCGGGGCTCGGCTAGGAAATATCTCGGCGACGCCCAGGGGGCAATTGCCGACTACACGGAGGTGGTCGTACTGGCAGGTGCTTCCCCCGAGCATGTCGCCAGGGCGCTTGTGAACCGGGGTTGGACCAAGAGGCTTCTCGGCGACAGCGAGGGAGCGATTACGGACTGCACTGCTGCGCTCGATCTGCGCCCCCCTGCCGAGCATATGGCCGCCGCGCTCGTCAACCGCGGTGCCGCGTATGGGGAACTGGGTAACTACGAGAAGGCTCTGTCCGATTTTCAGTCCGCCTTGGGCGTGCAGGGCGTTTCATCGAAGCAAAGAGCGTCGGCCCTGCTCGGCTGTGGTATCGCACTGTCGATCCTTCAGCGGCCAGCGGAAGCGGTCGCGCGCCTCGAGGAATGTCTCGCGCTTCGCGCCGGCACCGAATCGGTGTTCGAGGCCTTCGGTTGGCTCGTTCGCACGTACCTCGGGGAGGGGAACCTGGAGGATGCCGCCCGCACAGTCGCGAGACTGAGCGAATTCGAGTCGACGGACACGCCCATTGAGCAGCGCATCGAGGTTAGGATCAAAATCATATTCACCGCCGCGAAAGAGCAAGGGCTGGACGTCGCGGCCCGGTTGCTCGACACGGCTCTCCAGAGCAGCCCGGAGGACATTCGGGCGCGCATGAGATTCCTTGCCCCGGCGATGGAATACGCCAGGGCCGGGGATGAAAAGTCCCTAGCGCGGCTGCCGGAGCGCGAGCGCGACGCCGCAAAGCAAATCGCAGCGGTCATTACCGGGCAGAAAGATCGGGTGGAAACCCGGCACTGATATCAGGGAAGGCTTCCCGCTGCCCTCACCGCCCGTAGATCAGCAGGTGGAATGTTCCGGGCTTGGGCCTGCGCTGCGCATTCGGCTGCTGCGGGTTGGGGGGATCGAAATCGGCCGTGTCCACCAGGAGGTTGTGGGTCTTCGGATCGAGCGCCATGGTCTTGGCGCCGTATTCGGTCTGCACGGTCTCGACGGCGCTGAGCTTGCCGGGAGAGTCTTCGTGGAAAATGTGGATTGCGCCATCGCCGGTCGAGGCGACCACCAGACCGGTTTCGGGGTCGAAAACGTTGGTGTCCACGCGCCCGCCGATCGGGAACGAGGGGCCGACGATCTTCCCGCTGTCCGCGTCCATCATCACCAGGAGCCGGGGGTTGCGGCCCGCGATGAACAGCCTCCGGCTCACGCGATCCATCGCGATGGAGACGGGCTGTCCAACGGGCGCGACCGGCCAGCGCGCGGCGATCTTCAGCGTGCGGGAATCAATCGCGATCACCTCGTTCTTGTCTTCGAGATTGTCGTAGATCATGCCCTTGCCGTCGGCGACGGCTTGCTCGGGCGCGCCGCCAAGGGGCAAGGTCGCCACCACCGCGCCGGTTGCGGGATCGATCACCGTGGCGCTATTGGGCCGGCCGTTGAAGACGAAAATGCGCTTCGACGCCGGATCGTAAAGAATGGAATCGGCGTCGTCATCGGCTTTGACCCGGCCAATGGGCTTCAGCGTTTGCAGGTCGAAGATGACAGCTTCGCCCGCGTCTCCGTCGCTGATGAATCCCCGGCCCAACTCCGCGACTATGGCGATTCCGTGGTCCCGTTTCAAACCCGCGATTGCGCCCACCGCCGCGGAGCTATCGGCGTCGAGCACTTTGACCTCCGTGCCGTGCGAGATGTAGACGCGGCGCGCGGCCGCGTCGAAAGCGATGTAGTCGAAATACTCGCCGCCGCCTTCCGCCGCGCCGATGGCGACTTTCTTGAGCAAGTGGTAACCGCCGACGGGTTGAAACGCGAGGGCGCAGGCGCCGAGCAATAGAACGAAGAAGCCAACGGCCAGACGGACGAAACCGGAACGTTTCATGAAAGCCTCCACTGCATGGCGCCGCCGCGATCCTTCGCCCCGTGCCGGGGCTTCATTTATCCCGCGGCTTCCCCACGGCTCACGCCGTGGGCTATTCTCTTTCGCTCTACGAGCTTTGATTCGGAGCATTCCAGGACCCCCGCTTTCTTGTCGTGCACGCAACCAATCCGCGCCACCGTTTCATTATGCGGGATGCCGGATGAACGCACAATGAACATGACGGCGCCCACGATGTAAACCCATCCGGCGCAAATGCCGTCTACACCGGGCGAATACGATACTCAGCCAAGGAGCTGTTTACAGAAATGACGAAACGAATTCTCATTGCGGTTGCATTGACGGCGCTAACGGCGTCTTTCCTTTTCGCGGACACCACCACCACGACGCCTCCGAGTCCGCCGACGGTGGCGGAAATCGTCGCGAACCAGATGGCCCACCTCACCACTCTGCTGGATCTCACGACTTCGCAGCAGACTCTGGCCACGAGCATCTTCACGACCCAGCAAACCGCCCTGGCGGCGCTGCAAACCTCCATGCAGACGGCTCAAACGGCGCTCCAGACAGCGGTAAAGGCCAATGATGCCAATGGCATCGCCGCCGCCGCGAGCCAGATCGGCGCCCTCACGATACAACAGGTGACGGCCCAGGCGACCGGGGACGCGGCCTTTTGGGCCATCCTTACGGCGGATCAGCAGACGAAATTCGCCGAGCTGAATGCGCCCGGGCAGGGAGGCCAGGGTCCTGGCGGCGCCGGGCCCGGCGGCGCCCCGCCTGCCGGTTCCAACGGTCCCGGAGGCGCGCCGCCGCCGCCGAAGAAGTAAAGCGGGTCCGGCGCGGCGAGATCCCGCGCCGCCGCGCCGGTAAACCCGCTTGACGCCATGGCCGTCTATACTTCCAGATGGAGCACATCGCAACGGCAGGGATTCAGGCGGGCCATTTCGCGGCCATGGCGGATTTCGCCGCAGTGGTGGGCCTGTATCGCCCCAAGGTGTTTCGGTTCGCCTTGGCTTCGTTGCGGGACCGGGACGCGGCGGAGACCGTAACGCAGGATTGCTTCTTGAAAGCGTACCGGGCATGGGATACGTTCCGGCAGGATTGCAGCATGGATACATGGCTGATGCAAATCGCCGTGAATCTGGTTCGGGACCACGCACGGAACCGCCGCCTTCGCTTCTGGAAGCAGACGGCGCTGGCGGCGAAGCCTGTGGAAGCCATCAGCGGGCGCGTCGCGGATGGCCGGAGATCGCCCGAGGCGCAAGCTCTGTTGAAGGAACGGGTCGAAGCGGTGTGGGACGCGGCCGGGAGCCTGCCGGAGAGGCAGCGGACGGTATTCCTGCTGCGCTTTGTGGAGGATATGGACTTGCTTGAGATCGCCGCCGCGACGGGAATGAAGGAAGGCACCGTCAAGACTCACCTGTTTCGCGCGCTCAAGACGGTCCGGGAACGGATGGGAGCAAGAGAATGAACCGGCATTTGTCTTCACAGGAGATGTCCGAGTGGACTTTGGGCGAGCGCAACGCCGGAACGGAGCGGCATGTCCGCGATTGCGCGTCGTGCCGCGCGAAGTTGAGCCAGGCCTCCGAGACGCTGGAGGTTTTTCGGGAATCGGCGCGTCACTGGAGCGAGGAACAGGCCGGCGCCGGGGCCCCGGACTTCTGGAAAGCCAAGAGCGCGCACCCCTGGATTACGTTTCGGGGCCTCTCCTGGGCGCTCGCCTCGCTGGTGATCGTGGTGGTTGCCGGCGTATCGGTGGGTTTGCGCGGTAATCGGCCCGGAGTGGCGGATTCCACGGTGGAGGATGTGGCATTGTTGAAGCAGGTGGACGGCGGCGTCTCACAAGCGGTCCCGCGTTCGCTCGAGCCTTTGCTGCAACTGGTGTCGCTCGAAGAGAGCGTCTCATCGCCGGCGGCGGCGCGGGAAAGCGTGAAGAAGGAAGCGCGGGAGCAATGAACGACATCGTGAAAGAAGAAGGAAGACAGGCCGGGAGGCCTGCCCCACTGGGAGCCGTGCTGCTGATGGCGGCGATGGGCGCGACGGCCATGTGGGCGCAGCCGCCCGGCGGGCCGGGACCGGGGCCGGGCCAGCCTCCTCCTCCGGAAGGCGGAAACCGTCCCGGGATGGGGCGAGGCAATCCTCCGGCGCAGTCCAGCCGTCCACCTCTGGAACGCGCGCTCGGCGCCGTTCCGCAGGGAAGATGGTGGACCGATCCGTCGGTGGTGCAACGGATCGCCCTGACGGCGGATCAGCAAAAACAGATCGAAACGGTGTTTCAGCAGAGCCGCCTGAAGCTGATCGATCTCAACGCCGCTCTCCAGAGAGAAGAGGCCAATCTCGATCCGCTGCTCGACGGCGACCGTCTGGACGAATCGAAGGTCCTGCCGCAGATCGACCGGGTGGCTCAAGCGCGCGCGGAGCTGGAGAAGGCCAACGCCCGAATGTTGCTGGGCTTCCGCGGCGTGCTGAATCAGGATCAGTGGAGGAAGCTCCAGCCGGGCGGCCGGCAGGAGCAGGGGCCGCCCCCGCGTGGCGGCAGGCCGTAACGCTTCGCCCGCTGTTACATTGTAGGCGTGGTTGTCGCTCCGCTTTTGCTGGCGCTGGTCGCGGGCTCGCTGGTATATTGCGTTCTCACCGTGGTGGCGTCGGTGCGCTACAAGCGAGTGCGCGCGCCGGAGCTACGGGACCGGCCGCCCATCAGCGTTCTGAAGCCGTTGTCCGGCGCCGACGAAGGCTTGGAGGAGAATCTCGCTTCGTTCTTCGCGCAGGAATACCCGTCGTTTGAGATTCTCTTCGCGGTCCGCCACTCCTCGGACCCGGCCATCGCCGTGGTCGAAAGGCTGCGGACGCGCTACCCGGCCGTGGCGGCGAGCCTCATTGTCACCGGCGAGCCGCCCTGTCCGAATGCCAAGGTTTACAGCCTGGACCGCATGCTTGCGCGCGCGCGCCACGACCTGATCGTCATGGCCGATAGCGACGTGCGAGTAACGCCCGGCATGCTGGCGGCGATCGCCGCGGAGTTCCAGGACGAAACGCTGGGCCTTGCCACCTGCCCCTACCGCGCGGTCCCCGGCCGCAGCTTCTGGTCGACTCTGGAAGCGGTGGGCTTGAATACGGAATTCATCGGCGGCGTGCTGGTGGCGCGCATGCTGGACGGCATGAAGTTCGCGCTCGGACCGGCTATCGCGGCGCGGCGCTCGGCCCTGGCGGGGATCGGCGGCTTCGACGCGCTGAAGGACTACCTGGCCGACGATTTCGTGATGGGCAAGCTGGCGGCGGAACGCGGGTATGGCGTGATTCTGTCGTCGTACGCGATCGAGCACCGCATCGGAACGCAGCGGTTCGCGGCGAACTTCAGGCATCGCCTGCGATGGAACCGCGGCACGCGCCGCTCCCGGCCGTGGGGCTACGCCGGCCAGGTGTTCACGAACCCGCTGCCACTGGCGCTCGCGCTTTGGGTGGACAAACCGGAATGGTGGCCCGCGGCGGCCGCCGCAGTGGCGTTTCGGGCCGCCGCCGGATGGGCCGCCGCGCAATATGTCCTCCGCGACCCGCTGACCCGCCGTCTCTGGTGGCTGACGCCGCTCCAGGATCTGGCGAGTTTCCTGGTCTGGATCGCCGGCTTCTTCGGGAACACCGTGCTGTGGCGGGGCCGCAGGTATTACCTGCACGCCGACGGACGGTTCGAAACGATTGAGCGGTAACCGCGCGGCGGCGGTCACCTCCGCGGTTTGGCGACTACGCGCCCATGTGGAAGGCTGAAGGGGGCGCGGAGTCCGGGGACCGCGTGGGTGTAGTTTCCAGGAATCCCGTCTCACACTCTTCGTAGCCAATCGCGTATTGGGGGGGCAGTTTGGTGCGAACTCGCCTGGATGCACAATTCGCCTCGATCAACGGCGCCTGATATCCTGAACTTCGAGGGGAAAGCATCATGCGACTACTGACCCAGGTGGTGATTTGCCTGACCCTAGGGCGAATATATGCCTGCGGCCAGGCAGCGGATGCGCCGTCATTCGAAGTAGCCTCGATCAGGCCAGCCTCGCCTGACGCCATTGAGTGTAGCGGCGGACCCGGCACAACCGACCCGGTCCTTTGGAGATGCTCTTCTGTACCCCTCGGGCTCCTGATCGCCAATGCCTACGGCTTCCAGGCATATCAATTTCGTCCCAATGATCCCTGCTGTGTGGCCCGATTCGACATCACCGCCAAAGTGGCGGCGGGGACCACTAAAGAGCAGTTCCAGCGGATGATACAGAACCTGCTGGATGAACGTTTCAAACTCAAGCTCACCTCGATCAGAAAGAAATGGCGATTTTCGAACTGACCGTGGCTGAGAAGGGTCCGAGAATGAAGGAGGCGACGCCTGATGCCTCTTCGGAGCCGGATAATCCGTGGGCGGCCCCTGAATACAGCATGGGCAAAGATGGCTACCCGGTGTTTCCGGCCGGCCGCGGTGGTTTGGCCGGCCCGAATGGCCACTATCGCTGGACCGGATTCAACCTCTCGATGCCGGAAATCGTCAAGACGTTATCGTTCCACCTGGGCCGGCCGGTAATCGACGCCACCGGGCTCAGGGGGAAGTACGACATCGATATGAGATGGGGCATCGATGTGGCTTGGCTCCTGGAAAGGTCGGGCCACCGAGACGAGATCGGAGACTTGCCCGACAGCGGACCGCTCGGTCCGCCCCTACTCCGCGCCGTCCAGGATCAGCTTGGCCTGAAGCTGAATTCCAAGAAAGGTCTCGGCGACATTGTGGTTATCGACCACCTGGAGAAGGCGCCGACCGAGAATTAGCCCAACTTCCACATAATTGAGGGCGCGGCCCTGCGGAATCACTGTCCCGCTTCCGTCGCCCCGCTTCCGTCCGCCTCCCCCGACCGGATGGCCGACAACCGGAACCAATGGCTGATGGGCGACTGGGATTGCGCGGGGCTAGGCGGCGATTCTACCCTGAGGCTCGGCTACGTCGACGTACGCAAACAACAGATCCCGAAATTCGGGGTTTTCAACATGGTTTGAAACGCCTTGCGCTTCAGGCACCTGTTGTCCGGCTTCTCGATAGGCTTCCAGGTTGCTCCGAATCGCTTCGCCAGCCGCGCGCTTGGCTGCTTCGATGTTCTCTCCGTAGGTGGTGATCGCCAAATCGGGCGCCTGCACCGCAAATCCCGTCTCGGTTTGTTCCAGCACGATCAGGAATCGCATCACTTGATCTCCAGTCTGATTTTCTTCACCGCATCCACCGCTCGCCCCACTGGTACATCTTTTTGGGGATGCACGATGGTGACTATGAACCGGCTCGCCGGATGCTTGAAGTTGTGATGGTCTCCCCTCACGCCGACCAACATCCATCCAAATTCTTCGGCCAATTTGACCAACTCCCGGCTTGTGTATCGCTTGGGCATGAATCGAGCTGCAATCCCATTGTCCCATGCCCCTGGCTTTGTGTCAGATTGGGTCTCGGCTGGCGCATAATTAGTAAGCTTGACGCGGATAGGAAATGGATTACGGCGCATCCGGAAGTTGACGGGACCACCAGTGGTCAGATCTCCCCTGACGCCGTAGTGTTTAGCCATGCCGGCTCCACCTGGACCTGATGTGGGGTTGTCGGAAACTCGACACTTTGCCGCAACACACGCCCAAACCGTTCATCTGGCGGAGGATCGCCTGGGATTTGCGTGGTATTCCTTCGGAATTCGCCATCCCGCCGTTTTCACGCCCCGCGCCCGCGGCGGCTGCGCCCAAGGCCGATCACCGGGGCTTGTTATACTCGTATTTCCCGTGTTCCATACCATCGAAAAACGTGTCCATGGCGCGTTCCACGCGCACATTCAGGTTCGCTACGGCGTCGATCTCGCGTTCGCCATCGAGCAGCCCAGGCAGAGCGATTTCGGCGAGATGGCCGTGCCGGCGGCCTTTCAGCTTGCCAAGCAGTTGCGGCAGGCGCCGAAAAAGATCGCCTCGGAGCTGGCGTCCGAGATCGGCCCTATCGAAGGCGTAGCCGCATACGAAGCCGCCGGTAACGGGTACATCAACATTCGCCTCGACCGCGGCGCGTATGGCGCGGGCTTGCTCGGCGGCGAATCCGAAGAGGCCGCCGCATCGGGCGAAAAGATCATCGTCGAGCACACCAACATCAACCCCAACAAGGCGGCGCACATCGGGCACCTGCGCAACGCCACGCTGGGCGATACCTTCGTGCGCATGCTGCGCGCGCGGGGGCAGCGCGTCGAGGTGCAGAATTACATCGACAACACCGGCGTGCAGGTGGCCGACGTGGCGGCCGGTTTTCACTACCTGGAGCGCAAGAGCGCCGCCGAGGTGAAGGCGCTCATCGCCGATCCCGCCGTAAGGTTCGACTATTATTGCTGGGATCTCTACGCGCGGATGTCCGCTTACTATCACGACCATCCCGAATCGGCGCCGTGGCGCAGCGCCACGCTGCACGCCATCGAAGCGGGGGAAGGCGACATCGCGGAGCTCGCGCACCTGGTGGCGGACGCCATCGTCGAAAAGCACCTCGCCACCATGCTGCGGCTGGGCGTGGAGTACGACGTGCTGCCGCGCGAGAGCGAGATCCTGCACTTGCAGTTCTGGGCGTCGGCATTCGAGCTGCTCAAGGACCGCAAGGCCATCTACTTCGAAACGGAAGGTAAGAACAAGGGCTGCTGGGTGATGCCGGGGCTTTCCGAGGAGGGCAAGGTGATCGTGCGCTCCGACGGCACGGTGACCTATGTCGGCAAGGACATCGCCTACCAGCTCTGGAAATTCGGACTTCTGGGAAAAGACTTCTTCTACCGCCGGTTCAAGACCTATCCCGATGGCGGCGAGCTGTGGGTCACCACGGACGATCCGTCCGCCGAGCGCGGGCAGTTCGGGCACGGATCGCGCGTCTATAACGTGATCGATGCGCGGCAATCCTATTTGCAGGACGTGGTGGTGGCGGGCCTGCGCGGGCTGGGTTACGAGGAGCAGGCCGACCGGTCCGTACATTTTTCCTACGAGATGGTGGCGCTCTCGCCGCGCTGCTGCGCCGAGCTGGGAATCGCGCTATCGGAAGAGGACCGCCAGCGGCCATACGTGGAGGTATCCGGGCGCAAGGGTCTGGGAGTGAAAGCGGACGACCTGATGGACACGCTGATCGCCAAGGCCCAGGAGGAAGTCGATTCGCGCCACGCCGAATCCGCGCCGGAAGAGCGCAGGCGCGTAGCCACGCAAATCGCCATCGGCGCGCTGCGGTACTTCCTCCTGAAATTCACGCGCAATTCGGTGATCGCGTTCGACTTTCAGGAAGCGCTGAGCTTCGAGGGCGATACCGGCCCATACCTGCAATATGCGGCCGTGCGGGCGCGCAACATCCTGCGCAAGCTGGAAGAGCGCGGCGAGCGGCTGCCGGATTTCGCCGCGGAACTCTCTCGCGAAGCCATGGCGCGGCAGCTTCAATCGGAGGACTTCTGGCAGGTGCTGTTGGCCGCGTCGAAGGCCGATTCCGCGGTAGAGCGCGCACTGACGGCGGGCGAACCGGCGCACGTGGCGAGATACGCGTTCCAACTCGCGCAGGCGTTCAGCAATTTCTACCACCAGTATTCCGTGATTCACGAAGAGAACCGCGAGAAGAAAGTGTTCCTGCTTTGGATGACGGATTTCTTCAGGCGCCAACTGGAGCGCACGGCGGCGGTGCTGGGGATCGGGATACCGGAGTATATGTGAGGGCGGGGGGCGCCGCGTCAAGCGACTTTCAACCGCTTCAGCGCGATCTGGTCGGTCCGCACGTGTGCGAGGTCGTACTGCGCCTGTTGAACAAGCCAGCTTTCCGCGCTGCCTCCGAACACCTTGGACAACCGCACGGCCATCTCCGGGGATATGCCGCGCCTCTCGTTCACCAGTTCGGATAACGTGGTGCGCGTCACTCCGAGCGCGGCGGCGGCTTGCGTGACGCTCAAGCCCAAAGGCGCAATACACTGGCGCAGCACGAAACCTCCGGGGTGAGGGGGATTCTTCATCGGCATGATCAGGCTCCTTTCAGTGGTAATCCACGTAATCGACGTCGAACGCGTCACGGTCCACGAAGCGGAAAATCACCCGCCAGTTCGCGCGGACCGTTACCGCCCAGCAGCCTCTGAACTCGCCCTTGAGCGGATGCAACCGGAAACCGGGCAAATCCATATCGGCCACGCTAATGGCCGCGTCGAGCCGCGCGAGAATGTCATGCAACTTGGCCGCATGTTCAGCGGCCACGCCCCGCGTGTCGTCGTCTTCACGAAGGCGTTTCAGCCCCCTGTGGCGTATCGACCGGATCGTCCTAGATCGTAACGCGTTACGTTACGGAGGTCAAGCTCCGGCGCGTCCGGCCTCGACTCACGCGCAATTCTTGCGAAATGCGCTGACGCCGCACGTTGATTTTACTCTCGTCCTTCCGGGCGGCGGCGAGGTCATAGGCAAGCTGCATTCGCAGCCACGTTTCCGGCGTGCTGCCGAAGGCCTTCGTTAGCCGGATAGCCATCTCCGGGCTGATACCCGACTTGCAGTTGACGATGTTGTTGAGAGTCTGCCGGGTGACGCCGAGAATCTTCGCCCCTTCCGTAACGGACAGCCCCAAAGGCTCAAGGCACGCTCGGCGTATGCTGCCTCCGGGATGCGGCGGGTTCTTCATGGGCATGGCTTTTCCTTCTTTCCTTAGTGGTAGTCGATCAGTTCAACGTCAAATGCGGGTGGCTCGTTTGTGGAGCGAGCCTCCGGCTTGCCATGCCGCCATTCCTGGCGGCATCTTCTCGATAGCTGGCAGATGCCCGCAAGAAAGCGGGCATGGCAGGCCGGAGGCCCACTCCACGGAGGCTGTGCTTGCTCCTTATCATCAGTCCACAGCGTAAAGTGTATATTGTCAGTTGTCAAGTTCGGTTGCCGCGGGTTTTCGAGCGGGCGGCCGGGGCAACAAGAAGGCAGCCCGGGAGGTCCGCCCCACTGTGCCAGAATGGTGATTTGAATTCTACTATCGAGATTATTCGGCCGGCTTCGGCGGCACAGACGCGGGTCGTGCTGTTCGATTTCGACGGCAGCCTCTCGCTCATCCGCACCGGGTGGTTCCAGGTCATGGTCCCGATGATGGTGGAGACGCTGGCCGGCCTGGGCAGCGGCGAAAGCGAGGCGGAGCTGCGCGGGGTGGTCGAGGACTTCATTTGGCGCCTCACGGGCCAGGACACCATTTACCAGATGATCGCGCTGGCCACTGAGGTCCAGCGGCGCGGCGGAGCGGCGCTCGATCCGCTGGCTTACAAGAAACGCTATCTGGAGCGGCTTTGGAGCGTGATCGGCGAGCGGGTGGAAGCGCTGCGGCGGGGCGCGTGCTCTCCGGACCGGTACCTCGTGCCCGGCGCCCGCGCGCTGCTCGAAGCTCTTCGGGAGCGCGGCTTCACCATGTACCTCGCCAGCGGCACCGACGAAGCCGACCTGCGGGAGGAGGCCGGTCTGCTCAACATCGCGCGCTACTTCGACGGGATCCACGGCGCGCTCGACGACTACACCAGCTTTTCCAAGCGGATTCTGGTGCAGCGCATCCTGAGCGCTCCCGGCGTCGGCGGCGAACAGTTGCTGGGGTTCGGCGACGGCTATGTGGAAATCGAGGAAGTGAAACAGGCGGGCGGAGTCACGGTGGGGGTCGCCACGCACGAGCCGGAATGCCTGGTGGTGGACGAGTGGAAGCGGCAGCGGCTGATCGGCGTGGGCGCCGACTATATCATCCCCAACTACGTTTGCGGCGATGAGCTGATGGAGACATTGTTCGGCGGCGAGCGGGCCGGGCATGCCCGGCCCCTACAGGACAGTTTGTTCGTAGGGGCCGGGCATGCCCTGCCCCTACACGGCGGCAACCGCTCGCGCTACGAGATCTTCGACCGGTCGCGCCTCGAATTGAAGCCGCTGGCGGAGCGCGTGAACGACCTTCAGTTGGACCGCTGGCTGGCGCTCGACGAACCCGCGCCTCCGTTCGAGCACCCGGATCTTGCCACGGTGGCCGCGCGGCTGAAGCGGGCGCGCGAGCGAGGCGCCGCGCGAATCCTCATGATGGGCGCTCACGTGCTTCGCGCGGGAGTGAACCGGCACATCATCGACATGCTGGAGCGCGGCTGGATCGGCCACGTGGCCGTGAACGGGGCCGGCGCGATTCACGATTACGAATTGGCCCGCATCGGCGGCACCACCGAGAGCGTGGACCGGTACATCCGCACCGGCGAGTTCGGGTTGTGGCGCGAGACCGGAGAGCTGAACGACTGGATTCGCGAAGCCGCCGAACGCGGCCTCGGGCTGGGCGAGAATCTCGGGCGGCGCATCGGCCTCAGCGGCTACGCGCACAGGGACCTCTCGATTTTCGCCGCCGCCTACCGCGTGGGCGCTCCGGTCACCGTACACGTGGGCATCGGCTACGACATCCTTCACGAGCACCCCAACTGCGACGGCGCGGCGCTGGGGGCCGCGAGCTATCGCGATTTCCTGATCTTCGCCCGCGCCGTGGAGAGCCTGGAGGGCGGCGTGCTTCTGAACTTCGGGTCGGCGGTGATGGGTCCGGAGGTGTACCTGAAGGCGCTTGCCATGGCTCGCAACGCCGCGCGCCGCGATGGCCGCGCCATCAGCCGCTTCACCACCGCGGTTTTCGACCTCGCGCCCATACAAGGCGATTTCCGGAAGGAGCCGCCGAAGACCGACGCGGGCTACTATTTCCGCCCGCACAAGACCATCCTGGTACGCACGGTGGCGGACGGCGGCGAGAGCTTCTACTTCCGAGGAGAACATCGCGCCACGCTGCCGGCGTTGTGGCGTTTACTCGAACTATGACTGCAACCGAGATCCTGGACGCCTTCCCAAAGCTTCGGGCCTTGGTGGTTGGCGACATCTGCCTGGACCGCTGGTGCCGTTACGATCCTGCGCTGGCCGACATTTCACGCGAGACCGGCATTCCGCGCATCGCCGTGGTCTCGACCGAAGTTACGCCCGGAGGCGGCGGCACCGTGGCCAACAACCTGGCCGCGCTGGGGACCGGGCGCGTGGCGGTGCTGGGCGTGATCGGGCACGATGGCTTCGGCCACGAACTGGAAGGCGCGCTGACGGCCCGCGGCATCTCGCACGAACTGCTGGTGCGCGGCGATGTCCCGACCTTTACCTACACCAAGCTGATCGACTGCCGTACCGGTGAAGAGAATCTTCCCAGAGTCGATTTCGTGAATGCCGCGCCGATCCCGGAAGACCTGGAGCGCGAGGTGGTTTCGCGCCTCGAGCGCGCCGCGCCGGACCATGACGTCATCCTGGTCTCCGACCAGGCCGAAACCAGCCAGGGCGGCGTAGTCACTCCGGCGGTGCGGGAAGCTCTTCGGCGCCTCGCGGCCGATCACCCGCGGATCGTCTTCTGGGCGGATTCGCGCTTGCGCGCCGAACTTTTCCGGGGCGTCATCGTAAAAGGAAATCGAGCCGAGATAGACGCAGCCTCGACGCGCGCTCTGGGACGGGTGGACTACCCGGAGTTCCGCAGGCATCTGGAAGCGCCCTTTCTGGCGATCACCGCGGGCGGCGATGGGGCCCTGATTGTCCAGGCGGACGGGCAGTCCTGGGCGCGCTCGCGGAATGTCGAGAAGCCCGTGGACATTTGCGGCGCCGGCGATGCCTTCTCCGCCGGCGCGGCGCTGGCTCTGAAGGCCGCCGGCGACCCCGCCGCCGCCGCGGCTTTCGGAAACCTGACGGCCTCCATCACCATCATGAAGAGAGGCACGGGAACGGCCTCGCCGCGGGAAGTGGCGAAGCGGTACTCGGAAAGCTGCTGAAGATCAATGGCCGCCGATGAACGCAGATGAACACGGATAAAACATACTATTTACGTTTTTCTTCAATCGGCGCTAATCGGCGTTCATCTGCGGCCAGAGATTCTTTTCCATGGTAGGCGGGATCCTATGGACAACCATACACTTCTCGTAATTTCGGATCCAACCGATCCGCTGCTCGGCATGCTGGAAGCCTTGCCGCCGGAGACTACGATCGCGGCCGGCGAGACGGCCGAGGCTTTCGCGGCGACGGCGCCGGACGCGGACGCGATCCTGAACTGGGCGCTCTCCAACCGGGTGTTGCGCGAGATCCTCCCGCTGTGCCCGCGCCTCCGATGGGTACACACGCGCGCGGCCGGGATCGACAGCCTGCTGTTTCCCGAGCTGATCGAAAGTCCCGTCGAACTGACCAACGGGAGCGGGGTTTTTAGCCAATCGCTCGGGGAATTCGCGCTGGCGGCGATTCTGTACTTCGCCAAGGACCTGCGGCGCATGATTCGCAATCAGGAGGCGGGCGCGTGGGAGATGTTCGACGTCGAGGAGATCTCCAGGAAAACCGTGGGCATCGTGGGGTACGGCGATATCGGCCGCGCGGTAGCTTCGCGCGTTCGGGCCATGGGAATGCGAGTCCTGGCTGTCAAGCGTCACGTTCCTCCGTCCGGCGCCGGCGATGCGCTGGCCGACAGGATCTTCGGCCCGGAGGGCTGCCTCGAAATGCTCGCGCAGTCGGACTACGTGGTGGTGGCCGCCCCGCTGACTCGCGAGACGCGCGGCATGATCGGCGAGCGGGAGTTCGCCGCCATGAAAACCGGCGCGGCGATTATCAACGTGAGCCGCGGCCCGGTGATCGACGAGGCCGCCATGATCCGCGCGCTGATTGAAAAGCGCATCAAGGGAGCGGCGCTCGATGTCTTCGACCAAGAGCCGCTCCCGGCGGGCCATCCGTTTTTCAAGCTGGAGAACGTGCTCGTTTCGCCGCACTGCGCCGACCGCATTCCCGGCTGGGAAAGGGACGCGATGCGCTTCTTCCTGGCGCAGTTCGAGCGGTTCCGCAAAGGCGAGCCGCTGCTGAACGTGGTGGATAAGAGGCTGGGGTATTGAGGGGGGCAAGAACCGCTCCCTAACGGTCGCGGCTCTGAATGATGCGCACTGCCGCACACAGAGCCGCG
>CAIRXZ010000101.1 GCA_903882645.1 uncultured Acidobacteriia bacterium | reverse complement strand
TGGGTTTTGAATCGGATTTGTGATACGAACTGCGCCGATTGTGCGACGCAGGCCTCTTTGGGATGGGTTCGCATTGTAGTTGCCGCGTCAAGCATACCACGCGAAGCGTCTGCCGTAAGGCTTAGTTCAAGTGGGATTCTCGGAAAATGACCGTTCAGCCGGGACGCGTGTCCTCCGCTTCCGGCAATTCAGGCTGGCACAGAAGAAGCGGTCTGGCGCGTTGAGCGCCCGGCCCGGCCCGTTTCCGCCCGAGAATAGCTACCGATATGGGCGGTTAACGCCCCGCATTCCGCTTACGTCCAGCCGGGCCACCCAACCGCTGTAGAATGGGGGGCGGCCAGGATCCGACAATGGGAATCTTGGTTTCAGTCGATCCGAGCCGCCATGCCCGAGCGCCGTCCCAGACGTTCCGGGTATCGGGTATGATCTGGGAACGGGAACAGACCATGGCGAAAGTGACAATCCGCTACACCGAATATTTCACGGAGGCCATCCAACGGATGCGCGAGGATGGACTCCTGCTGGTGACCGCAGGCGCAGACGGCAAAGCGAACGTGATGACCATCGGGTGGGGCGCCATCGGCTCGATCTGGGGTCGGCCGGTCTTCATCGTGCTTGTCCGGCCTTCGCGCCACACCTACAGCCGCTTGGAGGAGGTCGGCGAGTTCACCGTCAACGTGCCTCCCCTTGAGCTGGCGGCTGGGGTGAACCTCTGCGGGACGGTTTCTGGCCGGGACCACGACAAGTTCCAGGAGGCCCGGCTAACGCCGGTGGCGAGCAGGCAGGTGAGGCCTCCCATCATCCAGGAATGTGTGGTGCATTACGAGTGCCGGATTCTGCACAAGAATGATGTGGCTCCGGGCGCTCTGGTCCAGGCGATCCTGGACGATGCCTATGCCCAAGGAGACTTCCATCGGTTGTATTTCGGCGAGGTCGTGGCGGCCTACGCGGATCAAGACGCCGCCCACCGCCTGAGCGCAGCGGCGGCGGGAGCGTTCCCCATGGCACGACCGTAGTGGGTGCCGAGACCTTGCCCTTGGCGGTTTCTGGCCTTTGAGCGCGCCCTTCTTCTTGCTGGCATCCTTCTTCGAGGAGGCCTTCTCCGGCGCGCCCTGTTCCGCAACCGAGGCGGTGTTTTCAGTAGTGGCAGCTTCTGCGTTCGTCGTGGCGGGTGCTGGTGAATTCATCGTTCTGGTTGCCAAGAATCGCAAGGGAAAGCTTGCTGTTTCGGTGATGAATCTGGAAAAGCCGAACGGCTGCGCGAAGCCTTCGTTTCCGGGTATTCCCCGTTGCGAAGGGGAAGCTATTTCATTTTGGAAGGCAACTGAATTGTCCTGCCGGCAACCATGAAGGCACCTCTTCCGAGATGATGAATCGTCCGTGGGCGTTTCACTGAGGGGTCGATCCATGCTTGGATTACTTCAACGGTGAAAAGGCAGTACTTGTTCGTCAGCCTCGTATCGACGACCTTGCATTCGAGATTCGCATAGCACTCGTCGATGAGGGGCGCCTTGACTCGCCCGGCGGCCGTCGGCGTGAGACGAGAGGTTGTGAATCTGTCGGTTGTTGCCCCGGAGGTGTTCCCGCAGCCCACCACCTTTACCGCCAACTCTGCCGTCGGGATGTTGATGACGCATTCTTTGGTCGCCTTCAAGATGCCGAACGTGTAGTTCCGGTTGCTGATCACGCAACCCACCAGCGGCGGCTCGAACTCGATCATCGTGTGCCACGACATGGTCATGATATTCGGCCGCCCCTTGCGAGCGGTCGTGACCATCACGACCGGCCCCGGCTCAAGCAAGCCATAGACCTTGGACAGGGGAAAGAGTATTTTCGACATCTCGGCACCTCAGCTTCGAAGGCGATCAACGATGGCCCTTTCTGTTAGGGGCGGCGAGAAAGGGAGCCATTCTCGGCGGTTTCGGACGGAGCCAGGGAGCCAGCGTGCGGGGCTGACCTATTTCTCCGAGGAATAGGCCGCCAGGATACGCAGCACCCCCGCCGCCAGTGGCGGCGGACCCG
>CAIRXZ010000100.1 GCA_903882645.1 uncultured Acidobacteriia bacterium | reverse complement strand
TGGGTTTTGAATCGGATTTGTGATACGAACTGCGCCGATTGTGCGACGCAGGCCTCTTTGGGATGGGTTCGCATTGTAGTTGCCGCGTCAAGCATACCACGCGAAGCGTCTGCCGTAAGGCTTAGTTCAAGTGGGATTCTCTTCCCCGTGGCGGCGGTAGGAGAGGGGTGAATTCCCGATCCGGGGTCAAAATACGCTAAGCCCGTTTCACAACCCCACTGTTCGCTTCAACCCACGATCATACTGGGCGCGGCAATGTTGGCGCGATACAGGCGGGGATACAGGTTTCGGCTTCTCCTACAGGCCGTCTGGCCATCCCTTCGCGAAGGCTGCGCGCCGCCGATTCGTTGTCCCGCTCCACGGATCGCGCCAGTTGCTCCAGGCGCTTCTCGCCTTCCTCGGCGGTCTTCACCTTGTGGCGGTAACATGAGGGGTATTCGGCGAGAAAGTGAACCTGCACGTCTACAGAGTCCCGAAGAGACGGCTCCAGCGCAGGTTCAGCACCGTGGGAAGGACGGGCTGCTCCGCGCTGGAGACCGGCACATCGTACGACCCGTAGATCAATCTCGGTGTGCCGAAGATGTTCTCTCGCGGGACGAGCCCCCAATACCGGCTATCGTCTGAATCGTCGCGATTGTCCCCCAAAACGAAAACATTTCCTGAAGGTACCACTAGTTCGCCGTTCTGCGCGTACGAATCGATCATCTGTCGCGCGCGCGGCTGCAGCGGCACGTCGGTTGCGCCGGATGGGAAATTATCGCGATACCGATCCGGGTACGCCGAAGTGTGAATCGCGTACGGTTCGGCAACCAGCTTGCCGCTGAGCATGAGCTGCCGGTCCACAAAACGAATGTGATCGCCCGGAACCCCAATCACCCTCTTTACAGAGTCCGCCTGCGGATCGAGCGGATAGTGAAATGTGACAATTTCTCCGCGCTTCGGTACGCGACCCGCGCTCCAGGTGATCGTTTCAACAAGGAATTGATCGCCGACAAGTATGGTGGGAATCATGCTCGCGCTCGACATAGAGTACGTGCGAAAGCAGATCTGCCCGGCGCAGACGGTGCAGAGGAATCCGATCCAGGGCCAAGCCGGGACCGCGGCGGGCATTCGGCGCAGGCGGTGCGCCGCGCGCAGCAGCAAGCTTCCCATCACTACCAGGAGTAGTACGCCAGCAATGGCATCGCCCGGCGCCTGGCGTAGCGGAGTCCGTAACAAATAGAGCACGGCCGGAAAGACGCAGAGCCCGGCTCCCGCCACAGCCGCCGTTGCCTGCCCGCGCCGGATCCCCCAGGCGACCGCAAAGAACATTGCCGCCCAAACAACGCCGACTATCGGACTCATGAATGTCGCCACGAGAGAGAAGCAGGCAATGAGAATGGCGCTGCGAAATCCTGGTTGCTTGGTCGGCTTAAGAGTGGATGGCGTTGTCATCGCCGCATCAGAGGAACTAGTGTAGCACCGCGGTCATGAGATCCGGAATCTTCAGTTCGGACTTCCAGGCCCGATTCAGTATGAACCGAATCGCCTTCCTTTGGTCCTGCGAGTCGCATCTCAGGGTCCTTCATCCTTCCGTTACGAGCGAATCGGGCGGCCACGCAAACGACGCTGCCATTTGAACTTCAGGGCGGGAACGATAAGTCCTAGGGCTGTATCGGAAACGCTCCGGCTGACATGACCCTCGGGCGCGCGCGCAATCCTCGGGGCCGGAGCGTTTTCGATAGAGCGAC
>CAIRXZ010000099.1 GCA_903882645.1 uncultured Acidobacteriia bacterium | reverse complement strand
TGGGCTAAGAACAGGATGCCATACTGGGGCCGGTCTGTCAATAGAACTCAATATAGACAGACTCACTTTGGGGACCGCGGATCTCCGCTGGGGGCAATCGAATCAAAACAAACCGCGGGGAAAATGTAGAAACTCCAGGGACCCGCTGGAAAGCGGGTCCGCAGGCTGAAAAGCCTGCCCCACGACCTCCGCCGGATTGGCAGCCTCTGAGAACTAAGTGGCATTGCGCTGAAGCGTGCGCCACAACGGTCGCTGGTGATGTTGTTCCATGACAGTGCCTTAGCGGTCGACCCCCGCCGCCGCGCGGTCCAGGAACCATATCGCCCCCCGCGCTCCGATCTGCGCCGGGTATCGCTTCGGGTCAAAGTCCTCCTGAAACACCGCGCGGACGGCTTCGGCTTTGTCGGCGCCGGCGGCCAGGAGCACGGTGTTCCGCGCGGCTTCCAGCACGCCCGGCAGCAGGGTCACGCGCCACTGGTTGAATTGCGGCGCGAAGACGGCGGCGGCGATGCCGGCGTGGTCATCGATAAGCGGCGAGCCTGGAAACAGGCTGGCGGTGTGCGCGTCCGGGCCTATGCCGCGGTGCACCACGTCGAAACGCGGAAGATCGGCGCCGTCCAGCTTGAAAAAGCGGCGAACGTCGGCGGTGTAGCGCGCGACCGCTTCCGCCGGGTCCAGCTCGCCGAATATGCGATGGATGTTGGCCGCCGGAATCTGCGCCGGCTCGATCAAATGCTCGCGAGCCAGCTTGTAGTTGCTCGCATCATCGGTGGGCGGCGCGCAACGCTCGTCTACCCAGAACAGGTGTACCCGATCCCATGGGGATGCGGCGGCGGCCAGCCTGTCGAACAGCAGCTTCGGAGTGGACCCGCCGGAAATGGCGAAGGTGACAAGATCCTGGCGCGAAAGCGCCTCTTCGAGCAGCGCGATGACGTGGCGCGCGCAAGCTTCGGCGGCGCCGGCCGCGTCGGAAGCGACGATGGGACCGGCGTTCATGGAAGGGCGGCGGCAAGCCGCGCGGCGGATGCCAGCGTTCGTTCGAACACCGCGTCGCGGCGCACGATTCCGAGTTCCTCGCGCATCAGCAAATAGTCCGTGGGCTGCGGCAGATTGGTGCGGTGGGAAAGCCCGCCGGTCTGGATGGTCAGGCGGTCGTCCTGGCGCTCGAGAGCGACGCGGAAATCGCCGCCCGTCAGCTCCACCCGAAGGGCGCGGCCGGTGAGCTGAGGCCGCGGCTGCCAGGCGAGTTTCGCGCGCACGCCGGCATCGGCGAGCGCATCCGCCACCCATGCGCCCATGTAGCAGGCGAAGACGGGCGGCCGGTCGCCTGCGAACGCCACGACCACGTTCGAAATCTCCGCCAGACGGGCCTGGTATTCGCGGTTCTCAAAGACGCCCGAGAGCATCTCACGCCAGCGCGTGAGAAGCGTCCAGGAAAGGTCGCCGAGCAGAACGCCGCCTTGCGCCAGGCCCGCGAGCCACGCGAGCGCGGCCCGCGCATCCCGCAGAGTAGCGCTGTCCAGGATCACTTTGCCGGCAACCGCCGCCAGGCTCGCAAACTCCGGCGTCTCAATCGGGCGCGCGCCGCGCCACCACAGAACCACCGGCAGGTCCGGCGCGGCCAGGGGCGCAAGCACCGAGGGCAGGTCCGCGAGCGAAGCGTCCGGCGCCGCGATCTCGATGCGCTCGCAGCATATCTGGCGGCGCTCGCCGAAGGGCATCCAGCATTGGGCGTAAACGCGCTCGGCCAGGGCCGCGCCCGTCCCGCGCAGGCGGACCAGGATGGTTCGCGCGGGGTGCTCCGGCATGAGCGCGGCCAGGGTCTCGTCAAGGCTGGCCATGTCCTCGCTCTCTTCGGCCAGAACGATGAGGGTCATGGCGCAGGCGCGCAACACGCCGGCGCCGGTTTCGGCATGCCCGTCCTTTCCAGTCGCGACCCACAACTCCGCCAACTCGCGCAGAATGCGGTCGGGCGAAAGGGCGCCCGCCGTCACGGCCGCCTCCAGGCGTGGCCCCGGCGGGCGAGCATCTCATCGGCCGCGGCGGGTCCCCAGGTTCCAGCCGCATAGTTCGGAAAATCCGGCGCGGCTTCCCGCCAGGCATTCTGAATTGGCTCGACCACCGCCCAACTCGCCTCCACCATGTCCTGGCGCGTGTAGAGCGTGGCGTCGCCGGCGATGGCGTCGAGCAGCAGCGTCTCATAGGCCGAGGGAGAGCGCTCCCCGAAGCTCGATCCGTAGTTGAAATCCATGGAGACAGGCCGCAGCTCGATTCCGGCGCCGGGCCGCTTGGAGAGAAACTTCAGCGAGATGCCTTCCTCCGGCTGGATGCGGAGGATCAGCAGGTTGGGTGGGCGATCCCCGCCTTCGCCGTCGAAAATGGCGAGCGGCGCCGCATTGAATTGAATGGCGATCTCCGTAACGCGCTTGGGCAGCCGCTTTCCGGTGCGCAGGTAGAAGGGCACGCCGGCCCAG
This sequence comes from uncultured Acidobacteriia bacterium, assembly GCA_903882645.1. GTDB lineage: Bacteria > Acidobacteriota > Terriglobia > Bryobacterales > Bryobacteraceae > BOG-224. The sequence continues at coordinate 11,224 of CAIRXZ010000099.1, read as the reverse complement.
CGCCAGTTCTCGACGAAAAACGTGGCGGCTGCGTAGGTGTCGGTGCGCGACCGCGGGTCCACGCCCGGCTCCTGGCGGAAACCGGGCAGGTCCTGGCCTCCCACGCGCGCCGGCCCGTACTGGCCCGGAACGGCGTTCGTGCGGATTTCCTCCGCCGTCATGGGGCGCATGGAGCGCAACAACTTGGAGCGCTCGTCGCGCACGGAAGCCGCCCTGAAACTCGCGGCCGGCTCCATGGCGATGGTGGCCATCACTTGCAGCAGATGGTTCTGGATCATGTCCGCCAGCGCGCCGGCCTCCTGGTAATAGGCGCCGCGCCCCTCGACCCCTATCGACTCCGCGCCGGTAATCTGCACGTGGTTGACGTAGCGGCGGTTCCAGAGAGGCTCGAAAATTCCGTTGCCGAAGCGGACCGCGAGGATGTTCTGAACGGTCTCCTTGCCGAGGTAATGATCGATGCGATAGACGTCCGACTCGCCGAACACCTGGTGGATCTGCGCGCTGAGCTCCCGGGCGCTGGCGAGGTCGTGCCCGAAGGGCTTCTCGACCACCAGCCGCCTCCAGCCATTGCCTTTCCCCAGTCCCGCGGCGCCCAGCCCGAGAGCGGCCGGGGCGTACTGGCTGGGTTGCAGGGATAGGTAAAAGAGCACGTTGCCGCCGGTGCTCCGCGCCTGCTCCACTTCCGCGAGCTTCTGGCCGAGCCGTCCGTAGAGCGCCGGGTCGCCCGCGTCCCCGGCCACATAGAACAGGCCGCGCGCGAAGGCGCCCCACACTTCGTCGTCGATCTTCGTATCCTCGGAGAACTCCCGGACGGCCGCCAGCATTTTCTCGCGGTACTGCTCGTCGCTGAGGGGCGTGCGCGAGACGCCGATCACCGCGAAGCCGGCGGAAAGCCTGCGGTCGTAGGCCAGCCGGTAGAGCGCCGGCATGAGCTTGCGTTTTGCGAGGTCGCCCGACGCGCCGAAAATGACAATGGCGCACTCCGGCGTCCGCGGCTCGAAGCGCAGAGGGTCCTGGAAGGGGTTCTCCGGAAGCATCGGTTCCAACATATCATGGGGCTGCCGTGGCGCACGTCAGCTTGCTGTGGCGAGGTGTGCGACATGAAAGTGAGCGGAACTGTCGAACCGCATGCCGGCGGAACAAATAGCGCGAGTTACCTCTTTCGGCGAAGCCTCCGCCATTGGTTTGGACGCTGGAACCGTCCAACGTCTGCAGGCTCAAGACCACTCCCTGCCGATCTTGGCTTGCCTCGGTGAGAAGGTCGCGAGCAGCGGCGCTAATGGGAGGAATTGACGGGGGCAGAGGTACGGCAGTTGAGCGTGGCAAAGGGCCGGCATGGAGTGACGGGTGGCTCGGGAACCGTGAGATTATCGCTTGAGCAAGCTGTCTCGCAAGCTTCGTTCGGATGCGCGGGGAGAAGCCTGTAAGTGTTTGAAACGTTTTGGTGGACCTGGTGAGATTCGAACTCACGACCTCTTCCATGCCATGGAAGCGCGCTCCCAACTGCGCCACAGGCCCACTGAGCTTTTTCGCATTATATCACGAGGGCGGAATTGCGGGGGGGGTCCGCGCCTGACTACAATGGAGCAATGCCCCTCAGGCGCATCGCGGCCGCTATACCTTTGTTCTGCCTGATCTCGCTTGGGCTTTCCTCGTGCGCCATCCAACGCGTCATCTCCCGCCGCGGGGGAAGCGCCGCGCAGCCTCTGATCACCACCGACAAAGCCACCCTGGCCGCCATCGTCGCCAGGAATTACAACCTCGTCCGCGATTTCAGCGCCACCGCCGACATGACCCCCGTGATGGGCAGCGCGGAGAAGAACAAGATCACCGAGTACAAGGATTTCCGCGCCTACCTCTACTTTCGCGGGCCGGCCGATATCCGCATCCTCGGGTTGTATCCCGCGATCCGGGGCACGGCCTTCGACATGGTCTCGAACGGCATGGACTTCAAGCTCCATATCCCGTACAAGAGCCTCTTCGTCGTAGGTAAGAACGACATCGCGGAGCGCGCGGAGAACAAGCTCGAGAATCTGCGCCCGCAGCACCTTCTGGACGCGCTGCTGGTGCGGCCCCTGTCCAATCCGGACAGGATCCTGATGGAGAACTTCACCGACGAGGAGGACGCGTTCTACATCCTCAACGAGGTGCAGGAGGACGGCGGCGGCCAACTGCTGCTGAAGCGCGCCATCTGGTTCAACCGCCTCAACCTCAGCGTCGCGCGCCAGTTGATTTTCGACAGCGCCGGCGATATTCTCAGCGATGCGCGTTACGACCAGTGGCGCTACTTCGACAACGCGCCCTTCGCCAAGCACATCGAGATCAACCGTCCTCAGGACGAATACGGCGTGGTCATCGACGTGGTGAAGATGGATATCAACAAGGGCGTGGCGGCCGAGAAGTTCGTCCTGAACCAGCCGGAAGGAACCACGCTGCGCGTGGTCGGGCAGGCCCCCGCGCCCGCGCCGCCCCGGCCCGCGTTCGCGCCGCCGCCAAGAAAGAAGAAATAGCAAGACAGTGACCGGAAAACTCGTCCTGGAGAACCTCAAGCACCGGCCCATGCGCAGCCTGCTCAGCATCCTGCTCATCGGCGTGCCCGTGACTCTGATCCTCTGCCTCGTGGGCCTGAGCCACGGCATGATAGCCGATTCGCAGCGCCGGGCGCGCGGCAGCGGCGCCGATATCGTGGTGCGCGGCAGCAACGCCAGGTCGGTCACCAGCCAGAGCGGCGCTGCGCTGCCGGAGAAGTTTCTGGATTACTTTGCCAAACGGCCCCACGTCGCCGTCGTCATGGGAGTGGTTTCTCACTCCGCCGAGTTGCCCCTGATCGTCAACGGCGTCGATCTGGACCAGTTCAACCGCATGAGCGGCGGTCTTCACTACCTGCAAGGCGGCCCCTTCCGAAACTCCGACGACATCATCCTCGACCGCTACTACGCCGAGCAGACCAAGAAGCGCGTCGGCGATTCCATCGAAGTCATGAACCGCACCTGGCGCGTTTGCGGCATCGTCGAGGGCGGAAAGTTGTCGCATATCCTGGTACCGCTCAAGGTGCTGCAGAATCTCGACTCCGCGAACGGGAACCTGAGCCAGATCTACATCAAGCTCGACGATCCCGCCAACACCCAGGCAGTGATCGGCCAGCTCAAGCAGAGCCTCCCCGGCTATCCCATCTGGTCCATGGAGGAACTCGCCACCCAACTCCAGGAGACTGTGAACAGCCAGGGATTGCATGCGTTCATCCTGGTCATCATGGGTATCGGCGTGGTAATTGGCTTTGCCGTCGTCTGCCTGTCCATGTACATGGCGGTGCTCCAGCGCACGCGCGAGATCGGGATTCTCAAGAGCCTGGGCGGATCCAAGGGGTTCATCCTCCGCATCATTCTCACCGAGGCCCTGTTGCTCGGCGCGGGCGGCACGGCGCTCGGCATCCTCATGAGCTTCGGAGCGCGCTACGTCATCGAGACCTTTCAGCCGGCTTCGTTTCAGATGGAGATCGTCTTTTCCTGGTGGCTTCGCGCGCTGGCGATCACGCTTGTGGCCGCTATCCTCGGCGCATTGTATCCCGGGCTGACGGCCGCCCGCCACGACCCCATCGAGGCGCTGGCGTATGAATAGCGGCCCCATCATCCAGGTCCGCGGCCTGCGCAAGATCTATCGGGTGGGGAAGGTGGACGTACCCGCGCTGCGGGGCGTGGACCTCGACGTGCCCGCCGGTGAGTTCCTATCCATCGTCGGTCCTTCCGGCTCCGGCAAGTCCACCCTCTTTCACGTCATTGGGGGCCTGACGCCGCCAACCTCCGGTTCGGTCGTCGTGGACGGCCGGGATCTGGCCGCCATGACGGACGCCGCCCGTACCCGGCTCCGCAAACGGACTGTCGCCTTCGTGTTCCAGAAGTTCAACCTGCTGCCGAACCTCACCGCGCGCGACAACATCGCGGTCGCTCGCTACATCGCGGGCATGGATTCCAAACCCGATCCGGCCTTCGACGAGATCCTGCGCCTGCTCGGCATCGGCAGCCGGCTGGACCACAAGCCCAGCGCGCTTTCCGGCGGCGAGCAGCAGCGCGTCGCCATCGCCCGCGCCGTCGTGAACCATCCGGCCATCGTGCTCGCCGACGAGCCGACCGGCAACCTCGATACCGAAAACTCCAAGGCCGTGCTCGAGGTGCTGCGCGATCTGAACCAAAGGCTCGGGCAGACCATTCTCATGATCACCCACAACCCCGAAGCCGCCGCTTACGGCCACCGCACCGTTCACATGCGCGACGGGAGAATCGTGGAATAGCTGTCGGCGAAATAGCTGTCAGCCATCTTACGGCAGGCGAATGGCCTGCCCCGCCAGCTCCAGCCGCCGCTGCCTGAGCCACCGCAGCCTGACCTGATATTCCTGGTACAGCGTGCCGAAGCCCGCCCACCAATAGCCCGCCACGAACAGCAGCAGGAACGGCGTGGCTAAGTAGTTGTACGTCTGGAAGGCGAACACGATCATGCCCGCGAAGTAGCACCCCACCAGGATCTCGGCATACGGCAGCCAGCCGCTCCGGCGGCGGTATTTCCTGGTTTCCAGGTTGACCCGCCGCTCGCCGATGGCGTACTTCGCGGTGCGCGCAAAGGCCGACTTCACCCCGAAAACCGCCTCCAGCACCGCGCGCGTGTTGACGATCGTCAGGCCCACGCCCACCGCCATCAGCATCGGCAGCATCAGGATCGAGCGCTTCCAATTCTGGGGATGCAGCTCGCGCTGCGCCACCACGTAAAACAGCGAAATCGACCAGAACGACGCCGCAATGAGCGGCAGATCGATGAACACCATCTGCCACACGCCCATGTAGAAGCGCACGATCATCACCGGCAGCAGCAGCGCCGACATCACCACCATGAGCGGATAGGAGATGTTCGGCGTCAGGTGCAGGAACGCCTCCGCCTTCACTCGCTTGGGCAAGTCCGCCCGCAGGATCGCCGGCAGCAGCTTCTTGGCCACCTGCGTCAGGCCCTTGGCCCATCGCGATTGCTGCACCTGGAAGCCGTGCATCTCCACCGGCAGCTCCGAGGGGCAGTCGAGGCCCGGCAGATAGACGAAGCGCCAGCCTTTGAGCTGGGCGCGGTAGCTCAGGTCCGAATCCTCCGTGAGCGTGTCGTGCTGCCAGCCGCCGGCGTCGTCGATCATGCTCCTGCGCAGGATGCCGGCCGTCCCGTTGAAGTTGAAGAAAAAGCCCGCGCGCGACCGGGCCCCGTGCTCCAGGATGAAATGGCCGTCGAGCAGCATGGCTTCCACTTCCGTCAGGAAGCTGTAGTCGCGGTTCAGATAGCTCCAGCGCGTCTGCACCACCCCGACGCCGGGATCGGCGAAGTGGTGTATGGTCCGCTGGAGGAAATCCGCCGGAGGGCAGAAATCGGCGTCAAAAACGGCGACAAACTCCCCGGTGGCCGTCTTCAACCCCTCTTGAAGAGCGCCGGCCTTGTACCCGTGGCGGTTCGCGCGGTGGTGATATTCGATCGGATAGCCCAGCGCGTGGTAGCGTTCCACGAGCGCCTCGGCGAACGCCGCCGTATCGTCCGTCGAATCGTCGAGCACCTGGATCTGAAGCAGATCTTTCGGATATTCGATCTTGACCACCTCGTCCACCAGTCGCTCTACCACGTACCTCTCGTTGAAGAGCGGAAGCTGAATGGTTACCGGTGGAAGCTGCTCGAAGCGGCTGGGCGGCTCGCCCGTGGCTTTCTTCCGATGCTTGAAATACGTGCGGATGATGTCGTAGCGGTGGATGCCGTAGACCGAGAGGATGACCAGGACCGTAAAGTACGGGATGAGCATGGCCCAGTCGAACCACGCCATTTGGTGGATGCCGGTGAACGTATCGTCGAAAAGGCCGCGGACAAAGCGGTCGGTGGCCGAATGAACCACCAGCAACGCCAGAGGCAAACTTGACATATGCAGGTCCCGCCTACGGATGGCGGGCCGGACAATTCAGGGGATACCAGAACAATAGTAGCAGACCCGAAAGAGCCTGGGGGTGGGGAATTGGGGGGGGGCTTACCCGACGTGGGGACCCATCATCTTTGGGCGGTCTGTTGGCAGGCGGAAGCGCCTGCCCATACCTTTTGCCGCAGCATCCCCAACAGGGTTAAGCGCCCAGCTCACAGGAAAAGCTCGACCGGGACGCGGAAGTGGCCGGCGAGCCGCTTAGCCACCGCCGCGCCGATCTTGCGGCGGCCGTTCAGGATCTCCGTCGTGAGCCCCTTGTTGCCGACCACCGGCGCGACGTCCTTGTGACGGAGACCGCGGTCCTCCATCAGCGCCTCTAGCGCTTCCTGAGGCGCCACCGCCGGCAGCGCATAGTGCTTTTCCTCGAAATCTTCGATGACAATCGCAAGGAGCTCGGCGAAGGCCGCCTCCTCCGGCGTGAGGTCTTCGCGTTCGTCGAGCGCGGAGAGCATTTCGATGAGACGTTCGTTATCGGCGTCGGTTCTCGGTGGAATCGGCAGCGATACCGCGATCAGGCGTGCGTATTCTTCCGGGTCGATCAGCTTGCGCCGAGCTCTTACAGGCATTTACGTCCACTCCCCCTTCATGTATTCCGCGTGCTTCATGATGCGCAGAATGAAGACCTTCTGCGTTCGGTAGTTCACCCGGCCGATCAGGCGATATTTGTTCCCGGCGATGTTGAACACCGTCCGGCGTCCCACCTGGTCCGCGCTGCCGAAGTCCTCGCGCAGTTCGGCGAAGTTCCGCCACCTCGCCTTGCGCGTGATCACCAGCCAGTTGGACAGGGACGGTACGGAATCGGTGTGCTTTGCGCCGAAGTCCCTCGCCGCTCTCCTGCTAATCACCCGCACGGTCATAGTTTACAATTTGTAAACAGACGAGTCAAGGGAGCAGTTTGGAGATTGGAAACCGACGGTTGAGAGCGGCCGTCTATCGACAGTTTGGCGCGCCCGGTCTTGAGCCGCTAGAGTGCGCGCAGCCAGCGCCGGAAGGGCAGTGAATCGAGTCATTCCCTTGTTCTGCCATCGGCGGAGGCGCCGCCGCCGCAAATTCCCAAAAGGCCTGTAACTCCCAGACATCGCAAGGGTTACCATTGGATGAGGGGTCTTCGGGCCTGGACCAAACCGCTCCCTATCGGTCGCGGCTCCGACCCGGGACGTCGCGGCTCCGAACAGGATCACGATGCGCTCGAACCGGCTTGCCAACGAAAAGAGTCCGTACCTGCTGCAACACGCCCACAACCCGGTGGACTGGTATCCCTGGGGCGCCGAGGCGTTCGATAAGGCGCGCCGCGAGGACAAGCCCATCTTTCTTTCCGTCGGCTACTCCACCTGCCACTGGTACCACGTCATGGAACGGGAGTCCTTCGAGAACGAGAGTATCGCGGAGCTGCTGAACCGCGACTACGTGCCCATCAAAGTGGATCGCGAAGAGCGCCCCGACGTGGACCACATCTACATGACGTTCGTGCAGGCCGCCACCGGCAGCGGCGGCTGGCCGATGTCGGTGTGGCTGACCCCCGGCTTGCAGCCGTTTTTCGGCGGCACGTACTTCCCGCCGGAGCCTCGCTACGGCCATCCCGGTTTCGCTTCCGTCCTGACGCAGATCGCCGCGGCGTGGGCGGCCGATCGCGGCCGGGTAGTGAACTCGGCCCGCGACGCCGTAGAGCAGCTCGCGCAAAATGCGAGCTTCCCGCCGCCGCGCTCCGGCCCGCCGGCCGTAGACCAGGGGCTGCTGGACGGCGGCTTCTCGATCTTCCGGCGCACGTTCGATCCCGAGCGCGGCGGCTTCGGCGGCGCGCCCAAGTTCCCGAGGCCCTCCGTCCTCAACTTCCTGCTGCGCTACTACGCCGGCGCGAAGAATCCCGAAGCGCTCGACATGGCGCTCCTGACGCTGCGCGAAATGGCCAAGGGCGGGATGCACGATCAACTCGGCGGCGGATTCCACCGATTGGTTCCTCTACCGCTACGGCGCCGCGGAGGGCGGCAACGTGGACCACGACCCGCACGGCGAGTTCACCGGCAGGAACATCCTCTACCAGGCTCACAGCGCGGAGGAGACCGCGCGGCAGTTCGGGCGGCCGGTCGGGGAAGTACGCGCGTCGCTGCTGCGCGCCGAAGCCATTCTTCTGGACGCCCGCGCCGCGCGTCCGCGCCCGCGCGTCGACGACAAGATCCTGACAGCCTGGAACGGTCTCATGATTTCGGCTTTCGCGTTGGGCGGCGCGGTGCTGGAGGAGCCGCGCTATGCCGCTGCCGCGCGCCGAGCGGCGGAGTTCCTGCTCTCCCGCATGGTCCGCCCGGCGACCGGCATCCTGTTGCACCGCTACCGCAACGGCGATGCGGCCGTACCGGGCTTCCTGGACGACTACGCTCTGCTCGCGCAGGGATTGCTCGATCTGTACGAGACCCAGTTCGATATCGCGCACCTCGACGCCGCGGCGCGGCTGACCGAGAAGCAGATCGAGCTGTTCGAGGATCCCGATGGCGGCGCCTTCTTCAGCGCCGCGCCGAACCCCGAGCTGGTGGTGCGGGTAAAGGAAGATTACGACGGCGCCGAGCCTTGCGGCAATTCGGTGGCCGCGCGGAATCTGCTGCGCCTTGCGCGGATGATGAACCGCGCGGAGTTCCGCGAGTCGGCCGAGCGGACGCTGGCGGCTTTCGCCTCGCGCCTGGCCGCCGCCCCCGCGGCCCTGCCCCAGATGCTGGCGGCCTGCGACTTCCTCCTGCGCGAACCTCAAGAGGTGGTGCTGGTGGGAGAGCGCGGGGCCCCGGACACGGCGGCGCTGGCGCGAATCCTGCATGCGCGCTTCGCGCCCAGCCGCGTCGTGCTGCTGGTGGACTCGCCCGAGACCCGGCGCAAGCTGGCGGCCGGCATCCCCGCCATCCGATCCATGGAGAAGATTGGCGGCCGCGCCAGCGCGTACGTCTGCCGCGGCTACGCCTGCCAGTTGCCCGTTTTCGAGCCGGAAAAGTTGGCCGCGTTGATACAATAGGAGTCTTATCGAAAAACAGGAGGAGAAGTAATGGAAAGACCAGGAGCGGCAACCTTGAAGGGCAATCCCCTGACATTGATCGGCCCCGAGTTGAAGCCCGGCGACGACGCCCCGGAATTCAACCTGGTGGATAAGGGCCTGAAGCCCGTTACGTTGAAAGATACGGGCAACCGCGTGCGCATCTTCAGCGTGGTCCCCTCGCTCGATACCCCGGTCTGCGACGCGCAGACCAAGAAGTTCAACGACGCGGCCGCGCAGCTTCCGGACGTCGACATCGTCACCGTGAGCATGGATCTGCCGTTCGCCCAGACGCGCTGGTGCGGGGCCTTCAGCGTGGACCATGTCAAGATGCTGTCCGACCACAAAGACGGCTCCTTCGGCGCCAACTACGGCACGCTGATCAAAGAGCTGCGCATCGAAAGCCGCGCGATCTTCGTGGTGGACCGCGACAACAAGATCCGGCACGCGGAGTACGTGAAAGAGGTGGCCGACTTCCCGAACTACGAAGCCGCGCTGGCGGCCGCCCGGAGCGCCCTGGCCGCGACGGCCTAGTGGCCAGTGGGGCGGACCTCCTGGTCTGCCTTCTTGTTGTTCGGCGAGCGGCCGCGGCTCATTGAGAATATGGCATTCGGTTCAGTTGAGTTGCGAGCGTTTCTCGAGCATGCGTCGCGGAAAGAAGGCAGACCGGGAGGTCCGCCCCACTGAAGAACCGCGCCGGCTCGATCGAGGTTATCTGGGAACCACGGAATCATCTCCCGCATCGGCCGCCGAACGCGTTCGCGCGCGGGCGGTGGAAAGCCCTTTGGTGCGTGGCGGCCTCACCCTCGTCGCCGGCGTCCTGGTCGGCAATGTCTTCGGCTATGTCCGGGCGGCGCTGACCGCTTATCTCCTCGGCACCCACAGCCGCGCCGATACGCTGGCGGTGACGATGGGGCCGTTGGACACGCTGAACTCCATTCTGATCAATAGCATCGTCTTCGCGTTTGTTCCCATGCTCACGGCCTGCCGGGGGGAGGAGCGCACGGCGCTGTTCCTCAAGCTCAGCCGAACCTTCGCCTGGGCGCTGGCGGCGGTCGCCGGGGCCGTTATCCTCGCGGCGCCGTGGCTCATGAAAGCGCTGGCTCCGGGCCTCGATCCGCTCTACTTCTCCACGGCCGTCGCCAACCTGCGGATCATGGCCGCTTCCATCGTAGCCGCCGGCGTCGCGGCGGTGCAATGCGCGCTGCTCTACACGGACCGGCGCTTCGGCCCCACCGCCTTCTACCAGGCGACGCTCAACCTGTTCATGGTCGCCGCCGCCCTGGCCCTGTGGAAGTTGCTGGGGGTGTATGCGTTCGCGATCGGCTACGCGGCCGGCGCATGGATGCAACTCGCCATCGTGTGGTACGCGGCCCGGTCCAGGCTGGACGTAGCGGCGGCCCCGCCGTGCCGGATACACTGGCGCGAGATACTGGCCAAACCGGCATTCTACGTGGTCTACGCCGCCGGCATTGGCCTGAACATCACATTCACCAGGGCCTGGGCCACGCGTAGCGGCCCTGGAATGGCCGCCGCTCTGGATTACTGCATGCGCGGCGTCTCGGTGCCTCTGGCCCTCCTGGTCACTCCGATTTCCAATTCGCTTCTGCCGGAAATCGCCCGCTTGCGAAGCGCCTTCCGGCTGCGTGAAGCGTTCCGCCTGATCGACCGCACCATGGCGCTGACGGCACTGGCCGCCGTGGGCGGGTGCGGATTCGCGCTGCTCTTCCGCCGGCCCGCCATCGCGCTCCTGTTCCAGCACGGCAGCTTCACGGCGGACTCCACGCGCCTGGTCTCGGCGGTGTTCCTGGGATTGGGGCCGAGCCTGATCGGCTGGAGCCTGATCGAGATCGCCTCGCGCTCGCTGTTCGCCCTCGACCGGCCATGGCCGCCGGTTATCGCCGCCGCAATCCCGCTGCTGCTGAACGTGGCGCTAACCGTGGGCCTCGGATTCCACCGCCCGGAAGCGCTCGGCTTGGGCGCGACGTTCGGCCTGCTGGCTGGTCTTGCCGCGCTGTTTCTTATGGCCCACTTGAGCCGCCAAAAAGAAGCCGTCAGCCATCAGCCATCAGCCATCAGCTAGTTTTCGCGTCCTTTCAACCGCCCATCAGGCCCCGGGCCGAGCTAACCCAACTTCCACACTACGATTGTAGAATTTGGCCCGAAAGAGGGATTCCCGATGTGTATCTCGTTTATGCTCAATCAAGGACCTCTAGAAATTA
>CAIRXZ010000098.1 GCA_903882645.1 uncultured Acidobacteriia bacterium | reverse complement strand
TTGCGCAAGGGCACGTAAGCTTTCCTCAACGTCTATGTAGTAGGTGGAGCCTTCTGGGGATATATACGCTCCTTCGGTGGGCTCACCGCTGATGGCGGAATCGCCGTAAAATACGGCATTGCCCATATGGGTCAAGGCCTCGGCGAGCCTCTTCGTCTGCGCGAACTTGCGGAGAGGTAACGCTATTCTGCCGTAATCTATTCTGCCGTAAGAATCGGCGCTGAGTCCCTCTTCGGGTGCCCCCATCGTGGTATTCCTCTTGACCGCATTCACCAGCCTACGGAAATAACCAGCCCTCTTCTGTAGCTCTTTCACTTTCGCTCGGAGATACTCCCGCATCTCCGAGACCGCGGTCGCAGCGTCGCTGCTCTTCGGGAAGTTCGCGACAATTACAGCGCATAGCCTCGCGCCGCGCTCAAGGTAGCCGCCTTCTATTGCGCTGTGCTGTGCTGAGAAGATCAGCGCCGGAGTGCCTATGTTACCGAGCACAACGAACGCTTCTTCGGGAACATCGTAATAAGTGAGCGGGTCTCCCAGGGTCAGTGCGAGCGACTCTGCGTCGTCCTTACCTTTCATACCGCTGAGCGTTGCGCGACGCGCCGCAGATAGCTCGGATTCAGGCACGTCAAGCTGCGATAGTAGTCGATCGGAGGAATCAATCAGTCGCAGAAACGCCGGTACTCCCATGTTGGCAAGGGCGTTGCGCGCTTGATGACGTACAGAGGCATTCGCGTCTCCGAGTGCAGTAAGGAGCGAGGCTACAGGATCGTAGACCGTCTCGCCTGGTATTAGTTTTGTAGACCCTATCTTTCCGAGTGCCTCTGCTGCGCTAGCTCGTACCTCGATATCTGCATTCTTGAGCGCGACAGTCAGTTTTCCCACTGCCGGCGGTCCTATTCGCACGAGTTCTTCGACCGCACGCTCTCGCACAGCACTGTCCTCGGAGGCTAGATTCCGAATCTGCTTATCTATGCGCTGACTCTGACTTTGCATCAGTAAACAACCGGCGGTGAAGGGGATGGCGATCAGAACCACCAGCATGCATGCCAGTAGCTGCAAGAGTCTCCTCAATGTCATCGGATTTCACCTCTGTCGCGACGACCAATATCGTCACAGCGCAAAGCGAACAACCTGCGCATCCAACCCACGGCGGCGGTTCCTTGGTAGACGCGGGTCCATTACGTTTTTACGCTTCGGCGGGCGCAGCCTCAAGCCCTTCTTTGGCCAGCGTCATATCCGAGCCGATCTGACGACGGCCCGGAAATCCTGCTCTGTTCAGCCTTAAGGCTGGTCCACCCGACAGTGGGACCTGTCGTAAGCGCAACCCGGGGACAACACGGGGGCAACCAGCCCTACCGAGATCCACCGAGATCGAACGGCCGAAATCGGTTTAAAACCGCTTGTTTCCGAGCTAGGCCGAGACAGGCCGAGGTAGCTAGGGCCTCCTTTTAATCCCAAGGTCGCAGGTTCGAATCGCGTACGGCCCATTACCACCCAAAGTCCGCTCCGCTTCGCGGGACATGATGACTTTCGGTGGAGGTCTTAAAGGAAAGCCGTCGTGTATCGCGCCCGCGGAGATCGGTCGAGGCGGAGGACTTTTACGTGCACTCGCGAGTGCCTCCCACCTTCCGCGAGCGCCAGCTCTAGCCCTTTCAGGCGATCGTGACTCTCATCCTGGCGGACGAACCGATTTCAAGGCGTCAAACCGACCACACCGACCGGGGTCGAGCGATCGGTCGTCGTGCCGTTTCCGAACTGGCCGCGGGCGTTGTAACCCCAGCACTCGACCGTGCCGCCGGAGAGGATGGCGCAAGTGTGGGTGTGACCGGCGCTGACGGCGGTCGCGTTCGCAATGCCGCTGACCGCGACCGGGGTCGAGTGATCGGTCTTCGTGCCGTTTCCGAGCTGGCCGAAGGCGTTCCCGCCCCAGCACTTGACCGTGCCGCCGTAGAGAAGGGCACAGGTGTGCAAGCCACCGGCGCTGATGGCGATGGCGTTCGTGATGCCGCTGACC
>CAIRXZ010000097.1 GCA_903882645.1 uncultured Acidobacteriia bacterium | reverse complement strand
TCCGCGTGGCCGGCCCCCAGCCGAACATGCCTCAGTCCCGCTCCAGCAGGTTCAGCAACTGCGCCAGAGTCGCGGTGTCGAAGCTGCGGCTCACCTCGATCTTCCGTATCCGTCAGACCAACCCCACCCTTGACATTCGCCTCGGCCCAACTCACCGCCGCCCGGCCGCCCAAGCCGCCGGCGTGAACTCCGCGATACGTCGAATCGAAACCCCGCCCAGTCCCGGCAGCACCGCGCCCAGATACTCCCGCGCCGCGATCCCCATCCTTCGGCACGTCTCTACCACCGACAAAATCGCCGCCACCTTCGGCCCCGCCTCGCGGCTCCCCAGATGGATCCAGTTCTTCCGACCGATCGCCACTCCGCGCATCGAGTTCTCCGCCAGGTTGTTGCTCAGCTCCAACTCCGGATAATCCAGGAAGCGCTTCAGCTTCGGCCCCAGCGTCAGCGTATAGTTCGCCGCCCGGGCCAACTTGCTCGCCGGCAGAGCCTCGGCCCGCGCCGCCTCCACCCGCCGCTCGACGATTTCCAGCGCCTGCGGAGCCCGCTCCATGCGCAGCTCATGGCGCGCCGCCACGTCCAGACCACGCTCGCGCGCCTCCGCGTCGATGGCGAACAGATCGTCAATCGCCACCACCACGCGCGCCGCCGCCGCGTCCTCCGGATTCACCTTCAGCGCTTCCACGAAGTAGCGCCTGGCGTGCGCCCAACAACACGCATGCACGAGCTTCGTCCCGCCCACCTTTTGGTAGGCGATATAGCCGTCGGTCTGCAGCAACCCTTCGAAGGTCCCCAGAAACTCCCTGGGCCCGTCCCGCCCGCGGCCCATCCGGAAGTCGAACACCACGCTCCCTTCCGGCCGCCCGTACTGCCATAAGTAAGCCTGATGGTTGCGCCCGCTCCCATCGTGCATCTGCACATCCACCGGAGTTTCATCCGCCTGAATGTAACTCCCACCTAGTAACTCGATCCGCATCGCCGCCGCGATCGGAGTCACTAACTCGCCCACCCGCATCACCCAGCCGTCCAGCGTGGCTCGGTGAATCTCGATCCCCGTCTCCCGCTCCAGGATCGCGCTCTGCCGGTACAGCGGAACGTGGTCGCTGTACTTGGACACCACCGTGTCCAGCACCACCCGGTCGCTCGCCAGGCCCTTCTCCACGATCCGCGCCGGGGCCGGCGCCGTCACCACGCCCGCCGTCTCGCACTTCTTGCAGACCCGCTTCTCGCGCTTGGTCACCGTCACGAAGTACTTCGCCGGCTCCACGTCCAGTTGCTCGCTGCTGTCGTAGCCGATCGTTTCGGTGGGCCCGCCGCATTGCTTGCAGGTGCACTGTTCCGGCGCGCAGGGAACGATCTTTTCCACGCGCGGAAGATGCGCCGGAAACTCTTGCCGACCCGGATGCGGCCGCCGCTCCGGCTGGGGCTTGGGCGCCGGCACGGGCTCCCGCTCGCTTTCCGCCTGGACCTCCGCGTTGCTCACGCCGGGTTCCAGTTCCAGCAGCTCCAGTTGCGCGCTGTTGAGTTTCTCGCTCGCGGCGCCGTACTTCTTGATGCGCTCCAGCCGCAGGCGCTCTTCCAGCAGTTGGATCTTCATTGCCGCCCAGGCGAGCTGTTGTTCGAGCCGGGCGATTCGTTCGGCGTCGGGAAGCGAGCTGGAGGGTGGGGCGAGGGAGAGAGGCAAGAACGAATATAACTCGAAGTGTGTTAACTTACAAGAGAATTCCGGAACTTATAACTCCGGTTCACGCAGACTCGCGCGGCATCGGGAAAACCAGGCGGAGGAAGTATAACTATAACTCGGACTCTTTTAACTGGCAAGAACATTCTCGGGCTTGCAACTCTTTTCTTCGACCGTCCCCGCTTTGCGATACCAGCGCCGCTTCCGGGTGGAGTCCAGATCGATCCCGCCCACCAGCAGCGCCAGCTCTTCGTGGCTCAGCGTGACCCGCACCTGCTGCGCCACGGCTTCCGGCCAGCCGAAACACCCTCGCTCCAAGCGCTTCGCGCACACCCATAGGCCGCTTCCGTCCCAAAACAAAAGCTTCAGCCGGTTGCGCCGCGCGTTGGCGAAAACGAACACGTGCCCGCTCAGCGGATCGGATTCCAGCCGGTCGCGCACCAGCCCGTAGAGTCCCTCGAACCCCTTGCGCATGTCGGTGGCCCCCGCCGCCAGGTAGATCCGCGTGGCCGGCCCCCAGCCGAACATGCCTCAGTCCCGCTCCAGCAGGTTCAGCAACTGCGCCAGAGTCGCGGTGTCGAAGCTGCGGCTCACCTCGATCTTCCGGCCCTTGGCCAGCACCAGTGCCAGCCCGCTTCCCTCTTCCTCCACCGCCCCCGACTGCACCTCTCGGACTTCCACTTCCATCCACTGGGCCGGCTTGGGCCGGGCCAGCCGCCGCCCGCTGCGATACGCCTCCAGCGTGGAGACGGCCACGCCCCGCTCGCGGCAGAACTCGCGTTTGCTCAACTGGCTCGCTTGATATTCCGCTACCAACTGCGCCGCCTCGGCCGGCGTCCGCCGCCGCCGCGCCACGCTCAGCTGTTCTTCGCTCATCCCTCCACTGAACCATCAAACCCGCTCGCCATCCAGGGTGGGGTTCGTCTGACGGATACTCTCAAGGATCGCGCCTGGGGCCTGCTGGGGAAGTCAATCAAGTGGAACTTCACCAAGTTCCTCGTGGATCGCGAGGGGAAGGTGGTGAAGCGCTTCGCACCCCAAACGCCGCCGGCGAAGATCGAGCCCTGGGTGCAAAGGCTGCTATGACGCCGCCGACGAGACGGACGACGCCTGCGCTTTGCGAACCCTGAAGTAGAACACGCGCAGCGTCGCCAGTACCGGAACGGATAGGAACATTCCCGGGATGCCGGCCAACTCCGCGCCCGCCAGCGCTCCAAAGATCACCAGCAGCGGATGCAGCTCGACCCCCGAAGACATCAGGTGAGGGCTCAGAATGTAGTCCTGGAAGAAACGGTAGGCGATCAGGAGCGCCAGGATGGTCAGGATGTGGTTGGCGCCCGAAAGCGTGGCCGCCAGGAAAACGATCACAATGGCCGCCACCGGCCCGACCATGGGGATGA